>NZ_JAGQBE010000039.1 GCF_024345475.1 Cyanobium sp. T1B-Tous
TGCCAACGGTTGCGGTGCCGCTGGTGAGGGTTGGGGTAAAGGAGATGGCGGCTGTTGAGGCGTTGCTGAGGGAGACCTGAACAACAGCGAAGGGAGAAGCCTCACTGACGGTGACACTGCCAATGGAGATGGCTGGGGTGTCGTTGTCGGCGGTGCCTGCAGTTGGAGTGGCTGAGTTGTTGTTGGCGAGGAAGACGTTGGTAGAAGAGCCGTCGTCCTTGATGGTGATGGTGCCAGTGACGCCCGAGGCATTGGTGACGCCGCCTGTGACGGCGCCGGTGTTGACGTTGAGAGCTTCTAGTGCAGCTGAGGTGCTTTCAAAGACGGAATCCTGCGTGATGGATGTGCGCAGGAGAACGGAGGTAGCACCGGCGGCAATGGTGACGCCGCCTGCAGCGGAGAGCCAAGTGGTGCCGTTGAAGTATTCGAGGGTGGAGCCTGTATCGGTGCCAACGGTTGCGGTGCCGCTGGTGAGGGTTGGGGTAAAGGAGATGGCGGCTGTTGAGGCGTTGCTGAGGGAGACCTGAACAACAGCGAAGGGAGAAGCCTCACTGACGGTGACACTGCCAATGGAAATCGTTGGCGTGACGACAGCAGTAACGCCAGGCCCAACTTGAGCCCAAGTTGATGTGTCTGCTGAGTTGGTATTGTCAAACCCAAAGCCACTAATGTCTGAGACGGACTTCCAGTCGTGAATAAACCATTCAGGCGCAGAAATCGATGTAGACTGGACTCCGGTTGCGCGAAATGCTGCTTTTGCTGTATCTCCTGTTAGGCCTAGGAATGCGCGATCGAGGGCTACGTCGATAGTGTTGCCATTGATGCGATACCATATAATTCGTTGACCTGATGTGCCTCCGTCGAAAGAAAGCTGTTCGTAGCCATCTCCCCTACTGCCAGTGCTAAGATTGGACGCTGTTAAGGAATCGCCGCCAACGTTATTATTTGCGTCTTTGTAAATCTTGAATTGACCGATGTCTACCGTATTGGTCCAAGCGCTTTGCGTAAGGCTCTGATCTGTCGGCTGAAGTGCGATTAAGTAATCTGGCCTAGCATCTGAATCGCCCGTCGTGGGTATATTGAGCTCAAAATACCAATTGCCAGGCTTAATGAGGCCGGCTACGGTAGTGCGGAAGTAAAAATAGTTGGCATCATAGCCCGCCGATGAAGAGGTAATATCAAAATTGACCGCACTCCCGTTTCCGGACTGCTGGAAATCAAGGTTTTCGTATAGGTCCGTGTTCCAGTTCTGCTCGAATGCGGCATCCGTGCCAGCGTAGGTATATGTTTGTTTCCCGTAGGCAGGGTTTTGAGAGCTTGTTCCGTTTGCCGTAGAGCGATAGTCGACTACTGTGGCTGTAAAATTAACCGTATTGCTTGGCGCGGCGGTTGCAGCTTCTGCGGTGATGGCCTGTCCGTCAATGCTGAGTTCCACGGCGTCGTTGTCGCCGAGGATGCGTTCCATCTCTGCAACGCTCAGCTCCTGGCCCAGGGCGGCGGCGGCAAAGGCTTCGCCCTCATCGCCGGTGGTGTCGGTGCTGCCGTTGAGCTGGTTGTCGATCCAGTGGCCCGCTTCCTCCAGAATCAAGCGGGTGAGCTCCTCAGGGCTGAATTGCTCCACCGAGGCTTCGTTGAGATAGATCACCGGCTGGCCGTCGGGCCCGGCGGCCGCGTAGGCGCCGTAGGCCCCGAGCAGATCGCTGGCGGCGCGCAGTTCCAGATCCACGCTCAGCGCGCCGCTGAGCAGGCCGCTGATGAACTGCTCCGCTCCTGCCAGCCATTCGGCTGAAGGTTCGTTGCTGCCGCCGTTGAACAGCGCAAACAGGGTGGTGGCCGCATCGTCGCCCTGAAGCAGCTCGCGGATCAGGCGTTCGGCTCCGGCCAGGGCGCTGAGCAGCGCAAGCGAGCATTCGCTGCTGCTGCTGCTGCTGCTGCTGCTGCTGCTGCTGGTGCCGGTGAGGTCGAACAGGGAGAGCTTGGTGTCCATGAAGGGAACCGTTTGGGTGCAGGCCTGCAGGGTGCCCCTCGCGCCGAACGGCGAAGGCCAACCTTTTGCCATGATTTTGGCGGTAAAAATGATATTTAGCCGGTGGACAATTCAATAGCTGGAAGAATGAAATACTTCGGTAAGCGTATTACTTTCGGTAAGCGCATTGTTTTCCAATGTCTCGTTGGGCCCCTTGGCGCGTTCGAGGTGTTCGCAAGCCTTCTGCAGGCGCCCGCGCCCACATCGCCGCGCCTGCCCACAGGGCAGCGAGGTCGCGAGGTCGCGAGGGCCTCCCATTCGCCGCGCTTCGTGGGGGCCCTTTAATACTGTTTTCTTACGCCTACGCCCCATCTCGCCGAGTGCTGCCTTCTGTTCTCGAGAGGCCCCTGTTGTTGGGCACGTCTTGGGCCGCCACGGTGGACGGCTCCGAATCGTTGGCTGCGCTGCTGGGTCAGACCTATGAGATCCTCGATCTCGAGCCCTTTGCACCTCGGTTGCACAGACTCCGGCCGACCCAGCTTCAGGTGGCCTCTGCCGCTCTCGGTGAGGTGAGCCTCACCAGCGTGCTGGGCGATCCGATCACGCTGGAAGTGGACCCACTGCAGCCCCTGTGCTTGTTGGCGCTGCCTTCTGCCGGTTGGGGGCAATACCGGATCGATGGCGATCAGCTGGATAACAGCGTGGGGCAGACGGTTGCATTCCTCCCACCCCGCGGCTGGCGGCTGGTCAACGACGTGTCCGCCGGCACCGCACTTCAGTTTCGCCAGGCGGCCTTGATCAGCCGGATCGTGGCAATCACCGGTGATGGGCTGGGCGTGGCCGCCCTGGGATCCCTACTCTCCATTCCCTTCACGGTGAACACGGGCGAACCGCGCAATCACTACAACTACCGTCATCTGTTGGGAGCCCTGACCCTGGTGGATGGCAGCTTCCGGCTGGGACACGGCCACCCAGACCCCATGCTCTGCCTGGACGATCTGATCCTGCGCTGCATTGCCTTGCTTCTCCATCCCACCCTGGCGGAGCTTGATGCCCTCCGTGAGGGCAGCGGTGAGGAGCTCAAGTTGCGCCGCAGGGTTCACGAGCTGATGGATTGGATGCGTTGCCATCTGCACAGACCTATTTCGCTCAGTGAGATCGAGCGGCAAGGGCAATACGGGCGCCGCGCGATCCAGAAGGGCTTCAAGGCTGAGGTGGGTTGCGGCCCAATGCAATGGCTACGCCGTCAGCGACTAGATCTGGCCCGGCAGCGATTGCTTTCTGGCGAGCCTGGGCTCACCGTCACCCAGGTTGCCCAGGCCTGCGGCTACATCAACTTGGCCAGCTTCAGCCGTGATTTCCGTGAGCGTTTCGGCGTCGGTGCGCGCGAGGCGTTGGTGGAGGGCCGCAGCCGCCATGTCAACGGCTGAGGCGTCCATAGGCGTTATCAGCTGTTGCCTCGGGTCTCGATGCTCTGTCGCGCGGGCTGCGTTGGCGTTGATTCTGCCCCTGGGGCTGGTGGATGTTGCGCGAGCTGATCCGCGGATCACGCTGTATCTCGGTGGCGACATCCTCACCATGGAGGGCCCCACGCCGCGCTACGCGGAGGCTTTGCTGGAGCGCGATGGCTGGATCCTCTATGTGGGTCGCCAGGATCAGGCTCGAGCCAAAGCTGGCGAGGGCGCGCAGCTGGTGGATCTCAAGGGCGGCACCTTGCTGCCTGGCCTGATCGACGCCCACGGCCACTTCATCCTGGCCAGCCACACCCTGCTCAACGCCAACCTGGCCGGAGTCCGCAGCATTCCCGAGCTGATCCAGCGCCTGCAGGCCCATGCCGGATCGGTGCCCAGCGGCGAGTGGATCGAGGGGATGGGCTATCGGGTGGAGCAACTGGCCGAACGCCGGCATCCCACGGCGGCTGAACTCGATCAGGTGAGCGCCACTCGGCCGGTGTTTGTGCAAGACGGCTCCGGCCACGAAGGCGCGATCAACAGCGCCTTGCAGCGCCGCATGGGCTGGCCTGCTGCCGCGCCTGCCGGCGAGGAGTGGGTGTTTAGCGTTCTGCAGGCGCGGCCACCCCGTTCGCTGCAGCGGGTGCGTGAGGGTGTGCGCCGGGCGGTCGCCCTGTGGACCGCGAACGGCCAGACCACCGCTTCAGAGCTGGGCTTTGGCCTGAGTGGCCAGGATCTGGCTGTGGTGGAGCAGATCAAGGCTGAGCAACTGCTGCCGATCGATGTGGTGCTCTACGCCAAGCACGATCGGCGTGACCAGGTGCGCGAGCGCTTGGGTCGAGCCGGCCGCTACGACCGCCGCGTGCGCTGGGCCGGGGTGAAGGTTTGGCTCGATGGCAACACCAGTGCCATGGCCAGCGCGTCTGGCCTGGATGTGCCGGCGCTTACGGCTCTGTTGCTCGAGCTGCGCCGCGATCCCCGCTGGGCCGGTGCGCGGCAACTCGGCGCCCATGCCGTGGGCGCGCAGGCGGCTGAAACCCTGCTGCAGGCGATGGAGCGGGCAACAGCCAGTGCCGGCGCCTCCGACCACCGCACGGTGCTCCATCACGGTGTGGTGCTGCGCCCCGATCAGGTTCAACGGGCGCGGCAGCTGGGGATGGGGGTGAGCTTCACAGCAGCCGGGCTGTATCCCATGGGTGATGCGCTGGCCCAGGCGCTGGGACCGGAGCGCCAGGCCTGGCTCGGCCCGATTGGCTCGGTGCAGCGCGCCGGGATTCCGTTCTCGCTGCACCACGACGCGCCGGCGGGCGTCAGCCCCAGCCTGATGGATGCGCTCTGGAGTGCCGTGACCCGCACCACCCGCTCCGGCGCCGTGTTGCAGCTGCAGGAGCGCATTGCGCCCTATGCCGGTCTGCAGGCGCTCACCAGCCAGGCGGCGTATCAGCTGTTTGAGGAACAGCGCAAGGGCAGCCTGGCGGTGGGCAAGGTGGCGGATCTGGTGGTGCTCGATGCCAATCCGCTGAAGGTGGATCCCATGGCCATCCGCCGCATCCAGGTGCTGGCCACGATCAAGCAGGGGCACTGGGTGTATCGCAGCCCGCAGTGGGGTGGGTCAGCGGCTGGCCAGCGTGAGCCCGTAGCCCACCAGGATGCAGCTGCTGTTCCAGAGGCCGGTGCCCAGGGTCGACCAGCCGAGAAAAGCCGGTAGGGGCATCAGTTCGATGCCGGCCGGTAGCGACACATTGGTGCGCAACACCGGAATCAATCGCCCCCAGCACACCACCTGCCAACCGTGGCGTTGGAACCACTGCCTGGAGGTGTGCAACCGCTCCGGCGTGATGCCAAGCAAGCCACCGCGCCGGCGGGCGTAGCGCTCCAGGCGCTCTTCGTTCACCAGGCGCCCAAGGGAATACCAGATCAGGCAGCCCACCAGGCTGCCGGCGATGGAGCAGAGGATGGCGGCGGGAAGGCTGATCACACCCTGAGCGCTCAGGTGCCCCGCTAGGGGGAGAATCACCAGGGATGGCACCACCTGCACCAGGTTTTCCACGGTCATCGCCAGGGTGAGACCAACCAGCCCTCCAGTTCGAGCCCAGCCGACCACGTTGTCCTGGAGGGCTCCAAGCATTCCGTTCGGCTCAGGCGGGGTAGCGCGCTTCGCGGATGCGCCTGGCCCAGCCCAGGCGGCGCAGCAGCTTGATGTGCTGCCAGGTGATGTCGAACTCAAACCAGCGCAGCCCGTGCCGCGCCGAGTGGGGGAAGGCGTGGTGGTTGTTGTGCCAGCCCTCGCCGAAGCTCAAGATCGCCACCCACCAGCAATTGCGGGAGAGGTCGGGGCTGTCGAAGTTGCGGTAGCCGCAGAAGTGGGTGGCCGAATTCACCAGCCAGGTGACGTGATACACGATCACCAGCCGCAGGGGGATGGCCCAGAGCACCAGGCCCAGGCCGCCGCCGTGGACGCCCGCCAGCTCGCCAGTCCAATAGAGGGCAGCACCGAGGGGCAGCTGCAGCAGCAGGAACCAGCGGTCGAGCCAGCGGTAGAAGGGGTCGCGCCGCAGGTCGCCGGTCAGCCGCTGCACGTGTTGCAGGGCCGGAATCTCATGCAGCATCCAGGCGCTGTGGGCCCACCACAGGCCCCGGGCCGCATCGTGGTGGTCGTTCGGCTGGTCGGAATACTTGTGGTGGTGCCGGTGCAGGCCCACCCACTCAATCGGACCGCTCTGGCAGGCCAGGGCCCCCATCAGCACCAAGATGCGCTCCACCCAGCGGGGAGCGGTGAAGCTGCGGTGGGTCACCAAGCGGTGCAGGCCCAGGGTGACGCCCAGCACGGTGACCCAATAGAGCACCGCCAGCACCACCACGGCCTGCCAACTCCAGAACTGGGGCAGCAGGGCAAACACCGCGCCCACGTGCATCGCCAGCATGAAGCCGGTGGTGCCGGATTTGAATTTGCGTTGGCGGGCGGGCAGGGGGCTCCGCGGCTCGGTGAGCGAAGCCCGGATGCGGCGATCCTCCTGACTGTTGGGCGTTTCGGTGCGGGGCGGATCGGTAGTCAGAACCAATGCAATCTCCGGGTGGGGCGTGCCCGGTGACGCCTTGGCAATGGCGCATGGGGACAGCGCTGGAAATCTAGACGTGCACCGCCCGGCAACATGGGTCCTGGCCGTGGAGCACTGCGATGTCGGAACCCGCTGGGGAGCTGCAACGGGACGCGGCGGCCCGGGTTGCCGCGGCGGTGGCCGCCACTGCTGCCGCGGCGGCCCATCACACCAGCGCGGTGCAGCCCCGGCTGCGGCGGGTGCTCGAGGCCATGGCGGCGGAGCACGTGGGCGTGCAGCATTTCGCCTCGGTGAGTGGCTACGGCCACGGCGACCAGGGCCGGGAGGTGCTGGATCGGGTGTTTGCCCGGGTGTTGCAAGCCGAGGCGGCCGCGGTGCGGCTGCAGTTTGTGAGTGGCACCCACGCGATTGCGGCGGCGTTGTTTGGGGTGTTGCGCCCTGGGGATCGCCTGCTGGCCCTCACCGGCCGCCCCTACGACACCCTGGAGGAGGTGATCGGCATCCGCGGCAGCGGCCAGGGATCCCTGGCGGAGTTCGGCATCGTCTACGACGAACTGCCCTTGGCGCCTGACGGCGCTGTGGACCACGACGGCCTCGCGACGGCCCTGGCTTTGCCCACCCGCATGGTGCTGATCCAGCGCAGCTGCGGTTACAGCTGGCGGCCATCCCTTTCGGTGGAGGAGATCGGGGTGCTCTGTGGCCGGGTGAAGGCCCTGCAGCCGGATTGCCTGGTGTTCGTGGACAACTGCTACGGCGAGCTGGTGGACGAGCGGGAGCCCACAGCTGTTGGGGCTGACCTCATGGCCGGTTCCCTGATCAAAAACCTGGGGGGCACCATTGCCCCCACCGGCGGCTACGTGGCGGGCCGATCCGAGCTGGTGGAGCAGGCCTGCTGCCGGCTCACCGCTCCGGGGATCGGCGCCGAGGGGGGCACCAGCTTTGACCTCAATCGCCTGCTGTTTCAGGGGTTGTTCCTGGCCCCCCAGATGGTGGCGGAGGCCCTGATCTGCAGTGAGCTGGTGGCTCAGGTGTTCAGCGATCTCGGCTATGCCGTGCATCCCCGGCCCGGGGCGGCCCGCAGCGATGTGATCCAGGCCGTGCGGCTCGGCGATCCGGAACGGCTCAAGATCGTGTGTCGGGCCTTTCAGGCGGCGTCGCCGGTGGGCTCGTACCTCGACCCGGTGCCGGCGCCCATGCCCGGTTACGCCAGCGCCCTGGTGATGGCTGGCGGCACCTTCATCGATGGCAGCACCAGTGAGTTCTCCGCCGATGCGCCGTTGCGGGAGCCCTATGTGCTCTTTGCCCAGGGCGGCACCCACCGGGCCCATGCCCAGATCGCCCTGGAACGGGCGCTTGTGGCGCTGGCCACTGCCGGCCTGGATCGGACAGACTGACGCGACTTTCCGACCTGCGATGGCGCTCTCCTTCCCTGGCGATTGCCGCTACGCCGACAGCCATGAATACGTCCGGCCCGAGGGGGAGCGGCTGCGGCTGGGTCTGAGTGCCTTCGCCATCGACCAACTCGGCGACATCGTGTTCGTCGAGCTTCCCGAGGTGGGCGCCACCCTCACCCAAGGGGCCAGTTTCGGCAGCGTGGAGTCGGTGAAGGCGGTGGAGGATCTGCTGGCGCCGGTCACCGGCGTGGTGCTGGCCCGCAATGAGGCGGTGCTCTCCAGCCCGGAGGAGTTGCAGAACGATCCCTACGGCGAAGGCTGGTTGCTCCTCCTCCAGCCCACGGACCCGAGCCAGCTCGAGGGGTTGATGGACGCCGCCGTCTACGGCGCCAAGGTGCAGGGCGCCTGATGGGGATTCCGGTTTCCCCTCCCCTGTCGTTTGTGGGGCGGCACATCGGTCCGAGCGCCGACGACCAGCAGCGGATGTTGCAGGAGTTGGGTGTGGCCAGCCTCGAGGCCCTGGCCGCTGAGGTTGTGCCCGCCGATCTGCTGCTCGATGCGGCGACGGCGACGGCTGGGTTGCCCGAACCCTGCAGCGAGGCCGAGGCCCTGGCGGAACTGGCGCAGATCGCCGCCGGCAATCAGCTGCGGCGCAGCCTGATCGGCCAGGGGTATTACGGCACCGCCACGCCGGCGGTGATTCAGCGCCATGTCTTTGAAAATCCCGCCTGGTACACCGCCTACACCCCGTACCAGGCCGAGATCGCCCAGGGGCGCCTGGAGGCCCTGCTCAATTTCCAGACCCTGATCAGCGAGCTCACCGGTCTGCCGATCGCCAACGCCTCCTTGCTCGATGAGGCCACCGCCGCTGCCGAGGCCATGGCCCTGGCTCTGGCCGTCTGCAAGCGCAAAGACGCCCAGCGGTTTCTGGTGGACCGGGCCGTGTTCCCCCAGACCCTGGCGGTGCTGCACACCCGGGCCGAGCCCCTGGGCATCACGCTGGAGCTGGTGGAGGCCGAGACCCTGGCCGCTGCCGCCCTGCCCGACGACGCCTTCGGCCTGCTGATCCAGCTGCCGGGCCGCAGCGGTCGGCTGTGGGACCCCAGCACCCTCCTGGCGTCGGCCCGGGCTGCCGGGCTCGTGACGGCCGTGGCGATCGATCCGCTGGCCCAGGTGTTGCTGGCCCCCGTGGCGGAGCTGGGGGCTGACATCGCCGTTGGCAGCGCCCAGCGCTTCGGGGTGCCGATGGGCTTCGGCGGGCCCCATGCGGCTTTCTTCGCCACGGTGGAGGCCTACAAGCGCCAGATCCCCGGCCGCCTGGTGGGCTCCTCTGTGGATGCGGAGGGCAGGCCAGCCCTGCGGCTCGCCCTGCAGACCCGCGAGCAGCACATCCGCCGCGACAAGGCCACCAGCAACATCTGCACGGCCCAGGTGTTGCTGGCGGTGATGGCCGGCTTCTATGCCGTGCACCACGGCCCCGATGGCCTCGACGCCATCGCCCGGCGCCTGGTGGCCCTCCGTGCCGGCCTGGCCGAGGCCCTCACCGCTCTGGAGCTGGCCCCTGAGCCCGGCCCCGGCTTCGACACCCTCAGGGTGCTGACCCCGCGGGCCGCGGCCCTGGTGGAGCGGGCCGAGGCGGCCGGCTTCAACCTCCACGGCGACGAGAGCGGCTTCGGCATCAGCCTCGATGAGCTCTCCACTCCCGAGGAGCTGGGCCAGCTGCTGACGGCCCTGGCCGACGATCCCACCGCGGCGGCGGCCGCCGTTGGGCGTCTCACCGCTGCCGTCCAAGGGCGCGCCGGTGGCGACGATCCCCTGGTGGATTTGCCGCTGCGCCAGCAGCCCTGGCTCAGCCAGGCGGTGTTTCACCGCTACCGCAGCGAAACGGAGCTGTTGCGCTACATCCAGCATCTGGCCTCCCAGGACCTCTCCCTGGTGCACGGCATGATCCCGCTGGGCAGCTGCACGATGAAGCTCAATGCGGCTGCCGAGCTGGCGCCCGTGAGTTGGCCCAGCTTCGGCCAGCTGCACCCGTTTGCCCCCGCCCATCAGAGCCGCGGTTACCAGCGCCTGGCCAGCGATCTGGAGCGCTGGCTGGCGGCGATCACGGGTTTTGCCGGGGTGTCCCTCCAGCCCAATGCGGGGTCCCAGGGCGAATACGCCGGGCTGCTGGCGATCCGCGCCTGGCACCACAGCCGAGGCGAGGCCCACCGCAGGGTGTGCCTGATCCCCACCAGCGCCCATGGCACCAACCCGGCCACGGCCGTGATGGTGGGGCTGCAGGTGGTGGCGGTGGCCTGCGACGACCAGGGCAACATCGATCTGGTCGACCTGGAGGCCAAGGCCCGCGCCCATGCCGACACGCTGGCGGCCCTGATGGTCACCTACCCCTCCACCCACGGCGTGTTTGAGCCAGCCATCCGCCGCATCTGCGAGCTGGTGCATGGCTGCGGCGGCCAGGTGTATCTCGATGGCGCCAACCTCAACGCCCAGGTGGGGCTGTGCAAACCGGGGCTCTACGGCGCTGATGTGTGCCACCTCAACCTGCACAAGACCTTCTGCATTCCCCACGGCGGCGGTGGTCCCGGGGTGGGGCCGATCGCGGTGGCGGCCCATCTGGTGCCCTTCCTGCCCGGCTCCGGCGCGGGTGAGGCCACGCCGGTGGGCCCGGTGGCCGCCGCACCCCTGGGCAGCGCCTCGATCCTGCCGATCAGCTGGATGTACATCCGCATGATGGGGGGCGCGGGGCTGCGGCAGGCCAGCCAGGTGGCCCTGCTGTCCGCCAATCTCCTGGCCGAACGGCTTGAGCCCCATTTCCCGGTGCTGTATCGGGGTGGCGGCGATGGCGGTGGGGGGCGGGTGGCCCACGAGTGCATCCTCGATCTGCGGCCGCTCAAACGCTCCTGCGGCCTGGAGGTGGATGATCTGGCCAAGCGCCTGATGGACTACGGCTTCCATGCCCCCACCGTCAGCTGGCCCGTGGCGGGCACGGTGATGGTGGAGCCCACCGAGAGTGAATCCCTGGCCGAGCTTGACCGCTTCTGCGCCGCCATGGTGGCGATCCGTGCGGAGGCCGCCGCGATTGAAGCGGGAACGGCCGATCCAGCCAACAACCCCCTCAAGCGGGCTCCCCACACCCTGGCCGCGGTGACCGATGACCAGTGGGACCGGCCCTACACCCGCCAGCAGGCTGCATTCCCTGCGGGAGACACTCAGCGCAGCCGCAAGTTCTGGCCTGCGGTGGCCCGCATTGACAATGCCTATGGCGATCGCAATTTGGTGTGCACCTGCCCGAGCGTGCTGGAGCTGGCGATTCCCCAATAGGCAGTCCCACAACAGGCAATCCCACAACAGGCAATGGCTGAACTGGCCTAGGGGTTGCCGTTGGGGCGTGTTTTTCACGCCGCCATGGCGCACACTGTGACAATCGCGAAATCACAGCATTTCTTTGTGGTCAGCGCTTGGGTTTGCCTGCACAATCCAACGCATCCAGGCCAATTCGTCCAATTCGGCGCTTTTTGCGCCACCGCCATTCATTTCTCGGGACCATGAACGGCAACAACAACGGCTCTAACAACGGCAGCGGCGGCCAGATCCTGCGCGTGGAAGGCACGAACGTGCTGCGGGTTCCCTTCGGCGTGCGTCGCGCCCGCCGGGCCCGGCCCCAGCGCCCGGACCATTGGGCCACCTTGGTGCTGCCCTTCCAGGCCCACAGCGACCCGACCCCGCCTCCCCAGGCGGCCTGATTCGGGCCTGGCGCTCAGGTCGCGCCGCCCAGGCGCCAGTCCACCAACGCTTTCACATCCGCCAGGGAGCTTGCTGGTGTGCGGAAGGGCAGCATCGGCATGGGGCTGCGCTCCGGTCGGACCAGCCAGGTGAGATCAGCCTGGGGAATCAGCACGAACCCCCGATACCGAACCGCTGCCCGCACCCCCCGGTGGTGGAGTCCTGAGGGGGCGATGGGGGCGGCGTGGCTGGACATGGATGGCTGAAGAGCTCCGACCATTGGAGCGAGTTGCCCGCGGCTTTGGGCATCTCTACCGATTCGTTTTCGGTTTGCCGTTACACCCCGAAAAAGATCAACTTGGTCTCAGGCTGGACCCTTGAAAACCCTTGCTGCAATTGGCTTTTCCGGAGGGGGAGGGTAGCGTGGAAAACCATTGCGAGGGTGTGCTGGGATACAGAAACTGAGACCTCGATGATCTAAGCGACCGCTAAGAGTTCAGGCTCGCGGTAGGGCACGAAGCTGGCCTTGCGGGCTCCGCAGATGGGGCAGCGCCAGTCGTCGGGGATGGCCTCAAAGGGGGTGCCCGGGGCGATGCCGGAATCCGGGTCGCCTGCCGTGGGGTCGTAGATCATCGAGCACAGCTTGCAGATCCACTTGCCAGCCACCGGTTGGGCGGCTTCGCCGGCCACGCCCTTGCCGTGCAGGGCGTCCAGGGCGATGCCGTAGCGCTCGGCGTGGTGCTGCTCGATCGGGGTCAGCAGGCCGAAGTTCTTCGCGGCCGTGCGGAAGATCCCGGCATGGTCCTTCGATTCGTCGATCTGCTCCTGGAACTCGGCTTCGGCGCCGGAGTCGCGGTCGGCGCGAGCCTGGGCGGCGAACTCCGGGTACATCGTCGTGTACTCGTAGGTTTCGCCCTCGATCGCCAGCTCCAGGCAGCGGCCCAGCAGGGCCTGCTTCTGGGCCTCGGAGAGGGTGGCCGGATCGTCAATCACCAGCTCGGGATGGAGCAGGCGGAAGTGGGCGAAGGCGTGTTCCGTTTCCTGGGCGGCCGTGTCGCGAAACAGCTTGGCCAGCTCCGGGTTGCCCACCTGCTTGGCCACCTCGGCGAAAAACAGGTATTTGCGGTTGGCCATGCTCTCTCCGCCGAAGGCGGCCTCGAGGTTGGCCTGGGTATGGGGCTTGGAGAGGTCCATGGGCGTGCTCGTGTCCATTGACCAAAGCCTAGCTTGTCCGTAGTCGGATCGACTATGAGTTGTATGGGCGAGGGCGGCGCGGGGCCCCCTGGGTGGGACGCCCGGATGGGACCCTGCCGGTCCTGGCGCCGCTCAGTAGTTGGCGCCGCTGCGCCGCTGATGCACCGCCGTGGTGGCGGTTCCGTCCAGCACGCCGCCGTGGCTCACCTGGGCATAGAGCAACCAGTGGTCGCCGCACTCCATGCGCTGCTGCACCGTGGCCTCAAGCCAGGCGAGGCCCTCCGGCAGGATCGGCTGCCCGCCTGGGGTGGCTGCCAGCTCCAGGCCGGCGAAGCGGTCGGCCCCCGGCGCGAACGGTTGGAGGAACTGCTTCATCGGTCCGGTCTCCCGTCCCGCGGCCAGCACGTTGAGGGTGAAGCGATCGCCGATGTGGAGCAGGGCTTCCACGGCCCGGTCCTTGGCCACCGCCACGGTGAACCCCGGCGGCGAGAAGCTGGCCTGGCTCACCCAGCTGGCCACCATGGCGCCGCTCAGGCGGCTGGGCCCTTCCCCTTTGCAGGTGGTGAGCACGCAGAGGGAGCCCACCACCCGGCCCAGGGCCTGGATGGCGGGGTTGCTGCGGCTTTCGCTGAGGCCGCCGCTGGCGCTGCGCCGTTGGGCCTTGCGCTGCTCGGCCAGCAGCTGGCGCCCCAGGCCGGTGCCGGTTTCCTCGATGGCCTTGAGGGTGGCCGCATCGGGGCTGAATTTCACCTTGATCGGCTCGAAGCCAAAGCGGAAGCCGCCATCGCGCAACTTGCTCTCCAGCAGGTCGAGGGCTTCGCCGCTCCAGCCAAAGCTGCCGAACACGCCCACCGGCTTGCTGCGGTCGCCTTCGGCCAGCACCGTGCCGAGGGCCGAGACGATCGGCGTGGGGGCATGGCCGCCGAGGGTGGGCGAGCCGATCAGGATCGCGTCGCAACTGCGGATCGCGGCCAGCAGTTGTTCGGGCGGAGTGAATTCACAGTTGATGCTCTCGACCCGCACGCCGGTGCGGCCCACCCCCTGGGCCAGGGCGTCGGCGATGGCGGCGGTGTTGCCATAGGCGCTGGCAAACAGCAGGGCCACCGAGAGCCGGGCCCGCTCCTGGCTCGCCCCCCAACGGTGGTAATCGTTGAGCAGGCTGCGCCAGCTCTCGCTGATCGCCGGGCCATGGCCGGGGGCGATGGTGCGGATGTCGAGCTCTTCGAGCCGCTCCACCACCGACTCCACCTGGCGCGCCATGGGCGCCATCAGGCAGTCGTAGAAGTAGCGGCGGTCTTCTTCGGTGCTGCTGCGGTTGGCCTCGGCGAAGTCCTCGCTGCACAGGTGGGCGGCGAAGAATTTGCCGCTCATCAGCAGGCCCGTGGTTTCTTCGAAGGCCATCAAGCCATCGGGCCAGCGTGGCGTGGGGGTTGGGATCAGCCGCAGCAGGTGGCCATCGGCCAGGGGGCTGCTGGTGTCCTGCTTCACCACCTCGATCGGCGGCAGGGGCGGGATCACGGCCTGGGGCCCCTCGCGGCCTGGGCTGTCGCCTGGTTTGGCAGGTTTCTGCATGCTCCAAAGCTCTTCCAGCAGGCGGGCGCCGGGGTTGGAGCTCAGCAGCAGCAGCTTTGGCCAGCGGCTCGCCAGTTGGTGGAGCAGGGCCACCCGGTTGGGGTTCACGTGGCCCACCACCACCTTGAGCGGGGCGTCGGCGGGCACCAGGCTGGCCAGCTCGGCCAGGAAGGGTTCGGCGAAGGAGGCGCCTGGCGGGTGAATCAGCAGCGGGACGGCCGTGAACAGGAAGCTGTTGGCCGTGGTGCCCCGCTCCAGGCCGTATTCCACCTCGAAGCGCAGCCGGGTGGGGCTAAGGCCCTTGAGGCAGATCAGGCCCGGTTCCAGGGGCAGCTGAATCACGCGCCGGCCGCTGGCCTGGTTGGTGGGGCTGGTCATCAGTAGTGGTTCCCCACTTTGCGGTGGTGCACGGCGGTGCTGGCCTCGGTGTCGGCCACGTTGCCCTGCTCCACTTCGGCGTAGATGATCCAGTGGTCGGGCCCCTCCAACCGCTGCATCACGCGGCAGCCCAGGAAGGCCAGGGCATCCCCCAGCACCGGGCCGCCGGCGGCGGCGCCTTCCAGCGTGGCGATTCCGGCAAAGCGGTCGGCGCCGGGGGGGAAGCGCTTGAGGAAGTGGCGTAGCAGGTCCTGGTGGTTGTCCTCCCGCAGGATGTTGAGCACGAAGCGATCCCCCACCTGCATCAGCGCCTCGATGGCCCGGTCTTTGGCCACGGCCACGGTGAGGCCGGGGGGATCGAAACTGGCCTGGCTCACCCAGCTGGCCACCATGGCCGAGCTGCGGCTGCCTTCGGGTGTGTCCTGGCGGGCTGTCACCACGTAAAGGCCGCCGGACAGGCGGCCCAGGGCCTTGTCGAGGTCGCCGTCGAGGGCCTTCATGGCGGCGATCGTCTTTTCTTTGGTGAGCAGCTGGCCGAGGTCGGTGCCGGCTTCTTCGCAGCGCTGATAGTCGCTCCCGTCCGGCACCTGGCGGATGCGCAGCGGTTCGAAGGCGGTCTTCTGGCCGAGGCCGCGCAGCTGGCTGGCGACGGTGTCAATCGGCTCATCGTCGCCGCCGAAGGCGTCGTAGCTGCCCACCCACTGCTTGGGCTTGAGGGCCGCCAGCAGGGTGCCGATCGAGGCCTGCAGCTCCGCATCGGGGCTGGCGGGCCAGGTGGGCACCACCACGGCGTTGGCCTCGCCGATCAGGGCGGAGAGCTCCTGGGCGTCGCTGGCCCGCAGATCCACCAGCTGCACCTGGGCGCCGGCCTTGCCGATGCCGCGGGCAATCGCCTGGCTGAGCCGGTCGCAGAAGCCGTATTGGCTCACGTAGCAAACGGCGGCGTAGGCCTCCCCACCGCTGCGATCGCTGCTCCAGTCGCGATAGTCCCCCAGCCAGAGCCCCAGGTGGTGGCGCAGCAGCGGACCATGGCCCACGGCCACGGTGGTGATGGGCGGCAGGGCATCCATGCGCTTCAACGCCTGCAGCACGCTGCGGGCGTTGGGGCCCATCAGGCAGTCGTAATAGAAGCGGAAATCGGGGGCGATGGCGCCGGGATCGGCGTCGAACAGCTCCTCGGAGCAGTAGTGCAGGCCGAAGGCATCGCAGGTGTAGAGGATGCCGGTGCCGTGGTCGAAGGAGAAGATCGTGTCCGGCCAGTGCAGGTTTGGCGCGCTGAGAAATTCGAAGCGGTGCTGCACGCCGCTGGCGGGGTTGGTGCCCAGATCCAGCTCCTCGCCACTCTTCACCGCCCGGCTCTTGAAGGGCCGGTGCACCTGGTTGTCCAGGAACTGGATCGCCACCTTGGAGCCCACGATCTCGATCTCGGGGTTGAGGTCGAGCAGGTGGCCGATCAGGCCGGAGTGGTCCGGTTCGGTGTGGCTCACGATCAGGTGATCGATCGCCTGGGGATCGATCTGCTCTTGGAGCAGCGGCAGCCAGGTGCTCTCGAACTTGAGGTGGCTGGTGTCGATCAGGGCGGTGCGCTCACCCCGCACCAGAAAGCTGTTGTAGGTGGTGCCGTTGCGCAGGCCGAATTCGATGTCGAAGCGGCTGCGATCCCAGTCGAGCGAGCGGATCGTGGTGGTGTCGGGCCCGATCGCGTCGCACTGCAGGCTGAGCCGGGGTTGGGCAGCGACGGCGCCGGCCATGGATCGATCCGCGAGTGGGGCGACTGTAGGAAGCCTCGCCCAAAAAAAGGCCCGGCACGGGGCCGGGCCTGGGGTTCTCGTCTCTCGTGTCCGCTCGGCCCTGATCAGTCCTCCACCCGCACCTGCACCGTGGTGGTGGTCTGGGCCTTGGGGGCGATGACGGTGAGCACGCCGTCGCGGTAGTGGGCTTCAAGGCCATCGCGCTGGATGCCGCCGGGGAAGCGGAAGCTGCGGCTCCAGGTGCCGTAGCGGATCTCGCCGATCAAGGGGGCCTGGGGGGGCGGCGCGCTGGGCTGGCGTTCCGCGCTGATCACCAGGGTGCGGTCGGTGGCCTTGACGTCGATCGTCGACTTGTCGACGCCGGGCAGATCGAGGGCAATGGTGTAGGCCTCAGGGCCGTCCTGCACGTCGGCGGCGGGCACCCGCTCTCCGCTGGGGGGATGGCTGTGGGGTTGGGCTGAACTCAGTTGCTGCTCGAGCTTCTGGAACAGATCGGACTCGAGCAGATCACTGCGGAGCAGATCGAAGGGGGATTGGCGCAGGGTGAGCATCGGAGGGTCTCCGGAACACAGCCAATGTGCTGCGGCCGGCTGGGCCCCAACAGGGTGCAGACCGCCCGTCCGGGTACGGCCCTCACGGTCCCGTTCGGTTGGCACCCCTGCTTGGTGCGGTCAACCGGCAGCGCTGCTTCAGGGCCGCGATCACCCGGGCGATGGCATCGGGATGGCCCTGCACGCTGAAGGCCTCCCGCTCCAGCTCCCGCTTGCCGTGGTGGTAGCGGGTGGTGAGGATGCCGCTGATCTCCTGCTCCACCACCGGGTTGAGCTGGACGCTCCAGCCCAGGGGGCGCAGCACGCCGGTGGGGCAGCTCTGGGCCGCGTGGATCGCCTCATGCAGAAACACCTGCCGGCCGATCCCCAGGTCGAAGGCCACCGGCGCGATCCAGAGGGTGCGGGTTTTGGCCTGAAACAGGCCGTAGGCACCGCGCACCGGCGGCGGGGCCAGCCGCACCTGAAACCCCCGCTGCTCCAGGGTGGTGACGACCGGGCGCAACGCGGCGGGCAGCTGGGGCGGCGGCGCTGGAATGGTGGCGATCACAGCCGGCCGGCCCTCACAACAGCCACCAGCGGCTGAAGCGGGCGGCCTGGCCGCAGGGCTGGCCTGCTTCGTCGCGCAGGGTCCAGAGCCGGGCCCCCTCGATCTGGAAGCGGCGGCCGCGGCTGTCGATGCGGATGCCCCGGTAGCCCTCGATCGCGTCCTGGGCCTGGGCCGTGATCAGCGCCTGGCGGCGGCTGGCCCGCTCGGCGGGTTCGGCCGTGAGTTTGGACGGCATCCCCACTAGGGCCGCCCAGGGCCGCTGCCACAGCCGCAGGGCGGCCCGGTTGGCGTAGATCAGCCGGGGGCCGGGATCGCCGTTGGGGTCGGCGCCGTCGTGGGCCAGCACCACGGCGTCGCTGGCGAAGAGCTCCTGGGCCAGCTGTTGGGGCGGGGCGTCGGCGGCCAGGCCGGCAATCAGGGGCCTGCCGAAGGCCCGCCGGTAGCTGCTGAGCAGGCCCGCTGCCGTGGCTTGGGCCGCTGGCGTCAGCCATTCAGTCGTCATTGGCGGCCGGACCCATGGCTTTGGCCATCGCCAGAGCCGCCATCTGCTGGCCCTGGGCCTTGAGGTGCTCGAGGAAGCGCTGGTTGGCTTCGGGGAAGCGGGGCTCTTCGGCCAGGGGCAGGGGCCCGGCGGCATCGAGGCCCGACTCGCCTTCGAGGGCCGGGGTGATCACCACCAGATCCGAATCGAGGGCCGCGCCGTAGCGCCACCAGCGGTTCGGGTCCTTGATGGCGGGATGCACCGGGTGCGGGGTGGCCTCGGCGGCTGGCTGCGAGCCCTTGTTGGCTGCAGCCTGTCTCGCCTGCCGTGCCAACGCCCGGCGCCGCCGTTTGGCCAGGTCGGCCAGCAGCTGGGCCCGGGTGCGGCCCCGCATCTGGAACAGCACGAAGGGGTCTTCGCTGAAGCGGTCGCCCATCAGGTAGAACACCGCGCTGACGTGCTTGCAGGGGTTGGCCTTGTCGGGGCAGCTGCACTCGCTGCGCACCTCCTGCAGCTTGAACGGAAACAGGCGCTTGCCGCTGGCGGCGAAGGCCCGCTCAATGTCCTGGGGCATCACCCCGGCCAGCAGCTGGGCCGACCAGCGGGCCTTCTGGGTGAGGGCATCGAGCACGTAGCCCCAGTCGTCGTCGTTGAGCACGTCGAGCCAGAGCTTCACCTTGTAGGGCTCCTCGCCCGTGCCCTGCACCCGGGCATGCACCCGCCGCCCCTCAAAGCGGATCGAGGTGACGTTGCCGGAGCGGGCGTACTCCCAGGCCCGTTCCAGCCGCTTTTTGTAGCGGTAGGAGTTGATCAGCTCCATCCACTGCTCCACCCACCAGGGCTGCTGGGCCAGGCCCTGCTCGCCCAGCTGGGTGGTGATGGCGCCGCTCGCGTAGGTGCTGGGGGTGAGGGTCATGGGATCAGGGCGCCGAGGCCGTGGCTGACGCGGGCGATGGGCTGGGGTGCCAGCGGGACCCTCCTGGATTCTGTACAGGCTGTACGGAATCGAGGACAGCTGCTGTCGGATGGGGTTGGGTGCTGCGTTCAGGGAACGGGGCCATCCCTCAATCCTCCTCGCTGAGGGTGACCAGATCCTTGAGCTGGCCCACGTCCAGGCCGCCCAGCCAGTCTTCGCCGGAGCCCACGATCTCCTCGGCCAGCTTCGACTTCTCCTGGATCATGCGGTCGATCTTTTCCTCCACCGAGCCGCTGGTGATGAACTTGTGCACCAGCACGCGGTTCTGCTGGCCGATCCGGTAGGCGCGGTCGGTGGCCTGGTTCTCCACGGCCGGGTTCCACCAGCGGTCGATGTGGAACACGTGGCTGGCCCGGGTGAGGTTCAGGCCTACGCCACCCGCTTTGAGCGACAGCAAAAACAGCTGGGGCCCCCGGGGGTCGTCCTGGAAGCGATCCACCATGGCCTGGCGCTCGGTTTTGCTGGTGCTGCCGTAGAGGAACGGCACCTCCTGGCGCCATTTGCGCTGCAGGTGGGCCTGGAGCAGCAGGCCCCATTCGGCGAACTGGGTGAACAGCAACGCCCGGTCGCCGGCTTCGATCACCTCCTCGAGGATCTCTTCGAGCCGCTGCAGCTTGGCGCTGCGGCTGCTGAAGGCGCCATTGCCGGCGGCCACCACCGTCTCGGCGTCTTCCTTGAGGGCCAGGGCCGGGTGGTTGCAGATCTGCTTGAGCTTGGTGAGCAGGGCCAGCACCTGGCCGTGCTTCTGGCCCAGGGGCGCCCGGGCGATGGCGTCGAGGCTCTCGTCGACGGTGCGGTTGTAGAGCTTCTTCTGCTCGGGGGCCAGGCCCACCCATTCGTGCAGTTCCACCTTCTCGGGCAGGTCGGAAATGATCGACTTGTCGGTTTTGAGGCGCCGCAGGATGAAGGGCCCCACCCGGGCCTTGAGATCGCGCAGGGAGGCCATGTCGCCGTAGCGCTCGATCGGTAGGCGGTAGCGCTGGCGGAAGAAGGGTTCGTCGCCCAGCACCTTGGGGTTGAGGAAGTCCATCAGCGCCCACAGCTCGCTGACGCGGTTTTCCACCGGCGTGCCGGTGAGGGCAATCCGGAAGCGGCTGCCGCCTTTGCTGTGGCGGCCGGGGCGGGCCAGGTCGCGGGCCGCCTGGCTCTGCTTGGCGCTGGGGTTTTTGATCGCCTGGGCCTCGTCGATCACCAGGCCCTGCCAGTCGATGCTTTCGAGCAGCTCGCTGTCCCGCTGCAGCAGGCCATAGCTGGTGAGCACCAGATCCACCCCCTTGAGCGCCTTTTTGAGGGCCTCGGGGCTGGAGGGCCGGCGCGGGCCGTAGTGCTCCCGCACCTGGAGCTCGGGCGTGAAGCCATGGGCCTCCCGCTTCCAGTTGGTGAGCACGGAGGTGGGTGCCACCAGCAGCACCGGCCGTTTGAGTTCCTCCTCGGCCTTGAGGTGCTGGAGGAAGGCCAGCAGCTGGATCGTCTTGCCCAGGCCCATGTCGTCGGCCAGGCAGGCCCCCTGGTCGAAGCGGTGCAGGAAGGCCAGCCAGCCCAGGCCCCGCTCCTGGTAGGGCCGCAGCTGGCCGGAAAAGCCCGGTGGGGCGGGCAGGGGGTCGGGCGCCTTCTGCTGGTGGTACTGCTCCAGCACCGCCTGCAGCCGCGGACCGGCATCGAAGCGGTGCACCGGCAGCCGGTGGAAGGTGTCGCCGTCGCTGGCGGTGAGCCGCAGGGCGTCGTCGAGGCTGAGGCCCGGATCGGCGCCGCAGAAGCGCTCGGCGTTGCGCAGGTCGGCTGGTCGCAGCTCGATCCAGGCCCCCTTGTGCTGCACCAGCGGGCTGCGCTTGGCCTGCAACCGCTCCAGGTCGCGCAGGGTGAGGGTGACCCCGCCGATCATGAATTCCCAGCTCCACTCGAGGCTTTCGCCCAAGGTGAAGCCGCGGGATTTCTGCGGCAGTTCGGCGGTGATCGACAGGCCCAACCGGGAGGCCAGGCCGCCGGAGAGACTGGGGGGCAGGATCACGCCCACCCCCACATCGCGCAGCTGGTGGGCGCCGGTGCGCACCAGCACAAAGGCTTCGGCCGGGGTGAGCTGCATGGTTTCCGGCGTGGCCGAATCCAGCCCCCGTTCGATCGGATCGAACACCGTCAGGGCCCGGCCCATTCCCTCCAGCAGCAGTTCGCTGGGTTGGGGAACGGCAATCTCTCCCATCTGCAGGCCCCGATCGCCGGCGGCCCACACCGCGGCGGCCGGCACCCGCAGGCTGGGGTCGGCTTCCGCCTGCAGCCCGAAGCGCAGCTCCCAGAGCTCCTCGCCCTCGGCGGGGGTGAACAGCTCCAGGCAGGTGCGGGCGGGTTCCACCTTGCCCGCCACGCCCTCGCGCCAGTGGTGGGTGGCGATGCTGAGGCGCTCCAGCTCCTCCTCGTCGAGGTTGAGGCTGCCGTCGCCCTTGCCCAGGGCCTTCTGCCAGGCCGTCAACAGGGGATCCAGACCTTCGGTGCTGGGGCTGAAGCCCGCCCGCAGCTGGCCCTCCAGCAGGGCCTCCAGCAGGCTCGCCACCCGCAGCCGGCCACTGCCGGGCCGGCGGCAGGCCAGGGAGGGATCGCCCATGGGGCCGGCGGCCAGGGCGCAGGTGGCCACCTGGGGCAGACCGGTGGCGAGGTCTTCGAGGCGGCGGCGGTCGTCTTCGCGGTTGAGCAGGGGCAGCCAGCGGGCCTTGCCCTCCTCGAGCTGGGGCAACCAGCGGCCCCGGGCGATCAGGCTCAGGGCCCACCGCTGCAGGTGGCTCCACCAGCGCAGTTCATCGGCCATCTCCGGGTGCTCGCCGGCCAGGGGCAGCTGGCTCAGCCACTCGCCCGCGTTGGCCGAATCGAGGGCCCAGCCCTCCACTTGCCAGGGCCACCACTCCAGCTGTTTGGGGATCGGTTCGCCGGCCTGCAGGGGCAGGCCACTCCAGCTGCTGGCGTTGGTGCGCCGCCCCTTGGCCGCCTGGCTGCGGCTGGGCAGGGTGAGGGTGGCGCGGGCTGGTCGCAGGGCCTCGGTCCAGAGGCCGTTGTCGTCGAGCCAGGTGGCCAGGTCGTCCTCGTTGAGGGCGAGGGGGTGTTCGGGGGCTTCCAGCCGGGGCACCGCCGGCGTGGCGACCCGCCAGGTGTCGGCCCACAGGAACAGGCGGCCACCCGAACCCTCGGGGGGAAACAGCCAGGTGGCGTGCAGCAGGCTCATGAACCCGGCCTCAAGGCCGTCGGACGGGGCGGAGGCCTGGGGCCAGGCGCTGCGCTGAATGCAGCACCAGGGCACTGCCGATCAGCGGCAGCCAGAGCGGCAGCCACCCGCGGATCAGCTCCATCATCACAGTTGGCGGGGCACCCGCCAGCTCCAGGGGGGCCCCGAGGCTGCGAATGCCACACACGGCCCCCACCAATCCCGCCTGCAGATGGCTGTCATCGGGGTCGACCCGCTGCAGGTGAAAGGCCAGCAGGCCATAGAAAAACCCGCATCCCGCCGAACGCAGGGCTGGCTCCAGACCGGTGGTGAGGCCGGAGCCCAGCACGGTCGCCAGCAGATCGGGCAGGCCGGCGACCACGCCGGCGGCCAGGGCCCAGCCGATCGACTGCAGCCGCAGTTGGGCGCGGGGCTCGCTTTCGGCCACAGACAAGGGGATCGGGCGCGGACCTTTGCTGGGCGATCATGCCTTGCTCAGGCCCGTTTCGCTCTCTCACCCATGGCTGCCGCCACCCCCCGCACCGGTCGTTCCTGGAGTGGTGCCGAGATCCGCGCGGCCTTCCTCGACTTCTACGAGCAGCGGGGCCACAAACCGATGGCCAGCGCTTCGCTGGTGCCGGACGATCCCACCGTGCTGCTCACGATCGCCGGCATGCTGCCGTTTAAGCCGGTGTTTCTTGGCCAGGCGCCGCCGCCGGCGCCTAGGGCCACCAGCTCCCAGAAGTGCATCCGCACCAACGACATCGAGAACGTGGGCCGCACGGCGCGGCATCACACGTTCTTCGAGATGCTCGGCAACTTCTCCTTCGGCGACTACTTCAAGGAGCAGGCGATCCAGTGGGCCTGGGAGTTGAGCACCGGCGTGTTCGGGCTCTCGCCGGCCAATCTCGTCGTGAGCGTCTTCCGCGAAGACGACGAGGCCGAGGCGATCTGGCGCGATGGGGTGGGCGTGAATCCCAAGCGCATCATCCGCATGGATGAGGCCGACAACTTCTGGGCCTCGGGCCCCACCGGCCCCTGCGGCCCCTGCTCGGAGATCTACTACGACTTCAAGCCCGAACTGGGCGATGACGGCATCGACCTCGAGGACGACTCCCGCTTCATCGAGTTCTACAACCTGGTGTTCATGCAGTACAACCGCGACGCGGAGGGCACCCTCACGCCGCTGGCCAACCGCAACATCGACACCGGCATGGGCCTCGAGCGCATGGCCCAGATCCTGCAGGCGGTGCCCAACAACTACGAAACCGACCTGATCTACCCGCTGATTGAAACCGCGGCGGGCCTGGCTGGCATCGACTACCGGACCCTCGACGACAAGGGCCAAACATCCCTCAAGGTGATCGGCGACCACTCCCGTGCCATCACCCAGCTGATCGGCGACGGCGTGACGGCCTCCAACCTCGGCCGCGGCTACATCCTGCGCCGCCTGCTGCGGCGCGTGGTGCGCCACGGACGGCTCCTCGGCATCGACAAGCCGTTCCTGACGGCGATGGGCGAGGCGTCGATCACCCTGATGCAGACCGCCTATCCCCAGCTGATCGAGCGGCGTGAGGTGATCCTGGCCGAACTCGCCCGGGAGGAGGCCCGCTTCCTGGAAACCCTGGAGCGGGGCGAGAAGCTGCTGGCGGATGTGCTCGCCGCCAAGCCGCAGCAGATCTCCGGTGAGCAGGCCTTCGAGCTCTACGACACCTACGGCTTCCCGCTGGAGCTCACCGAGGAGATCGCCGAGGAGCACGGGCTCACAGTCGATCTGGCCGGCTTCGAGGCGGCCATGGAGGCCCAGCGCCAGCGGGCCAAGGCCGCGGCGGTGAGCATCGACCTCACCCTGCAGGGGGCGATTGAGCAGATGGCGGCCGAGCTGGAGGCCACCGCCTTCAAGGGCTACGAGGCCCTGGAGCACCCCAGCTGCGTGCTGGCCCTGGTGGTGAACGGTGAACCGGCGGAGCGGGCCGTGGCTGGCGATGCCGTGCAGCTCGTGCTGGATTCCACGCCCTTCTATGGCGAAGGCGGCGGTCAGATCGGCGACCGTGGCGTGCTGAGCGGCACCGGCACCGGCGGCGAGGGGGTGATCGTGGCGATCGAGGCGGTGAGCCGCAATCGCAGCGTGTTTGTCCACACCGGTCGGGTGGAGCGCGGCAGCCTGGCCATCGGTGATCTCGTGAACGCCCAGGTGGATCGCGCCTGCCGCCGCCGCGCCCAGGCGAATCACACGGCCACCCACCTGCTGCAGGCAGCCCTCAAGCAGGTGGTGGATCCGGGTATCGGCCAGGCCGGTTCGCTGGTGGATTTCGATCGCCTCCGCTTCGACTTCCATTGCCCCCGGGCCGTGACGCCGGCCGAGCTGGAGCAGATCGAGGCCTTGATCAACGGCTGGATTGCCGACGCCCACACCCTCGAGGTGCAGGAGATGGCGATCGAGCAGGCCAAGGCCGCAGGTGCCGTGGCGATGTTCGGCGAGAAGTACGCCGACGTGGTGCGGGTGGTGGATGTGCCTGGCGTGTCGATGGAGCTCTGCGGCGGCACCCACGTGGCCAACACCGCCGAGATCGGCCTGTTCAAGATCATCAGCGAGAGCGGCGTGGCCGCCGGCATCCGCCGCATCGAGGCGGTGGCCGGGCCGGCGGTGCTGGCCTATCTCAATGAGCGCGAGGCGGTGGTGAAGCAGCTGGGCGAGCGCTTCAAGGCCCAGCCCGGCGAGATCGTGGAGCGGGTGTCCGCCCTGCAGGAGGAGCTCAAGGCCACCGGCAAGGCCCTGGCGGCGGCCCGCGAGGAGCTGGCCCTGGCCAAGTCGGCGGCGTTGGCGGGCCAGGCCCAGGCACTCGGGGAGTTCCAGCTCCTGGTGGCCCGCCTGGATGGCGTGGAGGGTGCGGGCTTGCAGAGCGCCGCCCAGGGCCTGGCGGATCAGCTCGGCGAGGGCGCCGCTGTGGTGCTGGGCGGTCTGCCTGATCCGGCCGACCTGGCCAAGGTGATCCTGGTGGCGGCCTTCGGCCAGGCGGTGATCGCGGCCGGCCCCAAGGCCGGAGCCTTCATCGGCAGCGTGGCCAAAGCCTGCGGCGGCGGCGGCGGCGGCCGGCCCAACCTGGCCCAGGCGGGCGGCCG
>NZ_JAGQBE010000004.1 GCF_024345475.1 Cyanobium sp. T1B-Tous
CCCCTGCTGGTGGCCCGGGTGGCCGGGGCCAGGGATCCGCTGGCCCTGGCGGAGCGGCTGCAGTTGCCCCATCGCCAGCACCGGCTGCTGGTGCACTGGTTGGAGCTGCGCCGCCGGCTCGGGGAGCAGCCGCAGGGCTGCAGCCTGGCGGTGGACCAGTGGTGTGCCCTGTTGGAAGCCCCGGGCTGCAGCGCCGAGGCGGTGGCCCTGGCCCTGGCCTGCGGCACCGGCCCGCGTCGGCCCCTGCTGCGCTGGTGGCTGCGCTGGCGCCACCTCAAGAGTGAACAGGCCGCGGCCGACCTGCTGGCCGCTGGGATGGGTCAGGGGCCGGAGCTGGGCCAGCGGCTGCGGGAGCTGCGGGCCGAGCGGCTGCGGCGGGAGCGGCTTTAGCGTCAGCCCATGACCGATCCGGTGCGTGATCCCTGCGTGGTGGTGGCCGTCCCGGCCCGGCTGGAATCGGCCCGGCTGCCTGGCAAGTTGCTCGCCGACATCGCCGGCAAACCCATGCTCCAGCACGTGCTGGAGCGCTGCCGCCAGGCCAGGGGTGTGGCGGCCGTGGTGGTGTGCACCGACAGTGACCAGGTGCGCGCGGGCGCCGCTGCCTGGGGCTTCCCGGTGCTGATGACCTCCGCCAGCTGCCGCTCCGGCAGTGAGCGCCTGGCCAGCGTGGTGGAGCAGCTGGTGGCTGCTGCGGGGGGATTGCCTGCGGAAACCTTGGTGATCAATGTGCAGGGGGACCAGCCCCTGCTGGATCCGGGGATCATCGAGGCGATGGTGGCCCAGTTCGTGGCCCTCGAGCGGCCGCCGGTGCTGACCCCCGTCTATCCGCTGGCCGCCGACAAGCTGCACGATCCCAACGTGGTGAAGGTGTTGCGGGCCGGCGACGGGCGGGCCATCACCTTCTCGCGCAGTGCCCTGCCCCACCTGCGCGGGGTGCCGCCGGAGCAGTGGGCCGACCACACCACCTACTGGGGCCATGTGGGCCTCTACGGCTACCGGGCCGATGTACTGGCCGGTTGGATGGCCCTGCCTGTCTCTCCCCTCGAGGATCTCGAGAAGCTGGAGCAGTTGCGACTGATCGACGCCGGTATTCCCCTGCTCACCTTCGTGGTGGATCAGGACTGTCTCTCGGTGGACACCCCGGAGCAGCTGGAGCAGGCCCGGGACCTGGCCCAGCCTTAGGCGTTGCCCTCGCGCCAGCCCTGCTGATGGAGCTGACGCCACAGCCCCCGCTGGTGCAGCAGGGACTCCGCCAGTTCGCGCACGGCGCCATCGCCGCCCCGGCGCTGCAGCACCCAGTCGGCCTGGCGGCGCAGGCCCGCGGCTCCATCGGCAGGGCTGATCAGCAGGCCCGTGGCGGGGCGCACCGTGAGGTCGTTGAGGTCATCGCCGATGAAGGCGGTGTGGTCCCGATCCAGCTTCAGGCTGGCCTGGAGTTGCTCCAGGGCCGCGAGCTTGTCGCCCACCCCCACCAGGCAGTGGCTCACCTGCAGATGGCGGGCCCGTTGCTCGATGGCGCCGCTGCGCCCGCCACTGAGAAAGGCCACCTCGATGCCGGCCCGTTGCAGCATCCGGATCGCCAGACCGTCCCGCACGTCGAAGCGCTTCACCACCCGACCCTGCTCGTCGTAGTGCAGGCCCCCATCGGTGAGCACGCCGTCGACGTCGCACACCAGCAGGCGGATCTGGCGCAGGCGTGGCCTGAGCAGGCGCCGCTGCAGCCGCGAGCGCAGATGCAACCGGCTCACAGGGTGCTCGCCGCCAGGCCGCCTTCTAGGCCCTGGCGCAGGGCCAGCAGCTGGCGCAGCAGGGCTTCGAGCCGGTGCAGCGGCACCATGTTGGGCCCGTCGCTGAGGGCGTTGTCGGGATCGGGGTGGGTCTCCATGAACAGGCCATCCACGCCCACGGCCACGGCGGCTCTGGCCAGGGGTGCCACAAATTCCCGCTGGCCACCGGTGCTGGTGCCGCGCCCTCCCGGCTGCTGCACGGCGTGGGTGGCATCGAAGATCACCGGGCAACCCAGGGCCTGCATCTGGGGGATACCGCGGTAGTCCACCACGAGGGTGTTGTAGCCAAAGCTGGAGCCCCGTTCGGTGAGCCAGAGGCGGCCGCTGGCGGGATCCAGGCCGAATTCCGCCATTTTGTTCACCACCTGGGCCATGTCCCAGGGCGCCAGAAATTGCCCCTTCTTGACGTTCACCACCTTGGTGGTGCCGGCCACGGCTTGGGCGGCCGCCTCCAGCAGGTCGGTCTGGCGGCAGAGGAAAGCGGGAATCTGCAGCACGTCCACGGCCTGGGCCGCGGCGGCAGCTTGATGGCTTTCGTGGATGTCGGTGAGCACCGGCACCCCGAAGCTCTGGCCCACCTCCTGCAGGATCGCCAGCCCCTCCTCGGGGCCTGGACCGCGAAAGGATTGGCCCGAGCTGCGGTTGGCCTTGTCAAAGCTGGCCTTGAACACGTAGCGAATGCCCAGCTTCTGGCAGAGCGCGCTCACCTGCTCGGCCACCCGCAGCACGAGCTCGCGGTTTTCGATCACGCAGGGCCCGGCGATCAGGGTGAAAGGGATGGCCGTCATGGGCGCTCCGCGGCGGGGCTGGTGGTGAACCCAGCCTGCACCAGATCGTGCAGCCGCAGCAGACCCAGCAGCTGGCGGGGCTGGGCCGGATCCACCACCGGCAGCACCGAAATCGCCTGGCGGGGGTTGCGCTCCATCAGCTCCAGGGCCGCGACGGCCAGGGTGTCCGGCGCCACGGTGATCGGGTTGGCGGTGGCCATGGCGCTGGCACGCAGGGCGGCCCAGCTGTCGGGGGCATGGCGTTGCAGGGTGCGGCGCAGGTCCCCGTCGGTGATCAGCCCGGCCAGCTCGGCGGGGTTGTGGGCGGCCTGCACCCAGGCGGCGCCGAGGCTGCCCTTGCCGTTGCTGCCCTCGGTGAGGCGACCGATCACCTCCGCCAGTGGAGCCTCGGGGGACAGGCCTTCCAGATCGGCGGCCGGCACCATCAAATCGGCCACGGTGAGGGTGAGCTGGCGGCCCAGGGATCCGGCCGGGTGGTTGATGGCGAAGTCCTCCGGCGAGATGCCGGCCCGCTCCATCCACACCGCCGCCAGGGCATCGCCGATCGCCATCGCCACTGCCGTGCTGGCGGTGGGGGCCAGGTTGAGGGGGCATACCTCCCGATCCACTGCGCCATCGAGAACCACGTCGCAGCCCAACGCCAGGCTGGAGGCCAGGCGTCCCACCAGGGCGATGCGGGCGGTGCCGCGGCGGCGCAGGTGGGGAAGGATCGCGAGCAGCTCTTCGGTTTCGCCGCTGTTGGAGAGCAGCAGGGCTACGTCGTCGGAAGCCACGATGCCCAGGTCGCCATGCAGGGCGTCGACCGGATTGAGAAACACGGCCGTCAGGCCGATCGAGGAGAAGGTGGCGGCGATCTTGCGGGCGACGATGCCGCTCTTGCCTACCCCCGTCACCACCAGTTTGGCCCGCCGCTGCCGGCAGCCTTCGAGCAGCTCCAGGGCCGCTTCCACCTGGGTGCTGCTGAGGCGCTGGGCGGCGGCGGCGATGGCGGCAGCCTCTTCCTCCAGGCAGCGGGTGAGGGCAGACACGATGCCGGGATCAGCAGTGGTGCCATTCTCCCTGCCGGCCCGCTGCGGCGGGACTCAGGTGTGCACCTGGCCGATCAGGGCCGCCTGGGCGAATCCCGCCTGCTGCAGGGCGGCGAGGGCGGCGTCGCATTGATCGGCGGGAATCGCTGCCAGCAGGGGGCCGCAGGTCTGGGGGTCGATCAGCAGGCCCTGGCGGGCGGCGTCGGCTGGGCCATCGAGGCGTACCCGCTTTTCCAGCAGGGCGAGGGCGCTGGCATTGGAGGGGGCCAGGCTGCTGGCCCAGCCCTGCTCCAGCAGGGGCAGGGCCCCGGCCAGGGCCGGAATTGCGGCGGCCTTCAGCCTCACGTGGCTGGGCTCGGGGCTGGCAGCCAGCATCTCGCCCAGGTGTCCCAGCAGCCCGAAGCCGGTCACGTCGGTGCAGGCCCGGCAGCCGTGGCGGGCCAGGAGCTCCACCAGGGCCGCCTGGCTCTGTTGCATCTGGAGCAGGGCGGCGTCGATCCAGGCGGGCTGGGCCCTACCCGCCATGGCGGCGGCAAACAGCACGCCGCTCCCGATCGGCCGGCTCAGCAGCAGGCCATCGCCCGGCCGCAACGGCCCCTTCGCCCAGGGCTCCCCGGCGGCCGTGCAGCCATTCACGCTCAGCACCAGGCTCAGGCCACCGGGATGTCCTAGAGGGCCTGCGCCATCGCGGGCCTCGAGGGTGTGGCCGCCGATCAGCCGGGCGCCCAGGGGGGCCAGCACCGATTGGATTCCGGCCAGGGTGTCGCTCAGCAGGTCGGCCTGGAGCTGCTCCGCCAGTTCCGGCAGGGTGACCACCGCCTGGACGGTGGTGACACGGGCGCCGCAGGCCCAGAGGTCGCTGCAGGCATGCAGGGTGGTGAGCCGGGCATTCAGCCAGGCGTCATCCACCAGGGCGGGGAAGCCATCCACGCTCTGCAGCAGGTGGCTGCCCTCCAGGGTTTGGCCGATCACGGCGGCGTCCTCGGCGCTACCCGGGGTGCCCCCGCCCAGACCGTTGCGGGCCAGGGCGTCCTGGAGGGGGCTGGCGGCCAGCTTGGCGGCACAGCCGCGGCAGGCCATGGGGCTGGCTCTGCCGGGATCCATGGCTTTGAGGCTGCTGAAGCGGGCCATGAAGCGTTGGTCCAGGGAGTGCTTCCAGCGCCAGAGCAGGGGGCTGGGCCCGATGGCCCAGGGCCCCCAGAAGGCGACCGCCTGGGGCTTCTGCCGCAGGCTGCCGCCATCCCCCAGCAGCTGCAGGGCCCAGCGCTGGGGCCGCCAGGGCCGCAGCGGCCGGCCCACCACCGCGGCGGTGAGGTTGTGGGCCAGGCTCGGGGCGCAGCGCACGGCCCACACGCCCGAGGGGGGCCGGGGATGGTCGGCGATCACGCCGCAGTCACCGCTGGCGAACAGTCCGGGATGGCCCAGCACCTGCAGGCTGGCCCCGGTGAGAAGCCGTCCCCGGGGGTCGCTCGGCAACCCACTGGCGGCGAGCCAACGGGGGGCTCGGCTGCCGGTGCAGGCCAGATCGGCGGGGGCCTCGGGGCTGGCGTCCTGGAGCGTGATGCCAGCGGCCTGGAGCAGCCGTTTTCCCAGTTGGTTGGCGGCCCGGGAGCCCAGATGCAGGTCGCTGCCCCGCAACAGCAGCTCCGGTTGCAGGCCCCGGGCCCGCAGGGCCAGGGCCACCTCCACGGCCGCGGCGCCACCGCCCCGGATGCGGACGCCGCCCTGGTGGTGCTGGCCGCACCACTGCAGGAACGGCTCCAGGGGCTTGATCGCCATGGTGGCCTGCTGGGTGTCGATGGTTTCGGCTCCCACATCGAGGCTGAGCCAGTCCCAACGCAGGCTGGGCCGTCCCTCCAGCTGCAGCTCCTGGGCCTGGGGATCGAGGCCCGTGATCTCCGCCTGCACGAAGGTCACCCCGGCCAGCCGGCAGAGGCGGCGCAGGTCGATGCTGCAGGCCTGGGTGTCGTAGAGACCGGCCACCAGCCCCGGCACCATGCCCGAATAGAGGGCTGTGCTGTGGCGACTCACCAGGGTGATCTGGGCCGGTGGGCGCCGATTGCTCTGGCGCCGTGCCATCGCCCACATCCGCAGCACCAGGGCATGGCTGTGGCCGCCACCGGCCAGCACCAGCCTGCCTTCAGCGGCCATAGCCGTGGGGGTTGGCCTGTTGCCAGCACCAGCCGTCGCGACACATGTCGGCCAGCCCGCGGCGGGTGCGCCAGCCCAGCCGCTCGGCGGCCAGGCGCGGATCGGCCACCGTGCTGGCTGCATCGCCATCGCGCCGCGCCACGATCGCGTAGGGCACGGGGCAACCGCTGGCGGCTTCAAACGCCCGCACCACCTCCAACACGGAGTGGCCCTCGCCGCTGCCCAGGTTGAGGGTGAGCAGCTGGGGCGGCTCTGCCAGCAGCACGTCGAGGGCGGCCCGGTGACCCTCGGCCAGATCCATCACATGGATGTAGTCGCGGATGCCGCTGCCATCGGGGGTGGGCCAGTCGCCACCGAACACCTGCAGCTCAGCCCGCCGGCCTACTGCCACTTGGCTCACAAAGGGGAACAGGTTGTTGGGGATGCCACTGGGGTCTTCGCCGATGCGTCCACTGGGGTGGGCCCCCACGGGGTTGAAGTAGCGCAGTCGGGCGATGCGCCAGCCGGGCTCACTGGCGGCCAGATCGGCCAGCAGCTGCTCCACGGCGGCCTTGCTGTGGCCGTAGGGATTGATTGGCTGGATCGGCGCCGTCTCGGCGATCGGCACAACCTCGGGATAGCCGTAAAGGGTGGCGCTGCTGCTGAACACCAGGGTGCGGCAGCCGTGGGCCTGCATCGCTGCCAGCAGCTGGCGGGAGCCGGCCAGGTTCACATCCCAGTAGCGCAGTGGTTCGCGCACCGATTCCCCCACCGCCTTGAGCCCGGCGAAGTGGATCACGGCCGCGACGGGCCCGTTGCCAGGGGCCGCGGCGAAGGCGCGATCCAGATCGGCAGCGGAGCGGATGTCGCCCTCGACAACCGTCAACCGGTGGGCTGCTTCAGGGCCGGCCAGCTCCCGCACCCGTCGCAGGGCTTCCGGGGCGCTGTTGGAGAAGTTGTCGAGCACCACCAGGCTGTGGCCGGCCTCCAGCAACACCAGGGCGGTGTGGCTGCCGATGAAGCCGGCACCTCCCGTGATCAACAGCTGGGCCAAGGGGCTGTTCCGCGCTTCCGGCATAGTCTCGCGTTCGGGAGATGCTGCGTTTCATGGGGTCACCAACCATCCGCAGCATTTGCTGTATTGGTGCCGGCTATGTGGGCGGACCAACGATGGCGGTGATTGCCGATCGCTGCCCGGCGGTGCAGGTCACGGTGGTCGACCTGAATGCCGAGCGGATCGCCGCCTGGAACGATCCCGATCTGGGCCAGTTGCCGGTCTATGAACCGGGCCTGGATGCGGTGGTGGGCCGCTGCCGGGGCCGCAATCTGCACTTCTCCACGGCGGTGGAGGAGTCCATCGCCGCCGCTGACATGGTGTTCCTGTCGGTGAACACGCCCACCAAAACCAAGGGTTTGGGGGCCGGCCAGGCCAGCGATCTCAAGTGGGTGGAAGCCAGCGCCCGCACCGTGGCCCAGGCGGCCCGGGGCCACACGATCGTTGTGGAGAAAAGCACCCTGCCTGTGCGCACGGCGGCGGCGGTGAAGGCGATCCTGGATGCGGGGCCAGCGGGCAAGAGTTTTGCGGTGCTCTCCAACCCCGAATTCCTCGCCGAGGGCACGGCGATTGCGGATCTGGAGGCTCCGGATCGGGTGCTGATCGGCGGGGAGGACGCTGATGCGATCGAGGCGCTGGCGGGTCTCTACAGCGCGTGGGTGGCGCCCCAGAAGATCCTGCGCACCAACCTCTGGAGCAGTGAGCTCTCCAAGCTCACGGCCAATGCCTTTTTGGCCCAGCGGATCAGCTCGATCAACAGCATCGCCGCCTTCTGTGAGGCCACGGGCGCTGATGTGCGGGAGGTGGCCCGGGCGATCGGGGCCGACAGCCGGATTGGCCCCAAGTTTCTGCAGGCCGGGCCGGGGTTTGGTGGCAGCTGCTTCCAGAAGGACATCCTGAATTTGGTGTACCTGTGCCGCCACTACGGCCTGGAGGAGGTGGCGGCCTACTGGGAGCAGGTGGTGACGCTCAACACCTGGCAGCAGCACCGCATTGCCAAGTTGGTGGTGACCAGGTTGTTTGGCACGGTGAGTGGCAAGCGGATCGGGGTGCTGGGGTTTGCCTTCAAGGCCGATACCAACGACACCCGCGAATCGCCGGCGATCCGCATCTGCCGGGATTTGCTCGAGGAGGGTGCCCAGCTGGCGATCGTGGATCCCAAGGTGAGCGAGGCCCAGATGGCACGCGATTTGGGCCAGCCGGCAGGTGCGGCCAGTGCTGAGCACGCAGCCGAGGGGAGCTGGCACGCGGTGAGCGATGTGCAGCAGGCGGCGAGCGGCGCCGATGCCCTGGTGCTGCTCACGGAGTGGCAACAGTTTGCGGCGATCGATTGGCCGGCAGTGGCGGCGGTGATGCGCCAGCCGGCCTGGCTGTTTGATGCCCGGGCGAAGGCCGATGGGCACGCTGCCCGGGCGGCGGGGCTGCAGGTGTGGACCGTGGGGGAGGGCTGAGCCATGCCCGCTTCTCTCCCCCGCAACCTGATCACCGGCGGCGCCGGGTTTGTGGGTTCGCACCTGGTGGACCGGCTGATGGAGGCCGGCGAGGAGGTGATCTGCCTCGACAACTACTTCACCGGCCGCAAGGCGAATGTGGCCCAGTGGATCGGCCATCCCCGCTTTGAGCTGATCCGCCATGACGTCACCGAGCCGATCAAGCTCGAGGTGGACCGGATCTGGCACCTCGCCTGCCCAGCCTCACCGGTGCACTACCAGCACAACCCGATCAAAACCGCCAAAACCAGTTTCCTGGGCACCTACAACATGCTGGGCCTGGCCCGGCGGGTGGGGGCCCGGCTGCTGCTGGCCAGCACCAGTGAGGTGTACGGCGATCCGGAGGTGCACCCCCAGCCCGAGAGCTATCGGGGCTGTGTCAACACCATTGGATTGCGCAGCTGCTACGACGAGGGCAAGCGCATCGCCGAAACGCTGTGCTTCGACTACCGGCGCATGCACGGCACCGAGATCCGGGTGGCGCGGATCTTCAACACCTACGGGCCGCGGATGCTGCCCGACGACGGCCGGGTGGTGAGCAACTTCATCGTGCAGGCGTTGCGGGGCGAACCGCTCACCCTCTATGGCACCGGCAGCCAGACCCGCAGTTTTTGCTACGTGGATGATCTGGTGGAGGGCCTGATCCGGTTGATGAACGGGGCGCACACCGGTCCGATCAACATCGGCAACCCCGGCGAGTTCACCATCCGCCAGCTGGCCGAGCTGGTGCGCTCTCGGATCAACCCCGAGCTGCCGCTGATCGAACAACCGCTGCCCGCCGACGATCCGCTGCAACGGCAACCGGTGATCGCGTTGGCGCAGCAGGAGCTGGGCTGGCAGCCCACGGTGCCTCTGGACCAGGGTCTGGAGCCCACCATCGCTTACTTCCGCGAGGCCCTCAGCTGAATGCGTAAGGACCCATTCCCCAAGCTGCCCTCCCTGATTCCGTACAGCCTGTACAGAATTCAGCACAGGCTCCTGTGGAGTGAACCGGCCGCTCCCCCCGCTCCCTGCTCATGACCATTGTCGTGACGGGTGCCGCTGGCTTCATCGGTGCGGCCGTTTGCGAGCGCCTGTTGGCCCGCGGTGAGCAGGTGGTGGGGTTGGACAACTTCAATCCCTACTACGAGCCTGCGTTGAAACGGGCGCGGATCTCCCAGCTGCAGGCCACGGAGTCGCGCACCTGGACGCTGATTGAGGCCGATCTGGAGGATCGGGCGGCGGTGGAGGCTGTCTTCGCCCAGCACAAGCCCAGGGGGGTGATCCACCTGGCCGCCCAGGCGGGGGTGCGCTACTCGCTGGAGAACCCGGCGGCCTACATCCAGAGCAATCTGGTGGGCTTCGGCCACATTCTCGAGGGCTGCCGCCACCACGGTGTGGAGCATCTGGTGTACGCCTCCAGTAGCTCGGTGTATGGCGGCAACACCAATCTGCCGTTCACGGAGCACCAGCCGGTGAACCACCCGGTGAGCCTGTACGCGGCCACCAAGAAAGCCAACGAACTGATGGCCCACACGTACAGCCACCTCTACGGGCTACCCGCCACAGGCCTGCGCTTCTTCACGGTCTACGGCCCCTGGGGCCGGCCCGACATGGCGCCGATGCTGTTCGCCAAAGCGATCCTGGCCGGCGAGCCGATCCGGGTGTTCAACCAGGGCCGTATGCGCCGGGATTTCACCTACATCGACGACATCGTCTCTGGGGTGATCGCCTGCGCCGACAAGCCGGCCACCCCCAATCCCGCCTTCGATGCTTCGGTGCCCGATCCAGCCACCAGCTGGGCGCCGCACCGGGTGTTCAACATCGGCAACAGCGAGCCGGTGGCGCTGCTGCGCTTCATCGAAGTGCTGGAGCAAGCCCTGGGCCGGCGGGCGATCCGCGATCTGCAGCCGATGCAGCCCGGCGATGTGGAGGCCACCGCTGCCGACACGGCCCTGCTGGAGGCCTGGGTAGGCTTCCGGCCCTCCACCTCGATCGAGGTGGGGGTGGAGCGCTTCGCCCACTGGTACCGCGCCACCTACGGCTGAGCGCCGGCAGGCAGACTCACCCCATCCGCTCCTTTCGCCTTGGCGTCGCTGCAGAGCCTGCGTGGCATGGTCGATCTGCTGCCTGAGCAGCTCGGCCTCTGGCAGCACGTGGAAGTCACGGCCCGGGAGCAGTTCCGCCGGTCGGCCATCCGCGAGATCCGCACGCCACTGCTGGAGGTCACCGAGCTGTTCGCCCGCGGCATCGGCGAGGCCACCGATGTGGTGGGCAAGGAGATGTACACCTTTTTCGATCGCGGCGAGCGCAGCTGCACCCTGCGACCGGAGGGCACGGCCTCGGTGGTGCGGGCGGCGATCCAGCACGGTCTGCTGAGCCAGGGGCCCCAGCGCCTTTGGTATGGCGGGCCGATGTTCCGCTACGAACGGCCCCAGGCGGGCCGCCAGCGCCAGTTTCACCAGATCGGGGTGGAGCTGTTGGGCTTTGCCGATGCCTGCAGCGATGTGGAGGCCATTGCGGTGGCCTGGGATCTGCTGGCCGAGCTCGGCGTGGGCGGTCTGGAGCTGGAGCTCAATTCCCTCGGCAGCGCTGAGGATCGGGCTCGCTACCGCGAGCAACTGGTGGCCTGGCTGGAGCAGCACCGAGCGGAGCTCGATGCCGATTCCCAGGACCGCATCCACAGCAATCCCCTGCGGGTGCTCGATTCCAAGCACCCTGGCACCCAGGCCCTGCTGGCGGAGGCTCCCAGCCTGGCCTCGGCCCTCAGCGACGCCAGCCAGTCCCGCTTTGCTGAAGTGCAGCAGGCCCTGACGGCCCTGGGGATCCCCTATGTGCTCAACCCCCGCTTGGTCCGGGGTCTGGATTACTACAGCCACACCGCCTTTGAGATCACCAGCAGCCAGCTGGGCGCCCAGGCCACCGTGTGCGGTGGCGGCCGCTACGACGGCCTGGTGCAGCAACTGGGCGGCCCCGCGACGCCGGCGATTGGCTGGGCCCTGGGGATGGAGCGGTTGGTGTTGCTGCTCAGCCAGCTCAAGCGTCCGGCCGCGGTTGCTTCGGCGTTGGATCTCTATGTGGTGAGCCGTGGTGAGGCGGCGGCCACCCAGGCGCTGGCCCTGGCGCGGCGCTGCCGCCAGGCCGGGCTGGCGGTGGAGCGGGATGCCAGTGGGGCGGCCTTCGGCAAGCAGTTCAAGCGGGCCGACCGCTCCGGGGCCCGCTGGGCGGCCGTGATTGGCGAACAGGAGGCGATCGATGGCGTGGTGGCCCTCAAGGATCTGCGCGCCGACGGCGGCGAGCCAGCCGATCGGCGGCTCAGCCCCGAAGGCCTGCTTGAGGCCCTCGGAGCGGCCCTGCCGAGGCCATGACGCCACAGGACCTGTCCACCGGAGCAGGCCACTCCAGGGTGCTGGGCCTTTGACTGCCCGTACCACTGAGTGCGGAGCAGTTTCGGCCCTGATGGGTGATCCGACCCTCGCGATCATTGCCGGAGAGGGCGCATTGCCGAGGATGCTCTCGGAGGCACTCACCCGCGCGGGCCGCGCCCACATTGCCTGTTACCCCCATGGACTGGAGGTGGAGGTGCCGGGGGCGGAGGAATTTTTCTTTGAGCGTTCGATCGCCTTCATCAAATCGCTGCAGCAGCGGGGCATCGATCAGATCGTGATGGTGGGCAAGTTTGTGCGGCCGCGCTCGCTCAACCTGCTGCGCTTCGAGGGTTCCACCCTGATGGCGGCCCCTCGCATCCTGGCGTCGCTGCGCAATGGCGATGACGCCTCCCTGCGGGCCCTGGCCCAGATCATCGAGGAGCACGGCCTGAAGGTGGTGGGCATCGAGGACGTGGCCCCGAATCTGCTGCCGGAGCCCGGCCTTTACGCCAGCACGGTGCCCAGCGATCTCGATCGGGCCGATGTGGAGAGGGCGGCTTACATCGTCGAGGCCATCTCCCAGGTGGATGTGGGCCAAGGTGCGGTGGTGGCCAAGGGCCTGTGCCTCGCCACCGAAGCCCTGCCCGGCACCGACGCCATGCTCGAGTGGGTGGCCTCCACCCGCACCGATCGGCCGGAGACAGGTCGCTCCGGGGTGCTCTACAAGGCCCCCAAGCTCAATCAGGACCGGCGCATGGACCTGCCCGGCATCGGCCCCACCACCGTGGCGAAGGCGGCGGCGGCAGGCTTGGCCGGCATCGCCTGGGAAGCCCGCAGCGCCCTGTTGCTCGATGCCGAGCAAACCATGGCTGACGCCGAGCGGCTAGGGCTGTTTTTGTGGTCGCGGGAGCCGAATGTGGACTGAACCGAGATCCGGTTCGGGCTCGATCCGACTCACCCTCCTGCCTGTTCCAGCACGCCCTTGCTGCTGGGCACCGCGCCGGCCCGGCGGGGATCCACTTCCACCGCCAGTCGCAGCGCCCGGGCGAAGGCCTTGAAGCAGGCCTCCACGATGTGGTGGGAGTTCACCCCATCCAGCTGGCGGATGTGCAGGGTCAGGCCACTGTTGTTGGCCACTGCCACGAAGAACTCCTTCACCAGCTCGGTGTCATAGCTGCCGATCTTCTGGGCCGGAATCTGCAGGCCGTAGCTGAGGTGGGGCCGGCCGGAGCAGTCCAGGGCCACTTGCACCAGGGCCTCATCCAGCGGTGCCACGAAGTGGCCGAAGCGGTGGATGCCGCGCCGCTCGCCCAGGGCCTGGGCCAGGGCCTGGCCCACCGCAATGCCCACGTCTTCGTTGGTGTGGTGATCGTCGATATGGGTGTCCCCCACCGCCTTGATCTCCAGGTCGATCAGCCCGTGGCTGGCCAGCTGGTGGAGCATGTGGTCGAGAAAGGGCACGCCGGTGTTCACCGTGCAGTGGCCGCTGCCATCGAGCCCCAGCGTCACGCGCACATCGGTCTCGCCGGTGACGCGGTGGATGGTGCCAACTCGCTCAAGGCCTGGGGGCATGGGTGCTGGGAGCGCTGTTCGGCGCCGATGCGGGCTGGACCGATCATGCCGAAGCCTCTTGCCCTTGGCTCAGGTCCACACCGTGGCGGAGCTGGGCTGGGGGCGCTGGGCCAGGGGATGGGCAGCCCCCAACAGGTCTCGGCTGATTGCAGCGCAAATGTGATGCTGAGGCAGACCCAGCAGCGGATCCCTCAGGGGCTGGTCGAGATAGGCCGCCAGCCGTTCCGCGGTGACGTATCCCACCATCAGGCCGAAGGCCACGACGTTGCCGAGGGCGGGGGTGAGCGGCTCGGCCTCTAACCGAAGAAACATCAGCCAGGCAAACAGCCACACCACCAGCCGGCTGAACAAGGTCACCGCTGCTGGGGGAGGCTGGCTCTGGATGCGCTCCAACCCACCGATGGCATTCTCCCCATCGCGCAGCAGTTCGGTGAGGAGGCCGCGCCCCGTGGGTTCCAGCATCCCCGCCTGGTAGGCCTGGGCAATGGCCTGGGCCTGGGCATCCAGGAGCCCCTGACTGTTGCTTTCCCCTGGAAAGCCCTGGCGCAGGCCGTCAAGCGGTAGGGCCAATTCCGCCGGGCACGGCGTTGCGGGCCGCAATTCGGCCGCCAGGGTCCACACCAGCAGCACCTGCCGCTCCAGCATCGGCTGCAAAGGCTCGACCGCCAGGGCCAGCAGTCCTGTCTTCCAGGCACGGCAGGCGTTGCGCAGCTGGCCCCAGAGGGTGCGGGCTTCCCACCAGCGGGCATAGGCCTGGGTGGAGCGAAAGCCGATCAGCACCGAGGCCACGATGCCCAGAAGGGGCAGTACCAGGTCGGGGGTGAGTTTCTGGCTGAGGGTCGGGCCCAGGGGCACCGTCAGCGCAGCGATCAGGAAGGCAACGGCCAGATCGGGCCAGAGCCGGCGCAAGAGGGCCGCCAGCAGGCGCAACGCTCCAAGGCGACCCGAGGCACGCAGCATCCGCTCACATCCCCGTGATGCAGTAGCCGGCATCCACGTAGATCACCTGGCCGGTGATGCCGGAGGCCAGGGGGCTGGCCAGGAAGGCGGCGGTGCTGCCCACCTCCTCCTGGGTCACGGTGCGCTGCAGGGGGGCCTTCGCCTCCACGTTGTGGATCATGTCGAGGATGCCGCCGATGGCGCTGCTGGCCAAGGTGCGGATCGGACCGGCGCTGATGGCGTTCACGCGCACCTGCTTCTCGGGGCCCAGCTCGGCGGCCAGGTAGCGCACCGAGGCCTCGAGAGCCGCTTTGGCCACACCCATCACGTTGTAGTTGGGGATGGCCCGCTCGGCCCCCAGATAGCTCAGCGTGATCACGCTGCCGCCTTCATTGAAGAGAGGCTTGGCCCAGCGGCACAGCGGCGCCAGCGAATAGGCGCTCACCTCCAGGGCCCGGGCAAAGCCCTCGGGGCTGATGGCGGAGTAGTCGCCGATCAATTCGTCCTTGCCGGCGAAGGCCAGGCAGTGCACCAGCACATCGATCGAGCCCCACTGTTCTTTCACCCGGGCGAACACGGCTTCGATCTGGGCCGGGTCCTGCACGTTGAGGGGTTCAAACAGGCTGGGGGCCAGGGGGGCGGTGAGCTCGCGCACCTTGCCCTCGAAGCGGCCCTTCTCATCGGGGAGGTAGGTGACCCCCAGCTCGGCGCCCGCGGCATGCAGCTGCTGGGCGATGCCCCAGGCGATCGACTTGTTGTTGGCGATGCCCGTCACCAGGGCTTTCTTGCCGCGCAGATCAAGGAGCATGGGAGCAGAAGCCGGGAGCCGGAACGATGCGATCGGGGGATTCTCTCCCACCCGGGGATCTGCCCCGCCAGTTCGCCAGCCGAACGGAGCTGCAGGCCAGCCTGCGGCAGCTGTTTCCCGAGGCAGTTGGCGACCTGAGCCCGATCCGGGGTGGGCACCAAGCCGCGGCGGCTGCCCTGGCGGCCATCGATCCGGCGGCCTATGGCCGCAGCCGCAATCACCTCGATGGGGCGGTGACGCACCTGTCGCCCTGGATCCGCCACGGCGTGCTCACCCTGGCGGAGGTGCGCGAGAGGGTGTTCGCCTGGCTGGAGTGCAGTGGCCAGCCGCCGCAGGCCGCCGCCAAGCTGATCAATGAGCTGGGCTGGCGCGACTACTGGCAGCGCCTGTGGCGCCGCCTGGGCGACGGCATTTGGCACGACCGCGAACCGCTCAAGACCGGCCATGCCCCCGAGGCCTACGCCGCGGCGTTGCCGGTGGATCTGCTGGAGGCCCGCACCGGTCTGGCCTGCATGGATGGTTTCGTGCAGGAGCTGCACACCACCGGCTGGCTGCACAACCATGCCCGGATGTGGCTGGCCAGCTACGTGGTGCACTGGCGCCGGGTGGGCTGGCAGGCCGGCGCCCGTTGGTTTCTGCAGCACCTGCTCGATGGCGACCCCGCCAGCAACAACCTCAGCTGGCAGTGGGTGGCCAGCAGCTTCAGCAGCAAGCCCTACCTGTTCAACCGCGACAACCTGGAGCGCTTCAGCTCCGGGCGCTATTGCTGCGTCTGCAGCGCCGCCACCGACGGCACTTGCCCCTTTGATGCCAGCTATGAGCAGCTGCAGGCCCAGTTGCTTGGTGGGCCGCCGTGTTGAAGCCCGTGCTCTGGATGCATGGCGAGGCCCTGGGGCCGGCCAACCCCGCCCTGGTGGCCCACCCGGGGGCGCCGGCGGTGTTCGTGTTCGACCGGGAGCTGATTGTGCAGGCGGGCCTGAGCCTCAAGCGCCTGGGCTTTCTCTACGAGTGCCTGCTGGAGTTGCCGGTGACCCTGCGCCACGGCGACGTGGCCGAGGAGGTGCTCGCTTTCGCCCGACGCCACGGGGCCGATGGGGTGGTGACCACCGCGGCGGTGGATCCGCGCTTTGCCCTGCTGCGCGAGCGGATCGCCGCCCAGCTGCCGGTGCAGGTGCTGGAGCCCGAGCCCTTCGTGGAGCTGCCGGAGTCGGTCGATCTGGCCCGTTTCAGTCGCTATTGGCGTCGGGCTGAGCCGGTGCTGTGGGCGCGGGCTGGAGCAGCCGCTCCTCCTGCTCCAGCACGGCGTTGGGATCGCTGAGCAGGTCGGGTTGCTCCAGCAGCGGGTAGGGCGCGGGTTTGATCTCTTGGGCCGTGCGGGGCGGCTCCACCCAGCTGAAGCTGCTGCGGGGTGCGCGCTCACGGCAGAGGGCCTCGCTCTGCTCGCGCAGGGCCCGGCGCACGTCCGCCCGGGCCACGGCCTGGAAGAACTCCTCGCGCGGCGCCAGCCCGGAGCTGAACGGCGCGCTGCCATTGCCGTTGAACAGGCGGGCCGCATCGGCGCTCCAGCGGGGCTGGCAGCGGCCGCTCTGGCGGGTGTCGGTGTCGATCCAGATGTGCAGGCCGTAGCCATCGGGCTGGCTCACCACGGCCAGGCCGTCGTGGGGCAGCCGGCGCTGCAGGGGGAAGATGGCCCAGGTGGCGTGACGGTGGGCTGGCACACAGGCACTGAGCACACTGGCGCCCAGGCCGGTGGCGAGGGCCGTGGCCAGGGCGCGGCCCAGGGGGGGGAGTCTCCGGAATGGGGTCACAATTGGCGGGCGCATTGCGGAGCGTTGGGAATCATGGCCCTCACCCCCTCCACGATGTTGCCGTTGGGCACACCGTTGCCTCTCGAGCGGATCGCCGCCGAGCTGGGTGCCGGCACCACCCGCCAGGTGAGCGGCGCCCCTCTGAATCTGGCGGAGCTGGCGGGGCGTCCGGTGCTGGTGCTGTTTCTCTGCGCCCATTGCCCGTTTGTGAAGCACATCGAGCCCGAGCTCACCCGGCTGGCGGGCGATCACGCGGGAGGCACGGGCCCCGCTGGGCTGCAGCTGATCGGGATCTCCAGCAACAGCACCCTCAGCCATCCCCAGGACGGCCCGGAGGGTTTGCGGGCCCAGGCCGCTGCCTGCCACTGGACCTTTCCCTATCTCTTTGATGCCGAGCAGGCTCTGGCTCGGGCGTTTCACGCGGCCTGTACGCCCGATCCGTTCCTGTTTGGCCCGGACCATCGGCTGGCGTATCGCGGCCAATTGGATGGCAGCCGTCCCGGTCAGGGCCAGCCCTGCGATGGCCGGGATCTCCGTGCCGCCCTTGCCGCCGTCGTTGCGGGAGATCCGGTGATCGGGGAGCAGCGCCCATCCATCGGCTGCAACATCAAGTGGCATCCCGGCCGCGAGCCGGAGTGGTGGGCGACTTAAGTTGCTCCCCATGCAAGTGCCCCCCTTCAGCCTCAGTGAGCAGATCCAGGAGCTGGGTGCAGCTCTCGATCAGGCCGTGCTGGAGGTGTTGCGCAGTGGTCAATACATCGGCGGCGCCACGATTGCCCGCTTTGAAGCCGACTTCGCCACGGCCTGTGGCGTTCCCCACGCCATCGGCTGCAACAGCGGCACCGATGCCCTGATCCTGGCCCTGCGGGCCCTGGGCATCGGCCCTGGGGATGAGGTGATCACCGCCTCCTTCAGCTTTTTCGCCACCGCCGAAGCCATCAGCGCCGTGGGTGCCACGCCGGTGTTTGTGGATGTGGAGGAGAGCAGCTACCTGATCGATCTCGACCAGCTGGAAGCGGCCATCACCCCCGCCACCCGGGCGCTGCTGCCGGTGCATCTGTTCGGTCGCCCCGTCGACATGGAGCGGGTGTGTGCGATCGCCGCCCGTCATGGGCTCAAGGTGATTGAAGACTGTGCCCAGGCCACGGGAGCCAGCTGGGCCGGCCGTCCCGTGGGCAGCTGGGGGGATGCGGGCTGCTTCAGTTTCTTCCCCACCAAGAATCTCGGTGCCGGCGGGGATGGGGGCGCGATCACCTGTCGGGATGCCGAGCTGGCCCAGGCCATCCGTGAGCTGGCGGTGCACGGCATGCCCCGCCGCTACCTCCACACGGCGCTCGGCTACAACAGCCGCCTCGACGCCATCCAGGCGGCCGTTCTCAACGTCAAGCTGCCCCATCTGCCCCGCTGGGTCGAGCGCCGCGGTGCCATTGCCCGCCATTACCGCGAGCACCTGGTGGCCCTGGGCGCCGTGGCCTTGCCGGAAGCCGGCCCCGCGGGTCATAGCTGGAACCAATTCGTGCTGCGGGTGCCCCAGTGCCCCGGTGCCCGGGCCTGCGAGGCGGCGCCCGGAACCTGTGTGCCCTCGTCCGACAGCGCCACCTTCGCCCTCCCCGAGGCCTGCTGCCGCGACTGGCTCAAGCAGCAGCTGCAGGACGCCGGCGTCAGCACGATCATCTACTACCCCATCCCCATCCACCGCCAGCCGGCCTACGACGGGCTGGGCTACGGCCCGGGGTCCCTGCCGATCACTGAGCGCCTCTGCAGTGAGGTGCTCAGCCTGCCGATCTTCCCCGAACTCACCGACGCGCAGCAGCAGCGGGTGATTGAGGTGCTCCGCAGCGTGGTGGGGCAACCCATCGCGGTTTGAGCGCTGCTTGGATCAGGTCTTGATCGTGGCGTAGAGGGCCTTGAATCGGGCCTGCTGGGTTTTGTGGTTCACCAAGGGCGCCGGGTAGCCCCGGCGCTCCAGCGGGGCGATCTCGCCACTGAGTAGGTCGCGGGTGCTCACGTGGCGCAGTTCCGGCAGCCAGGTGCGGATGTAGGTGCCCTCGGGATCGAACTTGCTGGCCTGGGTGGCCGGGTTGAAGATGCGCAGGGGCTTGGGGTCCATGCCGCTGCTGGCGCTCCACTGCCAGCCGCCGTTGTTGGCGGCCAGGTCGCCATCCACCAAACGCGCCATGAAGGCGGCTTCCCCCCAGCGCCAGTCGCAGATCAGGTCCTTCACCAGGAAGGACGCCACGATCATCCGGCAGCGGTTGTGCATCCAGCCGCTGGCGTTGAGCTGGCGCATGGCCGCATCGATGATCGGCATGCCCGTGAGCCCTTCTCGCCAGGCCTCAAGCCAGTCCTGGTCGTTGTCCCATGGGAAGGCCCGCCACTGGGGCCGGTAGGGGCCGCCTGCCAGCTCCGGGAAATGGAACAGGGCCTGCTGGTAAAACTCGCGCCAGGCCAGCTCCTGCTCCCACACCTGGATCGACTGCCGCTCCTCCTCGCTGCGGGCCAGCGAGCGGGCCTGCTGGGCGGCCCCCCAGGCCTGGCGGGGGCTGAGCGTGCCGAACTTGAGGGCGGCGCTGAGGGCCGAGGTGCCCGCCTCCCCAGGGATGTTGCGGCCCGGTTCGTAGCCCAGTAGGGGGATGGAGCGGCCATCCCCATCGCAGAAGGCCCGCAGCTGCTCCAGGGCCGCCCGTTCGCCGGGGCGGCAGGGGCAGAGCTCGGCGCCGCTAAAGCCATGCTCCAACTCCGGGCTGGCGAGCGGCAGAGCCTTCAGGGCCTGGGCCAGCTGGCCGGAATCGCAATCGATCAGGGAACGCGGCGGCGGCAGGGGATCCAGACCACCCGAGGCGGCCGAACCCAGGGCGCTGGCTTGCTCCACCTGGCCGCGCCAGTTGCGCCAGAAGGGGCCGTAGACCCGATACGGGTCGCCGCTGCCGGTTTTCAGGGCTTCCGGGGGGATCAGCAGCTGGTCCCAATCGGCCAGCACCTTGCGCCCCTCCGCCTGCAGGGCCCGCGCCACCCGCCGGTCGCGCTCCCGTCCGAATGGCTCCACGTCCCGGTTCCAGGCCACCACGTCGGCGCCGATCGCGCTGGCCAGGCGGGCCAGGAGTTCGGCCGGATCCCCGCGGAGCACCACCAGCCGGCTGCCGGCCTGCTGCCAGCTCTGCTCCAGCTCCCGCAGGCTCTCAGAGAGAAACCACAGCCGTGCCGGCGCCATGGTGCGGTCCGAGAGGATGGCTGGATCCAGCACGAACACGCCGGTGACGGCCGGGGTGGTGGCGGCCGCAGCAGCCAGGCCCCGGTTGTCCGCCAGGCGCAGGTCGCGGCGGTGCCAGAACAGCCAGCGGGGTGGAGTCATCAGAGGCCCAGCAGTTGCTTGGCCCGCAGCCAGGCGGTCACGCTCTTGCCGTCGAGATATTCGTTGCCGCTGGCCAGGGCTGCATCGAGTTCGGCCGGTTCCATCAACAGCACCTCCAGGTCCTCGTCGTCGTCGCCGGCGGGGGGCTCGGCCAGGGGGCTGAGTTCGCGGGCCAGGAACAGGTGGATCACCTCATCGGAGTAGCCCGGGCACGGCAACATCGCCCCCAGGGCATCCCAGCGGCTGGCGCTGTAGCCGGCCTCCTCCTGGAGCTCCCGCTGCATGGTGCTGAGGGGATCCTCGCCGTCATCGAGGGTGCCGGCGGGAAATTCCAGCAGCCGGGTGGCCACGGCGAACCGATACTGGCGCAGCAGCACCACCCGGCCGTCGTCGAGCACGGGTACGGCGAGGGAGGCGCCGGGGTGGCGGATCAGGCCGAAGCTGCCCACCACGCCCATCGGCAGCTCGACCCGGTTCACCTCAAAGCGGATCTTGCGGGCCTCGAGCACCGCGGTCGTTTCCAGGTGGCGCGCGGGCTCAGGAGCGGGGAGGGGCGCCATGGGCGAGCGGTGATTGCAGCAGTGCGGTCAGCATCGCGCAGGGATGGCTGCTGTTCACCCACCCCGCTTGCCCTCCAGCTGCTCGGGCCAGCCGGCTCGACCGGGGAGGGCCATCGCCGTGCCGCCGGGCCCGAGGGCTGCACGTCCCAGCGCCGCACCGAGGTTCGGATCCAGGGCCGCCAGCGGGGCCAGCACGAAGTCCCGCTCGCGCCACAGGGGATGGGGCAGGTGCAGTCGGGGGGTCTGGCAGCGCAGATCTCCCCACCACAGCAGGTCGAGGTCGAGGCTGCGGGGTGCCCAGCGTTCGTGGCGCTCCCGGCCAAAGTGCTGTTCCAGTCCTTGCAACTGCTCCAGCAGTGCCTCGGCTGCTTTGGTGTGGGGGGGGCTGGGGCCATCCACCAGCACCACGGCATTGAGGTAGTTGGGTTGGCCCGGGGGGCCGCCGACGGGTTGGGTTTCGAACAGGGGCGACCAGCGAAAGGTTGCTGGTTCCCCTGGGGGCGGTAGGCCCTCCCGCCACTCCTGCACCCTGGCCTCGAGCAGGGGCCGTACGGCGATCAGGGTGGTGAGCGGGCTGCCACCGGGGCCCGGCAGGTTGGCTCCCAGGGCAATGGCCAGGGTCGCCGAGGCGCCTGGGCCGGTCTGATCAGCGAGACTGGCGCGCACGTGAATCGGACCCGGGCCTCCCCATGGTTGCAAGCGGATCGACGCCCGGCGCCACCGCCACCAGCAGCGATATCGCATCGAGGGCCTTCCCCCTGGCTGCCATCACCGGCCACGGCACCCTCAAGCTGGCCCTGCTGCTGGCGGCCGTGGATCCGGGCCTGGGGGGGGTGGTGATCGCGGGCGGCCGCGGCACCGGCAAGTCCGTGCTGGCGCGAGGTCTCCATGCCCTGCTGCCCCCGATCGATGTGCTCGATCTGGGTGCCTCCGCTCCCGGCCAGCCCGCCCCCGCCGCGCTCAACATCGATCCCCAGCGCCCCGACGACTGGGACGCCGTCACCTGCGCCCGGCTCACCGAGCTCGGTGCCGATCCCACGGGTGCCGACGCCCAGGCCCTGCTGCCCACGCGGGTGATTCCGGCTCCCTTCGTGCAGGTGCCCCTCGGCATCACCGAAGACCGGCTGGTGGGCTCCGTGGATGTCACGGCCTCTCTGGCCAGCGGCCAGGCGGTGTTCCAACCCGGCCTGCTGGCGGAAGCCCACCGGGGCGTGCTCTACGTCGATGAGCTCAACCTGCTCGACGACAACATCACCAACCTGCTGCTGGCGGCGGTGGGCTCCGGCGAGAACCGCATCGAGCGCGAGGGCCTCAGCCTCAGCCATCCTTGCCGCTGCCTGCTGATCGCCACCTACAACCCCGAGGAGGGGGTGGTGCGCGATCACCTGCTGGATCGCTTCGCCATCTGCCTGAGTGCCAACCAGGCGTTGGAGCTCGAGCAGCGGGTGGCGATCACCCGCAGCGCCATCGGCCACGCCGAATCGAGCGAGCAGTTCCGCCAGACCTGGCAGGAGGAGACCGACGCCCTCGCCACCCAGCTGCTCCTGGCGCGCCAGTGGCTGCCGGATGTCCAGATCTCCCGCGAACAGATCACCTATCTGGTGGCCGAGGCCCTGCGCGGCGGCGTGGAGGGCCACCGCAGCGAGCTCTATGCCGTGCGGGTCGCCCGCGCCCATGCCGCCCTCAGTGGCCGCGACCGGGTGGAAGCCGACGACCTGCAGGTGGCCGTGCGGTTGGTGATCGCGCCGCGGGCGCTGCAGCTGCCGCCCCCCGATCCCGACCAGCCGCTGGAACCGCCACCGCCACCCCCGCCCCCGCCCCAAGGCGAGCAGGAGCCCGAGCAGCCCGAGCCCCCCGACAACGAGCAGGAGCCCGACGAGCCCGAGGACGACAACGAAGACGACAACGACCAGGAGGAGGACACCCCCGAGGATCAGGCACCCCCCCAGGTGCCTGAGGAGTTCCTGCTGGATCCGGAGGCCCTCGCCATCGACCCCGACCTGCTGCTGTTCAATGCCGGCAAGGCCAAGAGTGGCGGCAGCGGTAGCCGGGCCGTGGTGTACAGCGATTCCCGCGGCCGCTACGTCAAGCCGATGCTGCCCCGTGGCCCCGTGAAGCGCATCGCCGTGGATGCCACCCTGCGGGCGGCGGCGCCCTATCAGAAATCCCGCCGCGAGCGCGAACCCCATCGCACCGTGATCGTCGAAGACGGCGATCTGCGGGCGAAGCAACTGCAGCGCAAGGCCGGGGCCCTGGTGATCTTTTTGGTGGATGCCAGTGGCTCGATGGCCCTCAATCGCATGCAGAGTGCCAAGGGCGCCGTGATCCGGCTGCTCACCGAGGCCTACGAAAACCGCGATGAAGTGGCCCTGATCCCCTTCCGCGGCGAACAGGCTGAGGTGCTGCTCCCCCCCACCCGCTCGATCACCGCCGCGCGCCGTCGCCTGGAATCGATGCCCTGCGGCGGCGGCTCACCGCTGGCCCACGGCCTCTCCCAGGCCGCCCGGGTGGGGGCCAATGCTCTGGCCACCGGCGACCTGGGCCAGGTGGTGGTGGTGGCCATCACCGATGGCCGCGGCAACGTGCCCCTCAGCCGCTCCCTCGGCCAGCCCCAGCTGGAGGGCGAGGAGCCGGTGGACCTCAAGGAGGAGGTGAAGCAGGTGGCCAGCAAATACCGGGCCCTGGGCCTGAAGCTCCTGGTGATCGACACCGAGCGCAAGTTCATCGGCAGTGGCATGGGCAAGGATCTCGCCGAGGCCGCTGGCGGCAAATACGTGCAGCTGCCCAAGGCCAGCGATCAGGCCATCGCCGCCATTGCCATGGAGGCGATCAGCGGGGTTTAGCGGCGCCTGCTGCGCGGGCCGCCTTGTCCCGTTCCACTCCGGTCTGGGCGGGGTACAGCTCGTCGAAGAATTTGCCCAGGCCCACGGCCACGCTGCGGATGCCGTCCATGAAGCGGGGATCGTCGGTGAGTTTGGTCACATCACCCCCCACCGCATTCCATTTGGCGGTGAGCTGTTCCGCGTTGCTCACGGTGGTCTGCAGCTCCTGCAGCGTTTTGGGATTGTCCAGGGCGGCCAGCAGCTGCTTCAGGTGGGCGCTGCTGCTGTTGAGGTTGGTGATCGTGGGCTGGGCCGACTTCACCGTGGATTCCAGCTCTTTGGCCAGCGCTTGGCCATCCTTCATGAAGGCGGAGGTGTCCTTGGCCGTGCGATCAAAGCTGCTCGCGGCCGTAGACACCTTGCTCAGCAGTTTCATCTGGTCCGTTTCCACCAGCATCTTGTGCATCAGCGTCGTCACGCTGCTGAGGCTCGGCCCCTGAACGCCGGCGATGGTGGCCCCATTGCAGAGGGCCAGGGAGGGGTTGCAGGCCTTGGAGCGGGGATTCGGCGATCCCGCCGGTAGGGCTTTGCCCGCGCTGATCAGGGCGACTTCCGCTTCCCCGCCCAAGAGGGAGGCTTCGCCGATCTCAGCCATGGCGGGCAGGGCCAGATTGAGGTCGGGATGGTTGATTTCCAGCTCGGCAATCACCGCCTCCGGGGTGACCCGCACCTTTCGCACGCTGCCCACCAGCACTCCCCGATACACCACGGGAGAGCGCTCGGCCAGCCCTTCGGCTTCCTCGAAGCTGGCGTTCACCGTCCAGTTCTGACGGCCTAGGGAAATGCCGCGCAGCCAGAAGGACAGCCCCACTGCGCTGGCGATGGCGGCCAGCAGGGAGAAGCCGACGATCGCTTCACGGATACTGCGGCGCATCGACTCAGAGCTCCGCCGGCTGCATCGGTCCGCGCAGACTACCGCTCCTGAACTGCACCACGTAGGGATCGTCGCAGCTGCGGTACTCCTCCACGGTGCCGTTCCAGCGGAATTGGCCGTCGTAAAGCAGCACCACGCGCTGCGCTGAGCGTTCGATGGTGCTGTGCACGTGGCTCACCACCACGGAGGTGGCTCCCGCGACATCGGTGGTGCGCACGATCAGGTCTTCGATTCGGGTGCAGGCCACCGGGTCGAGTCCGGCGGTGGGTTCGTCAAACAGCAGCAGGGGCATCTGGTCCGTTGATTTGCCGGGATCGTCGATCAGGGCCCGGGCAAAGCTGACCCGCTTCTGCATGCCGCCGCTGAGTTCGCCGGGCAGCTGCTCTTCGATGCCCTGCAGTCCCACGGCATTGAGGGCGGCGCCCACCCGGTCGCGAATCTCCCGTTCGCTAAGGCGGCCGTAGCGGTAGAGAAGGAAACCAACGTTTTCGCGCACGGTGAGCGAGCCGAGCAGCGCTGGGTTCTGAAACACCAGTCGCACATCAGGTGGGGTGCGTTGATCCAGCCGCAGATAGGTCTGGGGGAGCCCGTAGAGGCTCAGGGATCCGGAGCTGGGCAGCTGCAGCCCGGCCAGCAGCCGCAGGATGGTCGACTTGCCGGCTCCGGACGGTCCGACCACCACCAAGCGCTCCCCAGGGGCAATGCGCAGGTTGACGGCGTCCAGCACCCGGCGGCTGCCCCAGCGCACGCTGAGGTTGGCCATCTCCGCCAGAGGCTTGGGTTGGGGTGGCGTCGGGGTGGCCAGAACGGGGCGCAGCGGACCGACTCCACTCTGGCCCTTTGCGCCCGGGTTGGGCCTCCGTAAAGTTCAGCCACTTGCGGCAGCGTCCTCCCCCGCCCTTTGCGCCCCCCCGCTCCGGCTTCCCGATTGCGGCGATCCCGCCGACCGCTGCCGAAACCGGGCTGGCTGGGCCGCGGAGATCTGCGCCAAAAAGATCTGATGAGCCGCTCCCGCCGGGCGGCCCGCTGGCTGCAACCCGGGCTGGTGGTGAAGCGCTGGGTGCTCACCTCAGGCCTGGGCTTGCTGGTGGCCCTGCTCGGCGCGGCGGTGTGGGCCGATCTGCAGCCGATCTACTGGATGATTTCCAGCATTCAGTGGCTGCTGGCCCAGGTCACCGGGGTGTTGCCCCGCAAAATCACCGGGCCCCTGGTGCTGCTGGTGGGCGCCGTGTTGATCTGGCTTGGCCAAAGCCGCAGTTTTGGCTCCATCCAGCAGGCCCTGGCTCCGGAAAAGGACACCTTGCTGGTGGACGCCCTGCTCGCCCAGAGACGCCTCAACCGGGGGCCAAGCATCGTGGCGATCGGCGGTGGCACCGGGCTCTCCACCTTGCTTAGCGGGCTGAAGCGCTACAGCAGCAACCTCACCGCGATTGTCACGGTCGCCGACGACGGCGGCAGCAGTGGCGTGCTGCGCCGGGAACTGGGGGTGCAGCCACCGGGGGACATTCGCAATTGCCTGGCCGCCCTGGCCCGGGAGGAACCCCTGCTCACCCGCTTGTTCCAGTACCGCTTCAAGGCGGGCAGTGGGTTGGAGGGTCACAGTTTCGGCAATCTGTTTCTCTCGGCCCTCACCGCCATCACCGGCAATCTCGAATCGGCCATCACCGCCAGCAGCCGGGTGCTGGCGGTGCAGGGGCAGGTGGTGCCCGCCACCAATGCGGATGTGCGGCTGTGGGCAGAGCTGGAGAACGGGGATCGGATTGAGGGGGAATCCAAGATCGGCCATGCGGCCAGCCCGATCGTGCGGCTGGGCTGCACGCCGGAGCGCCCGCCCGCCTTGCCCCGGGCCCTGGAGGCCATTGCCCATGCCGACCTCATCGTGCTCGGTCCGGGCAGTCTTTACACCTCCCTGCTGCCCAACTTGCTGGTGCCCGAGTTGGTGGAAGCCATCCGCCGCAGCAAGGCCCCCCGGCTGTACATCTGCAACCTGATGACCCAGCCCGGCGAAACCGATGGCCTGGATGTGGAAGGGCACCTGCGGGCCATTGAGGCCCAGCTGGCCAGTCTCGGTGTGGAGGAGCGTCTGTTCACCGCCGTGCTGGCCCAGGAGGATTTCGGCGATTCCCTCCTGGTGGACCATTACCGCCATCAGGGAGCTGAACCGGTGGCCTGTGATGTGCGCCAGTTGCGTCGTCAGGGCTATGACGTGACCCTGGCTCCCCTGCAGGGCGCCAGGCCTACAGCCACCCTCCGGCACGATCCGCGCAGCGTGGCTCTCGCCGTGATGCGTTTCTTCCGTAAGCACCAGCGAGGCGCCTAGTAGGCGTCCTGCATTTCGTAGAAGTCGGGCTGCACGTAGTCCTTGCGCAGCGGGTAGCCCTTCCAGTCCTCCGGCATCAGCAGCCGTTTGGGGTGGGGGTGGCCCTCAAAGCGGATGCCGTACATGTCGAAGGTTTCCCGCTCCTGCCAGTCCGCGCCACGGAACAGGCCATAGAGGGTGGGGATGGTGAGGTCGCCATCGCGCTCCAGGAACACCTTGAGGCGGACCTCTTCCGGGGCTGCTCCAGCAGGCGGAGCTCCCGCGGTGCTGCGATCAGCCAGGTCGGCCAGCTTCACCAGGTGGTAGAAGCTCACCAGCCGGCCTCCGGGGCCTTCGTCGTAGCCGCCCTGGCATTGCAGGTAGTCGAAGCCCTGGGTTTTCAGGGCGGTGGCGATCACGGGCAGGAACAGCGGTTCGACGCCGATCATTTCCACACCGAGATGGTCGGTGCCCAGCGCAACCTGGTCGAATCCCTGGCTGGTCAGCCAGGCGCCCACGGCCCCCGCAGCGGGAGACGCTGGACTCTGCAGCGCCATCGCTTCTGGAGCCGCAGCAGGGGTGGCCTGGGGTGATGGCTCAGGCGAGGGGATGGGGGTCTCTTCGGGCATGACGGGGGCGCTCAGGCGTTGGCTTTGGCAGGGATGGCGGCTGCCGGAGCAGGCATCGGCAGGGCGCTGGCCGCAGCCAGGGCTTGCTTCTGGGTTTCGGCGGCGAGGTATTGGCCGTTGACGATGGGCTCCACCGCCTTCATCTGGTGGGACACCGTGCAGTAGCGGTGCGTCTGCTGGAGGTTGCCGCGCTCGGCCAAGGCCTCGTTGCCCACCTTCTTGCGCAGCTTGATCACCGCATCGAAGATCGCCTCCGGCCGGGGCGGGCAGCCGGGCAGGTAGAGATCCACGGGAATCAGTTTGTCCACGCCACGCACCGCGGTGGTGGAGTCGGCGGAGAACATGCCTCCGGTGATCGTGCAGGCCCCCATGGCGATCACGTACTTCGGCTCCGGCATTTGCTCGTAGAGGCGCACCAGGGCCGGGGCCATCTTCATGGTCACGGTGCCGGCCACGATCAGCAGGTCGGCCTGGCGGGGGCTGGAACGGGGCACGAGCCCGAAACGGTCGAAGTCAAAGCGCGACCCGATCAGGGCCGCAAACTCGATGAAGCAGCAGGCGGTGCCGTAGAGCAGGGGCCAGAGGCTGCTGAGTCGGGCCCAGTTGTGGATGTCATCGAGGGTGGTCAGGATCACGTTCTCGGACAGGTCCGAGGTCACCGTGGGAGCCCCCACGGGATTGCAGCTGGCTGCCCGCAGATCCTTGAGGGCGTTGATGGAGAGGCTGTCAGCGGGAATCGTGTTGGTCATGGGTCAGCTCCACTCGAGGGCGCCCTTGCGCCAGGCGTAGGCCAGGGCCACCACGAGGATGGCGATGAAGATCAGGGCCTCGATGAAGGCCAGCAGGCCCAGACGGTGGAAGGCCACGGCCCAGGGATAGAGGAAGACGGTCTCCACGTCAAAGATGACAAAGACCAGCGCAAACATGTAATAGCGAATATTGAACTGGATCCAGGCACCACCAATCGGCTCCATGCCCGATTCATAGGTAAGTTCCCGTTCACCCACCCGGCTCTTCGGGGAGAGCAGCTTGTTGGCCACCAACGCCAGCACGGGTACGGCCGCTGAGATCAGCAGGAAGCCAAGAAAGGCGTCGTAGCCGGAGAGCACGAACATTCGGGCTGGCCAAACTTGGCCCGCAGTCTGGCATCCGCGCCCGGGGCCTGGGGCCCGTCGATACAGTGGGTCCACCACCTCAGGCCCTGGGATGAGCTCCACCGAAACGCCCGAGCCCCTTCCTGAGGCCACTTCGGCCCCTGAGCCCAATCCGGCTCCTGCGCCCACCCCAGCCGCCGAGCCCGCGGTGGACCCGGCGACCCATCGCTTTGAGTGCCGCAGCTGTGGCTTCGTCTACGACCCGGCCGAGGGGGTTCGCAAGCTGGCCATTGAGCCCGGCACCCCCTTCGTGGAGCTGGATCCCATCGGCTTCCGTTGCCCGGTCTGCCGCAGCCGGGTGGGCGCCTTCAAGGACATCGGCCCCCGCAACAAGCCCAGTGGCTTCGAGGAGAATCTCAATTTCGGCCTCGGGGTCAACCGCCTCACGCCTGGCCAGAAGAACGTGCTGATCTTCGGGGGCTTCGCCCTGGCCTTCGCCTTCTTCCTCTCCCTTTATTCCCTGCGCTGATGACTGGCTCGTTTCTGTCCCGTCCCTTTCAGCCTCTGCTGCGTCCCCTGATCAGCCTGCTTCTGGTGATCGGACTGGGCTTCGGGCTCTCCGGCTGTGTCACCACGGGGCTGCCGGCGGCCGCCACCAGTCCCTGGCAGCCCGTAGCCCTGGCCACCAAGGCCAATCCCCTCGATGTGGCCTTCACCAATGACCGTCATGGCTTTCTGGTGGGCAGCAACCGGTTGATCCTGGAAACCGACGACGGCGGGGCCAGTTGGGCCGAGCGGGCCCTCGACCTACCGGAGGAGGAAAACTTCCGTCTGATCAGCATCGATTTCCGTGGCGATGAGGGCTGGATCGCTGGCCAGCCCGGCCTGCTGCTGCACACGACCGACGCCGGCCAGAACTGGAGCCGCCTGTTTCTCGACACCAAGCTGCCCGGGGAGCCTTACCTGATCACGGCTCTGGGTCCCAACCAGGCGGAACTGGCCACCAACGTGGGAGCCATCTACAACACCCGTGACGGGGGCACCAACTGGCAGGCGGAGGTGGATGACGCCGCTGGAGCGGTGCGGGAGCTGCGCCGCTTCGATGACGGTCGCTATGTGAGCGTCAGCAGCTTGGGCAACTTCTTTTCCACCTGGGATCCCGGTCAGGGCACCTGGCAGCCCCACCAGCGCATGAGCAGCCAGCGGCTGCAGTCGATGGGCTTCCAGCCCGATGGAACCCTCTGGATGTTGGCCCGCGGCGCCCAGATCCGCTTCAACCCCGATGCCGCCAACGTGGAGGAGTGGGGCAAAGCCGTGGTGCCGATCACCAATGGCTATGGCTACCTCGACATGGCCTGGGCCCCCGATGGCTCGATCTGGACGGGTGGCGGCAGCGGCACCCTGCTGGTGTCCAGCGACGGCGGCAAGAGCTGGCAGAAGGATCCGGTAGGGGCTGCCCAGCCCTCCAACTTCACCCGCATCAGCTTCAGCCCCGATGGCAAGGGCTTTGTGCTGGGGGAGCGGGGCTCGCTGCTGCGCTGGGTGGGTTGAGCTGGTGTGGCTTGGCTGCTCTCCCGACGATGGCCGCAGCCGCCAACTTCTGTAACCAAGCCGCCGTTCCGCTCCCATGCGCCGGCGGCGCACCCCTAGGATCTCCGAGCTGAACGCTTGTCGCTATGGCTGCCGGCTCAACTGGAGAACGCCCGTTCTTCGAGATCATCACGAGCATTCGTTACTGGGTCATCCATGCGGTGACCCTGCCTGCCATCTTCCTGGCTGGCTTCCTGTTCGTGTCCACGGGCCTGGCCTACGACGCCTTTGGCACGCCTCGCCCTGACGCCTATTTCCAGGCTCAGGAAAGCAAGGCTCCTGTCGTGAGCCAGCGCTACGAGGGCAAGAGCCAGCTTGACCAGCGCCTGCAATAAGCCATGACCCAGTCTCCCGTTTCGACCACGCCCCGCAACTACCCGATCTTCACGGTCCGCTGGTTGTCGGTGCATGCCCTTGGCATCCCCACGGTGTTTTTTCTGGGGGCCCTGGCCGCCATGCAATTCGTTCGCCGTTGAGCCGGTTTCTCACCACCAGCCATGCAACGCTCCCCCAACCCCAACAACCTGCCGGTTGAGCTCAACCGCACCAGCCTCTTTCTGGGGCTGCTGTTCGTCTTCACGATCGGCATCCTCTTTTCGAGCTATTTCTTCAACTGATCCCTGATTCACGTCACCAGGAGAGCCCCCGATGAGCGGCAAGAAGTCCAACCTGCCTGACGGCCGGATTCCCGATCGTCTGCCCGATGGCCGTCCGGCCGTCGCCTGGCGTTCCCGCTGGACCGAAGGGGTGCTTCCCCTTTGGCTCGTGGCCACCGCCGGTGGCATGGCCGTCATTTTTGTGGTGGGTCTGTTCTTCTACGGCTCCTATGTGGGTGTGGGTTCCGCCTGAGGCGCCAGGGGTGCCGTTCTGAAAGCCCCTTCAGGCTTGCCTTCGGGCGGTCTGCGGGGGTTTTCTGGTGATCGGCACGACCCATCGGCCCCTTGTTGATCCACGGTCGAGCAGGCTGGGGGATGGGGCTTGCCGAAGCAGGTGACTTGGTTTGGCGAAGAAACGAACGCTGTTCAACAACCGCCTCCTGGCCACCTTGGCCGGGGTGCTTCTCAACGCCTATGGCGAGCTGTTTCGCCGCACCTCCCGGATCCGCTTTCAGGCCCACCCCGGGGTGGAGCAGTTGGTGAAGGAGCAGGGCTCAGCCGTGATCTTCGCCCTTTGGCACCGCCATGCCTTTTTCGTGCCGCTGTTGCGGGGCTTCCAGCGCCAGCCCATCACCGTGCTGCTCAGCGCCCATCGGGATGCCCAGATCGTGGCGGTGGCGGTGCGGCTTCGGGGTCTGAAGGTCGTGGCTGGCTCCTCAACCCGCGGTGGGCTGAAGGCCTATTTGCAGCTCCGCAGGGTTCTGGACCAGCGCCAGTCGGTGTGCATCACGCCCGATGGTCCGAAGGGGCCGGCCGAGCAGGTCAAGGCTGGGGTGATCCACCTGGCCCAGCTCTCCGGTTGCGCGATCGTTCCGGTGGCGGTTGCCTGTTCCCGTGTCCACCGTCTGCGCTCCTGGGATCGATCGGTATTGCCCTTGCCCTTCTCGCGTGTGGTGATCGCCCTCGGTGAGCCGTTGCGTTCGGAGGGCCCCCTCGAAAAGGGGCAGGACCACCTGGCTGCGGGTCTTCGTCAGGCGGCCGCTTGGGCCGGTGAGTCGTCGCCGTGACCCTGCCCCCCCTGTTTCTGCTGAGCCTGTATCGGCTGCTCGCCCTGGCGCTGACGCCCCTGTGGTTGGGGGTGTTGTTGCTTCGGCTGGCCCAGGGCAAGGAAGACCCACGGCGCGTCAGGGAGCGGCTGGGCTGGCCCACCTGCCGCCGGCCCCCGGGCCCGTTGGTGTGGTTTCACGCCGCCAGCGTCGGGGAACTCAACAGCCTGCTGCCGGTGTTGGCTGCGCTGCAGAGTCGCGATGGTGCTCCTGTGGTGCTGATCACCACGGTGACGCGCACGTCCGCTGCTCTGGCGGCGCGCGTCCTGCCACCTGGCGTGATCCATCAATATGTGCCGATCGACCATTGGCTGGCGTTCCTTCCCTTTCGCTGCCACTGGCGGCCCCGGCTGGGTCTGTTGGCTGAGGCCGAGCTCTGGCCAGAGCTCATGCAGGCGATGCCCCATCTCCAGCTCATCAACGCCCGAATGAGCGAGCGCTCCTTTCGGAGCCATCGACGTCTTCCCTGGTATGCGGGCTGGTTGCTCTCCAGGGTGGAGGTTTGCCTGGCCCAGTCCCAGGCCGATGCCGAGCGCTTCCGCAGGCTGGGCGCCCGCGACGTACGTGCTGCCGGGTCGACCAAGCTCGATGCGGCGCCGCCGCCGGTTGATCCAGGGCACCTGCAACGGCTGCAGCAGCTGTTCGCCGGCCGGCCGGTCCTGGTGCTGGCCAGCAGCCATCCCGGTGAGGAGGAGCAATGGCTGCGGGCCTGGTGCGGCCGAAACTTGGCGGCCCGCGGTTTCGGACTGCTGCTGGTTCCCCGCCATCCCCAACGGGCTGTGGAGGTGCGCGCCCTGGTGCGCTCCTGTGGGCTGTCGGCCACCCTCTGGAGTGAATGGGCCTCTGGGGCCTCGGTGTCCTCGGGGTCGCCGGCCGATGTGCTGGTGGCGGATGTGATCGGCGAGATGGGGACCTGGATCGCCGCGGCGACGGTGGTGGTGATGGGCGGCAGTTTCTATCCCTTGGGCCAGCCCCATGGAGGCCAGAATCCCCTGGAGCCCGCCGCCTTGGGGCGTCCGGTGCTCTGCGGCCCCGACATGGCCAACTTTTCTGACTTGATCGATCCCTTGGTGGCGGCAGGCTGCCTGCAGCAACAGGGTGATGTGGAAGGCTCCCTGGCCGCAGCCCTGCCACTGCTGGAACAGGCCGCGGCGCCCCCATCCACGGCCCAGGCCGTCCAGGCGCCGCCCGCCCGGCTGCGGTGGCAGGGCCCCTCGGCGCTGGTGGCCGATCTGGTGTTGGCCCGCTGCCTGTGATGCCACGTCTGTGACGCCATGCCCCTAACCACGCCGCGCTTCTGGTACGCAAGCCATCGCAGCTGGCAGGCCTGGCTGCTCGGGCCCTTCGGCTGGCTCTATGGCAAGGCCGTGGGCCTGCATCGCCGCCGCACGCGCCCCTGGCGTTGCGGTGTGCCCGTGCTCTCGATTGGCAACCTCACGCTCGGGGGAACGGGCAAGACCCCCTTGGGCATTGCCCTCTCCCAGGGGTTGGCCCAGCGGGGGTGGCGGGTGGCCGTGTTGCTGCGGGGCTATGGGGCCCGGCGGCGGGAGTCGCGTTTGCTCACCCCGGGCAGTCGCTTCGAGGATGTGGGCGATGAGGCCCTGGAATACGGCCTCGGTCTGGGAGCTGGTCCAGGCCCCTGGCCCGTGGCGGTGTGGGTGGGGTCCCACCGCTGCCACAGCGCCCAGCGGGCGATCGCCGCTGGCGCGGATCTGATCGTGCTGGACGATGGCCTGCAGCACTGGCCCCTCGCCCGCGACCTGGACGTGTCGGTGCTGGATGGCCGCCATGGCCTCGGCAACCGGCAGGTGTTTCCGGCGGGGCCCCTGCGGGAGCCGATCGAGCAGCTGGCCCGAGCCGACGTGCTCGTGCTCACTGGCTCCGGACCGGCGGCCCGGGCTCCGGCCGCGACCGGCTTGGCGTGTCCGGCGGAGTGGCCCCTCGGCCAGCCCTGGTTTGCGGTGCGTTTTCGACTGGAGCCGCCGCCGGAGCTGGTCGGCCAGCCCTTGTTGGCGTTCTGTGGCATCGGCCTGCCCCAGAAATTCTTTGCGGCGCTGCGGGCCTGCGGCCTCCAGCTGATGGCGACGGAATCCTTCCCGGATCACCACGTCTATGCTGACGCCGACCTGAATCGCCTGTTGGATTTGGCCCACGCCAACGGCGCCCATCTGGTCACCACGGTCAAGGATGGGCAGCGCCTGCCCCCTGGTTTTCGTGAGGCCGTGACGCTGGTGCCCCTGCGGGTCGAGCCCACCAGCCTGGAGCCGGTGCTGGAGCTCCTGGATCGTCGCTTGTCTGCCCTTGCCGGCCCCCATCGCCATGGTTGAGCTGGGTCGCCGTCGGGTCTTGGTCGTGGCCGGTGAGGCCTCCGGTGACCTCCACGGCGGCTTCCTCGTGCAGGAGCTCCAGCGTCAGCTGCCTGGGGTTGACGTTGCCGCTGTGGGCGGCGACCACCTGCGGGCCTGTGGCATCGACATCCTGGCTGATGTGCGCCTGCTCTCGGCGGCGGGGTTGGTCGAGATCGTCAGCAGCCTGCGCCGCCACCACCGGGTGATGGAGCTGCTCAAACAGCAGATGGACCAGCAGCGTCCCGACGTGGTGGTGTTGGTCGACTACCCGGGCTTCAACATGTTTGTGGCCAAGGAAGCCAAGAAGCGGGGGATTCCGGTCTTTTTCTACATTGCCCCCCAGGTCTGGGCCTGGGGCAAGGGCCGCGCCAAAAAGATGGAGCGGCTGATCGAAAGGCTGGCTGTGATTTTTCCCTTTGAAGAGGCGATCTTCAACGCCCATGGCCGAAACTTTGCCCGTTACGTGGGCCACCCCCTGGTCGATGAGCTGCACGTCAGCGGCACCCGGGAGCAGATTCGGGAGCGCCATGGCCTCTCGCTCAACCAGCCTCTGCTGGTGTTGATGCCCGGCAGTCGCCGCTCCGAGGTGCGGCTGCTGTTGCCCTCGATGCTGCAGGCAGCCGAGCAGCTCAAGAGTGACGGCTGGCAGGTGGTGTTGCTCAAGGCTCCCACGATTGATCGCTCCTATCTCGAAGAGGTCATAGGGGGGCGGCCCCTGCCGGTTGCCCTGATCGATGGGGATGCCTACAACCTGTTGCATGCCGCCGATGCCGGCGTCATCGCCTCTGGCACGGCGACCCTGGAGGCGGCCCTGCTGGGTTGTCCCCATGTGATTCTCTATCGCTTCTCCAGGCTCACGTATCTGATCGCCAAGTTGGTGATCGGTCGGCGCATCATTGGGCTGCCCAATGTGATCCTTGGTAGGCCATTGTTTCCTGAGTTGATTCAGAGAGATGTCACCGCTGCCAACATTGTGAGGTCGGTGCGGCGGATTGTTGCTGATCGAGGAGCCTTCGACCAGGCCGTGGCCGAATTGCAGGCCACCATGGGCCCCCCTGGGGCCTCCCGGAGGGCCGCGCAGGAATTGGTGGGGCTGATGCAATGAAATCCACGATTTACCGTCGATTGGCTCGTTATGGCCGGCGTCACCTTTGGCCAGCATTTTCTTTCGCCCTCTTCTTCAATTTCCTGTATGGCGCCTCCACGGGATTTGTTCCCCTGGTGATCCGCTATTTGTTCGACGATATTTTGCCTTCGAGTGATCGCAGCAGGCTTTATCTGGCCCCAATTGTTATTTTGTCGGTTATTCTTTTGCGGGCTGTTTCTCAATACCTGGGAGCTTTTCTCACCGAGTCTGTTGGTCAGTCCATCACCGCTGATCTTCGTCACGATCTTGCTGAGCGGATTCTGGATCTGCCCCAGGCCTACGTGGATCGCAATCCTTCTACTGTCTTGGTCTCACGGGTGCTCACGGATGTCAACCTGGTCAAAACTGGGATCGTGGATGGATTTTCCTCGCTTTTTAAAGACAGCCTCACCTTGGTGGTGTTGGTTGGCGTGGCCTTTTACCAGGATTGGTTGCTCTCCATCATTGCCTTCATCCTGTTTCCTCTGGCGATTTATCCCGTACTGAATTCCTCCAAGAAGGTACGCCGCCACTCCAGTAAGGGGCAGCTGAGCTTGGCTCGGTTGGCTTCCTTTTTGCAGGAGTCGGTCGTCGGTTTGCGGGTGGTGAAAATCTTTGGGATGCAGTCCTATGAGTTGGCCCGTTTTGAGGAGGAAAACCAGTCAGTGCTGCGGGCGGCGCTGAAGACCACCAGGGCCAAGCTGGCCAATCAGCCGTTGATTGAAGTTCTGGGGGCGATTGGTTTTAGTGCGGTGTTGGTGTATGGCGGTGAAAATGTCATTGCTGGTACCAGAACAACGGGTAACTTTTTTGCCTTCTTGACATCCCTCTACCTTTGTTACGCCCCATTCAAAGGGATTGCTCGCTCTAATTCAACCCTGCAGCAGGGGGTGTCGGCTGCTCAAGATTTGTTTGGCATTCTTGATACCCAGGCCGATCCTCCTGAGCCCGCCTCGCCCCGCGAACTCACCTCCATCTCCCGCGGCATCAAGGCCAGTCAGGTTTGTTTCGCCTATGAGGAAGAGCGGGTCATCGACAACCTGGATTTGGACTTGCCCATGGGCTGCACCATTGCCCTGGTGGGGGCTAGCGGTGGGGGCAAGAGCACAATCATTGATCTGTTCTGCCGTTTTTATGACCCCACCTCAGGGGTCATCACCATCGACGGGGTCGATCTCCGGGACGTGTCCCTGGGGTCGTTGCGTGCCCTGATCTCGGTGGTTGACCAGAACACGTTTCTGTTCAACGACACCGTGTCTGGAAACATTGCCTATGGGCTGGCCACCGCGAGCGCGGAGCAGATTGAGCAGGCGGCCCGGGCCGCCAATGCCCATGACTTCATCAGCCAGTTGCCCGATGGTTACGCCACGGTGATTGGCGAAAACGGCACCATGCTGTCCGGCGGGCAGCGCCAGAGAATTGCCATTGCCCGGGCCCTGATCAAGAACGCCCCGCTGCTCTTCCTCGATGAGGCCACCTCGGCGCTGGATTCGGCGTCCGAACAGGTGGTGCAGGAGGCGCTGGATCGGCTGATGGCGAACCGCACCACCTTGGTGGTGGCCCACCGACTCTCCACCGTGGTGAACGCCGATCGGATCTGCGTCATCGACGCCGGACGACTGGTCGAGTCGGGAACCCACGCCGAGCTGCTCGCTCGCGGTGGCCGTTATGCCCACCTATTTTCGACTCAATTCGCCAGCGCTGACGCGGGATCTCCTGGATGACCATCACCGCCGCCGCTGAGCAATCGGGCCTCGATCCCACCTACGACCGCCACGACTGGTCCAGTGCCTTTTGCAATGTGGAGGTAGAGCTCGATGGCGCCCCGCTGAGCGTGGTGCGTGGCACCATCCCCGAGGAGCTCAAGGGCACCCTGTACCGCAACGGCCCTGGTCGGCTGGAGCGCGGCGGCCAATGGGTGCATCACCCGTTCGATGGCGACGGCATGATCGCGGCCCTGCGCTTTGAAGGCGGCAAGGCCACCCTTCGCAACCGTTTCGTGCGCACCGAGGGCTGGTTGGCTGAGGAGCAGGCGGGCCAGATCCTGTATCGCGGTGTTTTTGGGACCCAGAAGCCCGGCGGCCCCTTGTCCAATGCCTTGGATCTGCGGCTCAAGAACATTGCCAACACCCATGTGGTGCGGCTGGGCGATCAGCTGCTGGCCCTGTGGGAAGCGGCTGAGCCCCATGCGCTCGACCCCGAAACCCTGGAGACCAGGGGCATCACCCTGTTGGATGGGGTCCTGCGCAAGGGTGACGCGTTCAGTGCCCATCCCCGCTTTGACCCAGGTCACCACGGTGCGCCGCGGATGGTCACCTTTGGCGTCAAGGCCGGTCCGCGCAGCACGGTGCGGTTGATGGAGTTTGCCGTGGAGGACGACCCGGCCGCTGGTGTCAAAGCGGGCCAGTTGCTCAGTGACCGCCGCGACAGCTTCAACGGCTTTGCCTTCCTGCACGACTTCGCCATCACCCCCAACTGGGCGCTGTTTCTGCAGAACGCGATCGCGTTCAATCCGCTGCCCTACGTCACCGGTCAGAAGGGCGCTGCCCAGTGCCTGCAGTCCAAGCCCGGCGGTCAGGCCAAGTTCTGGTTGATCCCCCGCGAGAGCGGGGCCTTTGCCGGCCAGCCGCCGCGCATCCTCGATGCACCCGACGGCTTTGTGTTCCACCACCTCAACGCCTGGGAAGACGAGGGAGCTGTGGTGGTGGAGAGCATCTACTACAGCGATTTCCCCTCGATCGGGCCTGATCAGGATTTTCGTGCCATCGACTTCGAGCTGCTGCCCGAGGGGTTGCTCGAGCAGTGCCGCATTGATCTGGGTGCCGGCACGGTCAGCACCACGCGGCTGAGCGAGCGCTGTTGCGAATTCGCCATGGTGAACCCCGAACGGGAAGGGCTGCCTTCCCGCTATGCCTGGATGGCGGTGGCCGAGCGCGAAACCGGTAACGATCCCCTACAGGCGATCAAGAAGCTCGACCTCCAGAGTGGTGAACGGCGCGTCTGGAGCGCTGCACCGCGGGGCTTTGTCAGTGAGCCAGTGATGGTGCCACGGCCTGGGTCCCAAGCGGAAGACGACGGCTGGGTGCTGGTGTTGGTCTGGAATGGAGCCCGCGGCGCCACCGATTTGGTGATCCTGCAGGCGGGGGATCTGAGCGAGCAGGCGGTGCTGGAGCTCCCCTTGGCGATTCCCTACGGCTTGCATGGCAGCTGGGCCCAGGCCTGAAGGCCGGCCCATCCGCCAGCGTGGCCATGCCGATCAGCGCTCCAACAGCTGGAGCAGGGCCGGCGCGAGCAGGGCGAAAGCCCTGCCCCGGTGGCCGATCTGGGCCTTCAGCGCTCCGTCCATTTCCGCAAAGGTGAGGCCGACCTCCGGCACCAGGAACACCGGGTCGTAGCCGAATCCTCCCGTGCCCCGTGGCGTCTCCAGGATCAGGCCTGAGCAGCGCCCCTCCACCTCGAGCTGGATGTGGCCGCTGGGGTCGGCCAGGGCCAGGGCGGCGGCGAAATGGGCCTGGCGGTTGGGGGTGCCCGCGGTGGCTTGGGCTTGCCCCAGCTCCTGCAGCAGCCGGGTGATCCTGGAGCTGTCGCTGTCGGCGTAGCGCGCTGAATGCACGCCGGGTGCACCCCCCAGGGCATCCACGCTCAGGCCCGAATCGTCGGCGAGGGCCCATTCGCCGGTGGCTTGGGCAACGGCGATGGCCTTGAGGCGGGCATTTTTGGCAAAGGTGGTTCCGGTTTCCTCCACCTCCAGCCCTTCGGGCTGGGGCTGGATCGCCAGGCCCAGGTTGGCCAGCAGGGCGCTGAATTCGCGCACCTTGCCGGCGTTACCACTGGCGATCACCAGTTTGGTGAGGGGTGAGGGGGCCATGGCATCGGCAGGCACGGCGTCAGCTCCCCTCCGCCAGGGCGCGCGCCCAGCCCAGCACCTCTTGCACCCGGGCCTCACTGGGGGCTTCGCAGTAGAGCCGCAGCAGCGGTTCGGTGCCGGAAAAGCGCAGCATCAACCAGTGGCTCGGGCCAAGACGCAGCTTCACCCCGTCGGTGGTGATCACGTCCAGCACGGGGCTGCCGGCCACCTCGCGCGGTGGGGTGGCGGCCAACGTTGCCTCCAGCCGCCGGCGGGACTCCATGTCGGGCAGACGCAGGTCGAGCCGGTCGTAGGCGGCGGCGCCCCCGCAGCGCTGCTGCAGGGCATCGATCCGCTCGCCCAGGGGCACGCCTCCCTCCACCAGCGCCTCGATCAGCAGCAGGGCCGCGAAGGGCGCATCGCGCTCGGGCAGGTGCATGCCGAATCCCACCCCGCCCGACTCCTCACCGCCCACCAGCACCTCACCCTGCAGCATTTCGGCGGCGATGTATTTGAACCCCACGGGCTTTTCCACCACCGTGCGACCCAGTCCCTCGGCCACCAACTGCATCAGGTCGGAGCCGCTGACGGTTTTGATCACGCAGCCCGGGAGCTGGCGGGCCCGGGCCAGGTGGTCGATGAACAGGGGCATCAGCAGCTGGGTGCTGCAGAAGCGGCCGCGTTCATCCACCGCGGCGATGCGGTCCCCGTCGCCGTCGAACACGATCCCCACCGCTGGTCGGCCAGCGGCCGTGCTGGCCCGTACCGCGGTGATCAGGTCGACCAGGTAGGGGGCGAGGGGTTCGGGTGGATTGCCCCCAAACAAGGGATCGCGGTTCGCCCGGATTTCGCGGATGGCGCCGCTGGCGGTGGCCCGTTCGCCCAGCAGGGCCGGCAGCACCCCAGCCGCCGAGCCATGCATCGGGTCGACGATCACGGTGAGCCCCAGGCGCTCGAGTCCCTCCGCCAGGGCGGCGGTGTTCACCTTGGCCTGGAGCCCGCTCACGTACGCGTCCAGGGCCGCCAGGCGGGGCGGTTGCCCTCCAATGGGCACGCTGATGCCGCCGGCGGCCAGCCGGGTTTCAACGCGGCGGGTGAAGTCCCCTTCCACCGAGCCGCCGAAGGGGCCCTTGATTTTTAGACCCAGCCATTCGGGCGGGTTGTGGCTGGCGGTGATCACCAGGGCGCCGAGGGCTTGGCGTTGCACCACCGCCCAGCTGGAGGCAGGGGTGGGGGTGGGGGTGTCGCTGAGCAGGGGTTCGAGGCCACAGCCCCGCACGGCGCTGCAGATCGCTTCAGCCAGTTCGGGGGCCAGGAAGCGGCGGTCGTAGCCGATCACCACCTCCTTGCTGGCCAGGCCCTCGGGGGCGGAGTGGGCCAGTTCCTGGGCGGCGGCGGCTGCCACCGGCAACAGGCGTTCCATGGTGATGTCGACGCCGAGGATGCCGCGCCAGCCATCGGTGCCAAAGGCGATCGGACTGGCCTCCAGGGGCAGGGGGGCTGAGGCCATGGGGGCGGGAACGCCGAGCTGGGTTGATTCTGCTGTGCCGCTGGCGCTCCAGCCCTAGCGTTTGCACTGGTGGATGCCCTCCTTGACGCCACTCCCACGAACGCCACTGCCCCAGCCGCCAGCTCCCCTGACCGATCGGCTGCTGCGCAGCTGGCTGCGCTGCCGGCGCCGCGCCTGGCTCGATCGATTTGGGGTGCCGGAGGAGCGTCAGTGGAATGCCCACCGCGCCCTGGCCCTCAACGACCAGCTGCGCAGTTTTCAGACCCTGCTGCCCAAGAGGCCTGGCCACGGTGAGGCCGCCTGCGCCGCTGGGGCACCCGGCGTGGTGGGGTTGCGGCTGCGGGGGACGGCCCCCCCGGCGCTGGGGGTTCCCCTGGAAGCCCATCCCGCCCTGTTGGAACGCATCGCGGGGCAGAGCCGCTGGGGCGCGTTCGCCTACCGGCCCGTGCTGGCCCGGCAGGGTCGGCGACTGACGCGGGAGGCGCGGTTGGTGCTGGGGCTGTGGGGGCGTTTGCTCGCCGACCACCAGCAAGCCCCGGTGCCCCATGGGCTGGTGGTGGCCGGGGAGGGCCGGGCTTTGCAGCGGGAGCGGCTCGCCCTCGGCGGCGGGCTCCAGCACCAGCTCGATGACAGCCTGCTGCGCCTGGCCGGCGATCTCGACCAATCCACCCCTCCGCCCCTGGTGAGTGACCGCAAGAAATGCACGCTGTGCAGCTGGCGCGGCCTTTGCGACCGGGAGGCCGTGGGGGTGGGGCACCTCAGCGAGGTGAGTGGCATTGGCGGCAAGCGCCGCGAGATGTTGCTGGAGCTGGGAGTCACCAGCCTGGCGGCCCTGGCGGCCCGGGAGCCCGAGCAGCTGGCCGAGGAGCTCGCCGTCTATGGCGAGCAGCATCGGGAGATCGCCGCTGAGCTGGTGGCCCAGGCCCGGGTCCAGGCCAGCGGCGTGCCCCAGCGGCTGGGGGACGAGCCGGTGCTGCCGGAGCTCGAGACAGCGCCGGGAGTGCTGCTGTACGACATCGAATCCGATCCCGATGCCCGCGACGACTTTCTGCACGGGTTCCTGGTGCTGGAGCGGGAGCCCGGGGGGGGCTGGAACCTGGACTCGGCGCGGTATCAGCCGTTGCTGGCCCTCCAGGAGCATGGAGAACCACGCCTTTGGCAGCGGTTGCAGCGCCTGCTGGACCGCTATCCGGGCTGGCCGGTGCTGCACTACGGCGAAACCGAGGTGATTGGTTTGGTGCGCCTGGCCCAACGCCAGGGTGCCAGTGAGGCCGAGGTGCAGCGGTTGCGCGGGCGGATGCTGGATGTGCACGCCCGGCTACGGCGCCACTGGCGTTTGCCGGTGAGCAGCTACGGCCTCAAGGCGGTGGCGGCCTGGTTGGGCTTTGCCTGGAGCCAGAAGGGGGTGGATGGGGCCCGCTGCCTGCTCTGGTGGCGGCAGTGGCGGCAGTGGCATCGCGCCGGTGGGGCCCGGGGGCGGGCCAGCCGCCACCAGCTGCAGCGCATCTTTCTCTACAACCGCGACGACAGCCTCGCCACCGGGGCCGTGGTGCGCTGGCTCTTGGCCCAGCCCTGATTCGTCAGGTTGAAGGCTTTAGGGCTGACGGCCCGCTCCAACCGGCGGATCCACAAAGGTTGGCGGCCGTGACAGCTGCAGGCTGGGTGCCTGGGGCCCGTTGCCGGCCTCGAGCTCAGTCCATTCTAGGGCCTGGCGGCGCACCAGGGCCAGGCCGATCCAGAGGCCATCGCCGAGGTGCAGGGCTGAGGTGATCTGGCCGGCCCGTCGGCTGCTGTCGTCCCCTTCCCCTGGGCTGAACAGGGCGCTGGGGGGGGCACTGGCGGGGCTGTCGCCGGCCGGTGATTGCCAGTGCCAGCGCCGCAGCTGTCGTTTCACTCCGTCGTAGGTGGCCAGTTTCGCCAGGGTTTCCTGGCCCACGTAGCACCCTTTGCTCAGGCTCACCCGATCGGCCAGGCCCACTTCAAAGGGGTTGGTGTCTTCGTTGATTTCGCCTGGGGCGGCTGGGGTGCCCTGTTGGATCCGCCAACGCTCCTGCTCCTGGGGGGAGAGGGGAGGGCGATCGGCCAGCCAGAGGGGCAGTGCCGCATCAGGTCGCAGCACCAACCGCGACCCCAGCAGCCAGCCGCTGCCATTCTCCAGGGCCAGCCAGCCGCCCTCGGGGCTCTCGGGCAGGCTTCCGGTGGCGTCTCCAAGGGGAGCAACCAGCTGGGCTGGCACCACGGGGCCCAGCCGCACCTGATCGGCGGGGAACAGCACCCGATCGAGGGCCTGCCAGATGCCCGCTGCCTCGCCACTGGTGAGCAGCAGCCAGGCGCCGTCGTCATCCACCAGCACCTCCGCGAGGGCCCTGAGGCGGCCTGTGGCGCTGATGCAGCAGGTGGGAATCCAGCTGCCCGGGGGCTGGGTTTCGATCGCGGCACTGGTCTGGCCGTGCAGGAACCGGCGGGTGTCAGGGCCGTCGAGTCGGATCAGGCTGGCGTCTTGCTGACGGCGGCGGGGCCCGTCGGGTTGCCAGTCCCAAGGGGTGGCCGTCATGGGGTGGCCAGCTGGGCGGCCGCGGCGGCCACCTCGTCCAGCAGAAACAGGCTGCGCAGGTCCAGCCCCGCTGCCGTCATGGCCTCGAGGCCCCCTTCCTGGCGATCCACGATCGTCACCACCCGCTGCACCTGATACCCCGCTTCCCGCAGCTGGTGCACGGCCTTCAGTGACGACCCGCCGGTGGTGACCACGTCCTCGAGCACGGTGATGGTGCTCCCGGGCTCCGGCAGCGGACCTTCCAGCCAGGCGCCGGTGCCATGGCCCTTGGCTTCCTTGCGCACGATCAGGGCGTCGAGCTCCCGTCCCGCCAAGGCGGCCCGCATCGCCACGGCGCTCACCAGGGGGTCGGCTCCGAGGGTGAGGCCGGCGACGGCGATGGCTTCAGGCTCCACCTGCTCCAGCATCAAGGCCCCCAGCAGGGCCAAGCCCGTGCCGCTGAGGCTCACGGGCTTGCAGTTGACGTAGTGGTGGCTGGTGCGCCCGGAGGCCAGGGTGAACGTGCCGTGGCGGTAGGCCCGGGTGGCGAGCAGCGGTAGCAGGGCCACCCTCAGCTCGGCAGAGGTGGCGGTGGGGGAGGTGGCAGCTGGAGAAACGGTCGACAAGATCTGGTGCAATTGCGATTGGTTGACTAGTTTGCGTCCAACGTGACATGTCCAGCTGTAGGGCGGACTGGATCCATGGCGATTGCCAACCCCTTCACCGTTTCGACCAGTGCTGTTGGTCACCGCTTGGCACTGGGCGTGGCCTGTGCGGCGATCGGCGGCCTACTGGCGGCTCCAGCCTCGGCAGGCCCTGTGGTCTGCACCACAACCCTGGAAGCCCCAGTCGCCAACGGTCAGACGGCGGCCACCGGGCCTGTGGAAGTGACGCGCTGTGGCGCTGTGCAGACGTCCTCCCAACTGATGGAGCAGCGCTTCTTCAGTTACACAGCCCCCTTCGCCCGGGGCGTCAGCCTGACCAACCAAGTCACTGACCTGCTTGGAATCGCCATGGGTGGTGGCGATGGCACCAAGGTCATGGGCTTTGGCTTCCCTGAGCAGACGATCATCTGGGATGGCACCGCCGTCGAGAACACCTACCAGGTGTTGCTGGAGAAGCAGAGTGATCCGATGCCCTGGCGCACGGCTGATGTAACCAATGGCTACTCCGGCAGCCTGGGTTCGGCCGGGGTGTCCCAGCAGAGCGCTTGGCAGGATGGCGGGGCCAGCTATGGGGCGCCGGTTCGAGGCCTCTGGTAGGCCTAGCCCCCGGGGGTCTAGCAATCTGGTGAATGCAGCGAACTCATAATTCGCCTTAGGCGAGTTCGATCCTCGCGACCCCCATCTGGCTGGGGACTCCAGCCGCTCCTATTCTCGGGCCAGTGATGGCTCCCCGGGTGGGGTCTCCCCGTGATTCAAGTCCTGGCGCTGGCCATTCTGCTGGCCATGTTGGCCTTCTTTGCGGCTGGGGAATTCGCCCTGATCCGGCTGCGGCCCAGCAGGGTGCGTCAGCTTGAGGAGGCTGGCGAGCCCGGTGCCAAGGCCGTCGCCAAGCTGCAGCACCGGCTCCGGCGCGTGTTGGTGGCCACCCAGTTGGGGGCGGTGCTGGCCCTGGTGGCCCTGGGTTGGGCCGGCCGGGGGCTGGCTGAGCGACTGGGGGCCTGGCTGGCCAGCCAGCCTGGCTTGGGCCCCTGGCCCCAGGGGTGGCTCGATGCCGCCGTTTTTCTCGTGCTGGTGCTGCTCGCCACCGTGCTGGGAGGGCTGCTGCCCAAGGCCTGGGTGTTGCACCGCCCCGAGGTTTCGGCCCTGCGGCTCGCCCCCCTGCTGGATTCCGTCAGCCGCAGTCTGGCGCCGCTGCTCTCCCTGATCGAACGCTTCAGTGGCGTCCTGTTGCGCTTGCTGGGACTGCCGCGCAACTGGGATGAGCTGGTGCCCGCCCTATCCGCCGGCGAGCTCGAAACCCTGATTGAAACGGGCAGCGTTACGGGTCTGATGCCCGACGAACGCAACATCCTGGAGGGGGTGTTCTCGTTGCGGGACACGCTTGTGCGCGAGGTGATGGTGCCGCGCGCCGGCATGGTCACCCTGCCGCTTGACGTCAGTTTTGCTGAGCTGATGCGCGAGGTGCATGACACGGCCCATGCCCGCTTTCCCGTGATCGGCAGCTCCCTCGACGATGTGCGTGGCCTGCTGGACCTCAGGCGGTTGGCGGATCCCATCGCGCGGGGCCTGCTCAGTGCCGATACGCCGCTGGCTCCCTATATCACCCCCGTGACGCGCGTTCAAGAGAGCACACCGCTGGCAGACCTGCTCCCCTTGATCCGCAGTGGCCAGCCCCTGCTGGTGGTGGTCGATGAACACGGCGGCACCGAAGGGCTCGTCACCGTGGCCGACCTCACCAGCGAGATTGTCGGTGAAGACGACGGTTCCCTGGAGGCGGCGCAGGACCTCCAGCAGCTGGGGGAGGGCAGTTGGTCGGTGGCCGGGGATCTCGAGATCTTCGAGCTCAATCGCCAGCTGGCCCTGCAGTTGCCGGAGGCCGAAGGGCACCACACCCTGGCGGGCTTTCTGCTCGAGCGGCTCCAGCACATCCCCTCTCCTGGAGAAGGCTTGCGCTGGAAGGGTCATCAGTTTCTGGTGCTGGCCATGGATGGCCCCCGGATCGAACGGGTCCAGATCGATCGACCGCTGGCCGAGCCGATCACTGATAATGCCGCCAGCCGCGAGCCCTTGCCTTGAACCCTGTGCGTGTGGGTGTCATCGGCATTGGCAACATGGGCTGGCACCACGCCCGGGTGCTGAGCCTGATCAAGGATGCCCAGCTGGTGGGGGTGGCTGATCCTGATCCGGTTCGGGGACAACTCGCCACCGAACAGTTCGGCTGCCGCTGGTTTCCGACCTACGAGACCCTGCTGGCGGAGGTGGATGCGGTCTGCATCGCCGTGCCCACCCTGTTGCACCATCGGGTCGGTCTGGCCTGCCTCCGGGCTGGTGTGCACGTGTTGATCGAGAAGCCGATCGCCGCCAGCCAGGAGGAAGCCGCTGAACTGATCCATGCCGCTGAGCAGGCGGGACGCCTGTTGCAGGTGGGCCATATCGAGCGCTTCAACCCCGCCTTCCGCGAGTTGGTGAAGGTGGTGGCCAATGAGGAGGTGGTGGTGCTCGAGGCGCGGCGCCACAGCCCCAACGCCGACCGGGCCAATGACGTGTCCGTGGTGCTGGATCTGATGATCCACGACATCGATCTGGTGCTGGAGCTGGCCGGGGCCCCGGTGATTCGGCTGGCGGCCGCCGGAGGGCGCAGCGCCGAAGGCCCGATCGATTACGTCAATGCCACCCTGGCATTCGCCAACGGGGTGGTGGCCAGCCTCACGGCCAGCAAGATGGCCCACCGCAAGATTCGCAGTCTTTCGGCCCACTGCCGCAGCAGCCTGGTGGAAACGGATTTCCTCAACCGCACGCTGCACATTCACCGCCGCGCCCATGAGTCGGTGAGTGCCGATCACGGTGAGCTGGTGTATCGCTCCGATGGCGTGATCGAGGAGGTGAGCACCACATCGATCGAGCCTCTCTACGCCGAGCTGGAGCACTTTCTTCAGTGCGTGCGGGGGGTTGAAACGCCCGCCGTGGATGGGCTGCAAGCCTCCCGGGCCCTGCAACTGGCCGACCTGATCGAGCAGTGCGTGGAGCAGCCCAACCTCTGCATGAGCCTCGACGAGCCGATTTAGGCGCCGCTGGTCTCGGTGAGCTGGCGCAAGGCCTCCAGTTGCCAGTGGCGGCAGTCCGCCGGGGAGGAGAGGTAAAACGCATCCCAGGCGTCCGCCTTGTGCTGGCCGTACTGCCCTGCCGGGATGGTGGGGTGTCGTTGTTGCCAGCCCACCCGCACGGCGTGACCGATCACCACATCGAGCACGAGGTCATCGTCGAAGACCACCTTGGGGTTGGCTCCCACGAAGGCGATCAGGGTGATCAGGGTTTCGGTGCAGAGCTGGCGGTAGTCCGGGGCCTCAATCTTGCTCAACAGGTGATCCACCAAGGCCGCGAAGTTGTGTTCGCCCGGGGTCTTCTCGCTCAGTAGCGGAGCGCTGTCGAGCCGGTTGCGTTTCTCGAGTTTGTCGCCGATCACGATGCCGCGGCAGTGGTGCAGCAGATCCCAGATGCCGGGGTAGAAATCGCGGGGTACCCGGCCCAGGGCGCCGAGGCGCAGGCGGTGCTGCAGCCAGCAGCCCCCCCGGGGCAGCTCGCCCTGGGGATCGGGTACATCCCAGCGCACCCGTCCGCTCACATGCAGTTGCTCCTTGCGCTGCAGGGCGGCCTTGGCGTGCTCCAGGTCGGCGAGCACGGCCCGCAACCGCCGTTGGATGGCGTGGGGCGGTTGGTCGCAGAGGGCTTCAAAGGCGTCGATCGGACTGAGGTCGGCCTCGGTGGCCAGCTCGCCGGTGAGCAGCAGCAGCAGCTGCCCCAATTGCAGGGTGAGGCTGCCACTGAGCAGGTCAGGCTCGCGGCGGGCCAGGCCATCGAGGGCCAGCAGCAGTTCCTGCTGCAGCATCCATTCCCGGCCGTCTTCACCGCTGAACCGCTTGATCATGGCGGCGATGCTGGCGCTGCCCTGGGGTTCGCTGATCCGGGAATCGCTGGTGTAGTTCCGCCCGACCACCACCTGCTTCTGGCGCACCAACAGGTCGGTGAGGGCATCCTCCAGCTGGGGATGCACCAGGTCGAGGGACCCTGCCACCCGTCGCACCACGTTCCAGTCGGCTTCGGCCAAGGCGCGGCGGTAGACCTCTTCAAGCAGGTCCCGCAGCCGAACGGCCTGGCTCCCCGCGGGCCCCTGCAGACGGGAATCGGGCCCCAGGCGCCGCACCAGCTGCTCCAGCACTTCGCCCTGCTCCTCCAGGGACGAACTGAGCCAGAGCCGCTCGGCCAGTTCGCCGATGCTGATGTCGTCGCGCTCGAGATCCTGCTCTTCCCGGGCGGAGAGGGGGGCCTGGCTGGTGCTGGCCCGCAGGGGGATGGGCGACGGGGACTCCGGGCCGGATCCGGTGCCGGCCTGGGGCGGCAATGGGATCCAGCAGGCCTGGTCCACCAGCTCAGCCAGGGGGGCCAGCTGCACGGGCACGCCGTCGAGCAGCCCCCCCTGCAGCTCGCGCCCCAGCCTCAGAAAGGCCTCGGGATTGGCCTGGAAGGCCCCTGCGGCCACCGGCACCAGCAGCAACGGGGAGCCGCTGCCCCGCCAGTGCCGTTGCAGCAGGCGCAGTTCCGCCCGGACGGTGTCGACCAGCTGTTCGGGGTCGTCGGCGAGATAGAACGTGTCCTCCTCCAGAACGGCGGGCAGAAAGGCGTGCTGGCTGTCGCCTTGCCGATAGAGGCGCGCTGTGGCCATGGTTTCCATCCGCACCGGGGGATGGCCCGTGAGCCCCAATCTGGGGTTGGCCCCCACCTGGGCCATGCGCTGGGCCAGGGCCCGGGAGCTGCCGATCTGCACGCCCCCGGGCTGGGCGCTGTCGTGGGCCACGGGGAGGCCCGCGGCCTGCAAGGCCGTGGCGATGGCCCCATTGCCGGGCACCAAGGCGACAAGCACCTGCTCAGCGCCGAGGGGGCTGGGCCGACGTCGCCCGAGCGGATCCAGGTCGTCCGGGGTGATCAGTCCATGCAGGAGTAGGTCGGAGAGCCAGGTGAGGCTCTGGGTCCACAGCAGGGGAACGTTGGGATTGGCCACCCGGCGCTGGCTGCCCGGCTGGCGCCGCTCGGCTTCGATCGCCTCCTCGGGCACGAGGTAGAGCTCGGGCAGCAGCGCCCCCCCCTCCTGGTCCAGGCTCACCGCCGCCAGGCGCTGGCGCCACGCGCGCGCTTCCTCCCAGCGCTCCTCGCAACAGGCGGTGATCAGCTCGTAGGCCCAGAACAGGGGCCACTCACACTCCAGGTGCTCGAACTCGGCCAGTTCCTCCCGCTCGTAATGCAGGCGGGTGTGGTCTTCCACCACGGTCTGGTGGCCATCGCGGCGAAAGCGCTTGTAGCCGTAGGTGCCCCCCAGCTCCGTCCGGATCTTGTCCCGGGTGCGCTGGCGGAGCTGGGGATCCTCCACGGCCCAGGCCGGATAGCCAATCACCGAGAGGCAGGCACTGTCGACCTCCTTGCTGGCTGATTCCCGGGGCAGCAGGCTCCGCAGGGCGCGTCGCAGCCGCACGATCGCGTCGTGGGGGATCACCAGACAGCAGCTGCCGTCGCCATGGGGGCCGAAGAGGTCCAGGCCTTCCAGGGATTCGAGGGCGGCCTTCACCAGGCCGATGGAGCTGGCGTTGCGCTCGGGTTGGCCGTGGTTGCCCTTGTCTCCCCGCTCCCAGATGCCGTAGTCGGACACCCGGTAGGCCCGTGCCACGTAGTACACGAGGTTTTGCACGAAGTCGCACTCGTGGCTGCTCTGGAGCACCACCAGGCCGGAGCGGGTCAGCTGGGCCAGCTGCAACAGGAACAGGGCGGTGGCATCCAGCTGGAGATGGCCCCAGCCGTCGTCGGGCACCACCGGGGCCCCGGTGGCCGTGTCGAACTTGGCGTGGATGGCATGCAGCCGGTGCAGGCTGTGTTTGAACCGCTCCACCTTCGGCGCCTGGCGAAGCATGGCGTTGAGCAGGCCGCGCATCAGCTGCAGCACCCGGGCTTCCAGCTCATAGACCCGCCGGTTCGCGCCCCGCAGCCGCCGATGGGCCAGGGCCAGTCCCCAGACGCATTGGATCGAATAGACGCAGTCGCGCACCCAGGCATCGCCGTAGTTGCCGTGCACCGTGTGGGCCGTGCTGGCGGGCAGGAGGCCGGTGATCGGATGCTGGCGGGCCAGCACCACCCGATCGATCTGGGCATCCAGCTCCTGCAGCACCGCCCAGGCCTGGGCAGGATGGACCACGTCCGGCTCTGAGGCGTCGGCTGCACCGGTGCTGTCGGTGGAACCCTTCATCGGCAGGGATTGCGCCATCGATGTCCCAGTGCCAGTGACGGGCCAGCCATAGATTCTCCACCCCCACCGCACCCCTGATGGCAGCAACGGCAACCGAACCTCTCCGCACTGGCGTCCTGGGGGTCCCGGTGAGCGTGTGCCCCGACGTGTTCGACGCTGCCCTGGCTCTGCACCAGCGGGGAGGGGGCCAGATCGTCACCCTCAATGCGGAGATGACCATGGCGGCCAAGGCCGACCCTGCCCTTGGCGGGGCGATCGCTGCGGCGGCCCTGGTGATTCCCGATGGCGCCGGGGTGGTGTGGGCCCTCGGGCGCCAGGGCTACCGGGTGCGGCGCAGTCCCGGGATCGAGCTCGCCCGGGATCTGTTGGCCCATGCGGCTGCCCAGGGCTGGAAGGTGGCCCTTGTGGGGGCCTCCCCGGCGGTGATGGACCAACTCACCCAGCGACTGCGCCGGGAGCTCCCCGGGCTCCAGTTGGTGCTGACCGCCCACGGCTACCAGCCCCCCGAGGCCTGGCCAGGCCTCGAGCAGCAGCTCCTGGCGGCCCGCCCGGACCTGGTGCTGGTGGCCCTCGGGGTGCCGCGGCAGGAAACCTGGATTCAGCAGTTTCCGGGGCGGCGCTGTGGCCTCTGGATGGGCGTGGGTGGCAGCTTTGACGTCTGGGCTGGGGTCAAAAAAAGAGCCCCCGCCTGGATGGGAGCTCTGCAGATTGAATGGTTGTACCGCCTGCTTCAGGAGCCGGCCCGCTGGCGCCGGATGCTGTCCCTGCCGGCCTTCGCCTGGGCCGTGCTCCGGCAGGGATGAGGGGTGGATCTGAACTGGGGGGTACGCCCCGGTTCAGGGGAGCTGCCGGGTTTAGCGGAAGCCCACAGAGGCCTGCCACACGAAGGCCAGCAACAGGAAGAACAGGGGGATGATCGGCAGGATGTCGACCAGGGGACCGAAGGCCTGGTAGGCCTCGGGGAGCTGGGCCAGGGTCTGCAGGGCGTAGGCGGCCATCCCGAAAATCGCTGAGCGTGAGGCGGACGCTACCACGTGTGGGCGGCTGGGGACTCGGGTTCCCAGGGAGCGAAATCCTCTGCAAAACAGCCGTCCTCGATGGCCCGGCCCATGGCGCTGGTGAAGCGCACCAGCTGGGTGATGTTGTGCAGGCTCAGCAGGATCTTGCCCAGCAGTTCCTCGCTCTTGATCAGGTGGTGCAGGTAGGCCCGGCTGTGCTGCCGGCAGGCCAGGCAGGGGCAGCTGCCATCGAGGGGGGTGTGGTCGTGGCGGAAGCGGGCGTTCTTGAGGTTCCAGCGCTCGCCGCCCACCAGGGCAGCGCCGTGGCGGCCCAGACGGGTGGGGATCACGCAGTCGAACAGGTCGAAGCCGTTGGCCACCGCGATGGCCATCTCCCGCAGGGTGCCCACCCCCATCAGGTAGTGGGGCACGGCCTCCGGCAGCAGCGGCCCCACCTGGCGCACGATCCGGTGCATCTCCTCGGTGGGTTCCCCCACACTCACGCCCCCCACGGCGATACCCGGCAGGCCCATCGAGGCCACCACCTGGGCTGAGTCCTGGCGCAGGTGGGGGAAGCAGCCCCCCTGCACGATGCCGAAGAGGGCCTGATCGGGCTTGGTGTGGCGGGTGATGCAGCGCTCCAGCCAGCTGTGGGTGCGCCGGCAGGCGGCGGCCACGTCCGCCTCGCTGGCGGGATAGGGGGGGCATTGGTCGAAGGCCATGGCCACATCGGCCCCCAGCGCCATCTGGATCTCCATGGCCCGCTCCGGCGTGAGCTCGATGCGGGCTCCGTCGCGGGGGGACCGGAACACCACGCCGTGGTCGTTGATCGTGTTGATGTCGCCCAGGCTGAACACCTGGAAGCCGCCGGAATCGGTGAGCATCGGGCCGCTCCAGCCCATGAAGCGGTGCAATCCGCCGGCCTCCGCCACGATCGCCTCGCCCGGTTGCAGATGCAGGTGGTAGGTGTTGGAGAGCACCATCTGGGCGCCGGTTTCGCCCAGCTGGCTGGTGGTGATTCCCTTCACGGTGGCCAGGGTGCCCACGGGCATGAAGCGCGGGGTGGTCACCACGCCATGGGGGGTGTGGAAGCAGCCGCAGCGGGCCCGGGTGCGCGGGCACTGGGCCGTGATGGAGAACGAGAAGGCGGGTGGGAAGCTGATTGCGCCGAACAGGTGCTGTTCTGACGCTAGGTGTCGCTTGTCGAAGCCTTTCTCTGCGTTGACCCCAGGCTGGCTCGCCGATCTGGCCGGGGCTTGGGTGTTCTACTCCGTGTTGCCCGCCTGGCCTGGGCTGACGCCGCGCTTTGAGCGAATCGCCCGCTTCGGTCCCCTGATCGGTCTGGTGCTGGGGGGCATCCAGGCGCTCTTCTGGGGGCTGACGGCCAGCTGGCTGCCGCTCGGCGCCCAGGTGGCCCTGGTGCTCGCCCTGGGCCTGGTGCTCACGGGTGGCCTGCATGTGGATGGGGCCATGGACACGGCCGATGGCCTCGGTGCCGGTCCCCGGGCCTTGGAGGCGATGGCGGACAGCCGCGTCGGGGCTTCCGGGGTGCAGGCCCTGGCGCTGCTGCTGTTGCTGCGGGTGGCGGCGCTGGTCTGCCTGGCTACGGCGGCTCCGCTGGCCCTGCTTTGGGCTGCGTTCTGGGGCCGGGTGGCCCCCCTGCTGGCGATGGCCTGGTTCCCCTATCTCCGGGATCAGGGCAGTGCCGCCTTCCACCGGCAGCACTGGCGGGGGTTGCTGCCGGAGTTGGCACCGGCGCTGCTGGCCCTGCTGCTGGCCCTGCTGGGCTGGGCCTGGGCCGGCTGGCCGCTGCCGGATGGAATCGGCATCGTGCCGGCGCTGCTGGTGCCCCTGTGGTTCGGGCGCCGGCTGGGTGGCCACAGCGGGGACACCTATGGCGCTTGCGTGGAGTGGGTGGAGACCCTGGCTCTGTTGCTCAGTGGCCTGGGGTTGCGGCTGGCAGGCTGAGGCAGAACGCATTGCCGTGCCCAGGCAGCTCCGGGGCGATGGCGGCTGGCGGGAGCACCAGGGTCAGGTCGCCGTCCAGGTTGCGGGCCAGGTCCCTGGCCAGGGCCAGGCCCAGGCCCGTGCCCGTTCGGGTCTGGCCCGCGCGGCCCCGGAAGCCCCGTTCGAAAATCGCCTCACGCTCTTCGGCGGCAATCGGCTCGCCGCCGTCCCAGACCGTCAGTTGCCAGGGGCCTGCCGTGGTGGCCTGGCAGTGGAGTCCGATGGCGCTGCCGGCGGGGCTGTAGCGGAAGGCATTTTCCAGCAGGTTGGCCAGGATCTCGGCCACGGCGCCACTGTCGCCCCGCCAGCTCGGCATGCAGGCCGGAGGGTGCCAGGGGCGGCCCTGGAGGGCTGCCGTGGCAGCGGCCCGTTGCAGCAGGGGCTCCAGCCAGTCCTGCAGAGGCTCTCCCTCGGGTCCGATCAGCACGGGGGGCAGCAGCAGGGGCTGGCTGGCATCGCCCGTGACCGCCGGCGTCTCGCGCTGGCCCAGCTGGGAGAGCGCATCCACGTAGCGGTTGAGCTGGCGCTCCTCCGCCAGGAGCCCCTCCACCAGGGGCCGATTCTGGTTGTCCTGCTCGAGGCGCCGCAACAGCAACTGGCCAAAGGTGCGCAGGGCGGCCAGGGGGTTGCGCAGCTGATGCAGCAGCAGGTCCAGTTCCGCGTGTTGCTCCTGCAGGGTGCGTTGCAGCCGCTGTTGTTCCAGATCCAGGCAGAGGGCCTCGGTGAGGCACAGGGCGACAGCCTGCAACCGCTGACCGAGGGTGTCAGGCCAGGGCACCACCGTGGTTTCCACCTGAATGGCCCCCAGCAAGACGTTCTGGTGCCGCAGCGGCAGCCAGCGCCGCTCCTCGGATGGCACCCTCAGGGGGCTGCTGGCCTCCACGGGCGGGAGGGCCCGACCATCGCTGGGCCACTGGCCGATGGGCACCAGGCTGGGGGCGCTGCCATTGCCTGGCTGGGTCACGTACACGACCAGGGACCGCAGATCAGCCCGGTCGGCGAACTGGGCCAACTGGAAACGGAGCAGGGCTGAAAAGCGGTTGGAGACTTGCATCTGGGGCGTTCAACCGCCGTCCTGCCGCAGAAATTTTCGAACGGGTGTGTGAAAACCGGGAAAAAGTCTTAAGATCCTTGGTATCGACCAATACGACGCGGTCCGCAAGCGGGCAGCGGCTCATCGTCGTGACACCCTCACCCTCGGTTGCCCTTTCAGGTTTTCGAGGCTACAGCAGAGACAGATCCGACTTCTCGCCGATCCCTCCTCTCTGCTGTTCCGCAACCCGAATGGGCGGGTTGTGGCGTCACTGACCTCCAGGCCTGCTGACCCCTCCGGACAACAGAACGTTTGGGCGTCGCCCGTGCTGTCCGGCCTTTCGGATGGCTGGGCGGGCTGAGTCACGGGCCCTGCGCATGTCTTGCGCTCCCAAGGTCCGTTCCCCCCCTCCGGTTTCTTCTCGTCCCCTCAATCCTCCCCCACCGGGAGCAGCTCAATGTCTAAGAAGCGCAAGCGGATCAGCCGTCGCCGGCTCGCAGGCCAGCGGGTGCTGGCGCATGTCCCCACCTTCAATCTGGAGACCGGCTCCCATAAACCGGTCACCGCCGCCCGTCGCTACATCGCCGAGGAGCTGCTGGTGCCCCCGGCGATCCTCAACGTCCGCCGCAACGAGCACACCACCGACCGCTTCTTCTGGGGCGAGAAGGGCCTGTTCAGCGCCCAGTACGCCGAGGAGAACCACTTCCTGTTCCCGTCCCTGCGTTCGATCGTCGATCGCATCGGTGAGGAGGTCCTGTTCGAAGGCATTGAGGCCCTTGCCGCCGACGACTGGGAGGAGATGGAGGAGTACGAGTACGCCTTTGTCTGAAGACTGACGCCGCGTCAGTGCGCCTGGCTGGCCACTCAGCCAGGCCATTGGTGGCTCAGGTATTGGCGCAGGGCTGGGAACAGGCTGCTGTCGATGGTGTGTCCACCGGCAAAGCCGATCAATTCCGCGCCGATCCCGCTCCGGCGCAACTGCTCTTGCAGCACTTCACTGGCCCCGTAGGGCACCACCGGATCCTGCTCGCCGTGCGTGAGCAGGATCGTTTTGTTGGCTTGAAGGCCCGGCTCCCAGGCTGGATGGGGGTAGCCGCTGCAGCTGATCAGGCCTGCCAGGGGCAGCCCCTCCCCGGCGGTGGCCACATCCAGGGCCATGGCGGCCCCCTGGGAGAAGCCGAGCACCACCGTCTGTTCCAGCGGCACCTCGGCAGCCAGCGCCCCCAGCCGCTCGAGCAGGTTGGCTCTGGCTGCCGGGAGCTGGGGCCAGTTTGGCTGCTGCAGGTCGTACCACTGGCGACCGCTGCCGCCGGGGTGGGGCAAGGGTGCCTGCAGGGCCACCACGCTCACCGTGGGCTCCACCAGCACCTCTGCCAGGTCGAGCAGGTCGTCGGCGTCGGCTCCCCAGCCGTGCAGGAGCACCAGCCGTCGCTCGCTGCGGTCGGGGCCCAGCCGGATCAGGCCGGGCTCGGGGTTGGGATGGGTCACGGCGGGGGAGCTGCTGCTGCGTAGGTTGGCTCCAGACCCGCAGTTCGGCAGCCATGGCGCCCACGGCCCTTCTCAGTGTGTCCAATAAGGAGGGGTTGGTGCCCCTGGCCCAGGGACTGCTGCAGGCGGGCTATGCCCTGATCTCCAGCGGCGGTACCGCTGCGGCCCTGCAGGCGGCCGGACTGCCCGTCACCAAGGTGGCCGAGCACACCGGGGCTCCGGAGATCCTCGGGGGCCGGGTCAAGACCCTGCATCCGCGGATCCACGGCGGCATCCTGGCCCGTCGCGACGAGCCCAGCCACCAGGCCGATCTGGCCGCCCAGGGCATCGCTCCGATCGATGTGGTGGTGGTGAACCTCTACCCCTTCCGCGAGACGGTGGCCGATCCGGCGGTGGCCTTTGAGACCGCCATCGAAAACATCGACATCGGTGGGCCGGCCATGGTGCGGGCCGCCGCCAAGAACCACGCCGATGTGGCGGTGTTGACCAGCCCCAGCCAGTACGGGGCCTTCCTCGCCGCCCTGGGGACCGGTGGGCTGACGGCGGCCCTGCGGCGCCAACTGGCGCTGGAGGCGTTCCAGCACACCGCCAGCTACGACGCCGCGATCAGCAGCTGGCTGGAGGCCCGCCTGGCGGTTCAGTCGGAGGCGGAACCCCTGCGCCTCGACCTGCCGGCCCGCCAGAGCCTGCGCTACGGCGAGAACCCCCACCAACCGGCCACCTGGCACAGCGAGCCCACGGCTGGCTGGGGTGCCGCCCAGCAACTGCAGGGCAAGGAGCTCAGCTACAACAACCTGATCGATCTCGATGCGGCGCTCGCCACCGTGCGGGAGTTTGGCTACGGACCCGGAGCCCAGCCGGCTGCGGTGGTGGTCAAGCACACCAATCCCTGTGGTGTGGCCACGGGCCGGGATGGGGCCGATGCCCTGACCCGGGCCCTGGATGCCGATCGCCTCTCGGCCTTCGGGGGCATCGTCGCCCTCAACACCCCGGTGGGCCTGGCGGCGGCGGAGCAGCTCTCCAGCCTCTTCCTGGAGTGCGTGGTGGCGCCGGGCTTTGACGGGGCGGCCCGGGAGCAACTGGCTGCCCGGGCCAATCTGCGGCTGCTCGAGCTGGCCCCGGAAGCCATCGCCTGCGCCTCCCGTCGCCAGCTGCGCAGCCTGCTCGGCGGGGTGCTGGTGCAGGAGCTCGACGACCAACCGGTGGCGGAGGTCGACTGGCAGGTGGTCAGCGACCGCCAGCCCACGGCCCAGGAGCTGGATGATCTGCGCTTTGCCTGGAAGCTGGTGCGGCACGTGCGCTCCAACGCCATCACCGTCGCCCGGGGTGGCCAGAGCCTCGGCATCGGTGCGGGTCAGATGAACCGGGTGGGCTCAGCCCGCCTGGCCCTCGAGGCCGCCGCAGACAAGGCCCGAGGCGCCGTGCTGGCCAGTGATGGCTTCTTCCCCTTCGATGACACCGTGCGGCTGGCGGCGGGCTTCGGCATCACGGCCGTGATTCAGCCTGGAGGGAGTGTGCGCGATGCCGATTCCATCGCGGCCTGCAACACCCTGGGCCTGGCGATGGTGGTGACGGGTCGCCGCCATTTCCTCCACTAGATCCCTACCGCGGTCGGCGTGAGTTGTAGCTTCGCTCGATCAGCCCAGTTCTTCTGCGGCTCCCCGCTGCCCCTCTCTGGCCCCCTTTGACGCCATGTCTGAAGCGCTTGCCTACAACCTGAACTTTCTCCATCCCCTGCTGATGGGGGGCCTGCTGGCCCTCTCCGGCTATGGGATGTTCCTGGGCATCAAAGCCAAGAAAACCCGCACGGCCGCGGCCGAAGATCGCAAGGAGCTGATCAAGGGGCAGTACGCCCGCCGCCATTTCCAGATCGGCAGCCTGATCCTGGTGCTGATGGTGCTGGGCACCTTCGGCGGCATGGCTGTCACCTACTTGAACAACGGCAAGCTCTTCGTGGGCCCCCACCTGTTGGTCGGCATCGCCATGACCTGCCTGATTGCTCTGGCGGTGTCGCTCTCACCCTTGATGCAGCAGGGCAATCTGATCGCCCGCAAGGCCCATGTGGGTCTGAACATGGCGATGATGACCCTGTTCCTCTGGCAGGCCTTCACTGGTCTGCAGATCCTGGCCAAGATCTGGGAGAAGCGGCCCGCCTGAGCCGTTCAGGCTGCGCCTCAGAACTGGGCCCGCCGCCGTGGCGGGCAGTCGAGGTTGTGGCTGGCATGGAAATCCTCCTGAACCTTCCAGGTGAGCTTGCGGGAGATCTGCCGCACGATCTGCTTGAGCAGGTGGTCGCCGCTGGATTGCACCAGGCCCTCGGGCAGCAGGGTGATCACCCCGGGAAGCCGGATCCAGACACTGAGATCAAGCTGCCAGCGCACCAGCGTCAAGGTGCTGGTCTCATCGAGTTGCAGCGAGGCGTTGAACTCCACGTCATAGAGCCCATCGAGATTGGGGTCGCTGCAGGGCTGCGGCACGGTGAGGATCCGATAGAGCCCCTGGTCCTGCGGCAGGAGTTCCAGGCCGATGGTGGGTTCCACCTCGAAGCCGAAGTTGCCAAAGGTGCCCAGGGTCAGGGAGTAGCCCCGGTGGCCGATGGGCTCCACTTTCATCGGGGCGGCACAGCGCCGAAACCAGCCCTCGTGGTGGTCCAGGTAGTCGGACACCACCGGCGACGCTGCCCGCATTTCCATCACGTCGGCGAAGGCGCTCGCATAGCGCCGGACGCGCTGGTCCTCGCTGTGGCGGAGGCCCTGGGGATCGCCCTGGGCGAGGCCTGGGTCCAGCGGTGCGGTCGACAACAGCAGAGACAACGGCTGAAACTCCTGGCGGGTGGCCAGATCGGAGACGGACAGACTCAATCTTTAATCAATGTAAAGCCAGTGCGGCGTCCCGTCGGGCTCCGCTGTGACACCCGGACATCAACCGTGCGGGTCCAGTGGGGAGCGGATCAGGCCTCGCAGAGTTCGATCAGGCGCTCGATCACGTCCTCCACCACCCGATCGGGAGTGGAGGCGCCGGAGGTGATGCCCACCCGGATCGGCCCCTCGGGCAGAAAGGGCCGTTCAGTCTCCAGCGCACCGCCCAGCGGCATGTGCTCGATGCGGTTGCCGGGACCGATGCGCTCGGGGGTGTCGATGTGGAAGGAGCGGATGCCCCGGCTCACGGCGATTTCCTGCAGGTGGGTGGTGTTCGAGGAGTTGTAGCCGCCGATCACCACCATCAGATCGAGGGGCTCATCCACCAGGGAGAACATGGCGTCCTGACGCTCCTGGGTGGCGTCACAGATGGTGTTGAAGGCCAGGAAGTGCTCATTGAGCTCGGCGGGGCCAAAGCGCTGCAGCATGGTGCGCTCGAACAGGCGGCCGATGTCCTCGGTTTCGCTCTTGAGCATGGTGGTCTGGTTGGCCACGCCCACCCGCACGAGGTCCCGGTCGGGGTCGAAGCCCGGGGAGCAGGCCTTGGCGAAGCGCGTCATGAAGGCTTCCCGGTCGCCACGGCCGAGGATGTAATCGCACACCAGCTGGGCCTCTGCCAGATCCAGCACCACCAGGTAAATGCCGGCGAAAGAGCTGGTGGCGAGGGTTTCCTCGTGCTTCACCTTGCCGTGAATGATCGAGGTGAAGTCATGCTTCTTGTGCTTCTCCACGGTGTTCCACACCTTGGACACCCAGGGGCAGGTGGTGTCGACGATGTGGCAGCCGCGCTCGTTCAGCAACTGCATCTCCTGCACGGTGGCGCCGAAGGCCGGCAGGATCACCACATCGCCGCTGGCCACGTCGGAGAAGTCCTTCACCCCCTCATCCACCTGGATGAACTGCACGTCCATCTCCCGCAGGTGGTCGTTCACCGAGGGGTTGTGAATGATCTCGTTGGTGATCCAGATCCGCTCGGTGGGGTAGTGGCGCCGGGTTTCGTAGGCCATGGCCACGGCCCGCTCCACGCCCCAGCAGAAGCCGAAGGCCTCGGCCAGGCGCACGGTCAGGCGGCCGCGCTGGAGCACGTAGCCGTTGCCGCGCAGCTTGGCGATCAGATCGCTTTGGTAGGCCTGCTCCAGGCTGCCGGCCACTTCTTCGCCCAGGCCGAAACCGCGGCGGTTGTAGCGCTCGGAGTGGTGCAGCGAGCGTTTGAAGGCGCGGGTATCCACAACATCTGGAGCTTGGTGACCCGACTCTATGGGCCCTCGGAGGGACCCCGTTGCTCAACGTTGGCCAGCCCCTGCCAGCTCACCGTGTCGGCCGTGAAGCTGTAGCGGCAGGGCAGCACCTCCACGCCGGCCGCCAGGGCCTGGCGGAACAGCTCGCCGTAGCGCGGGTCGGCCGCATCTCCCGGGGCGAAACGGTTCACGTCGCCGCGGCTGAGGCAGGGCACCAGCACGGCTCGGGATTCCGGCAGCAGCGCCATCAGTTCCACCAGGTGCTTTTGCCCCCGTTCGGTGACGGTGTCGGGGAACAGGGCCAGCTCCCCCTGGGTCCAGGTGGTGTTCTTGACTTCGAGATAGATGGGCCTGGGATCGGCGGCCCCTTCGGCTGGGGTGAGCAGCAGATCGATGCGGCTGCGACGCCCCTCGCCGTAGGGCACCTCCGCCCGGATGGCGCCGATGGGGCCGAGCCAGGGCTCCAAGCACCCGGCCTCGATCGTGGCCCGCACCAGATGGTTGGGCAGGGCGGTGTTGATGCCCACCCAGATGGGGGTGCCGGCTGCGCCGATCACCTCGGCCTGCTCCCAGGTCCAGGCCAGCTTGCGGCTGGGGGAGGGGGCATGGCGCAGCCGAACCCGGCCGCCCGGGTGCAGCACGCCGGTCATGGGGCCGGTGTTCGGGCAATGGGCCGTGACCACCTCGCCGCCCTCCAGTTCCACATCGGCCAGGAAGCGCTTGTAGCGCTTCACCAGGGTGCCTTCCACCAGGGGACCAAGGCTGAGCACAGGGGTGGCCATGGCGGCGGGGCTGGGTTGGCTGGTTGCGTGCCAGCCATACTGCCGCTCAACTCCAAGGGCCCAGGTCCCCACCGGATGGCGAAGTCCCTCAGGCGCATTGCCCTGGTCGTGGCGCTCGCCACGGCCCTCAGCAAGGTGGCCGGCCTGGTGCGGCAGCAGGCCATCGCTGCGGCCTTCGGCGTGGGTGCGGCCTACGACGCCTACAACTACGCCTATGTGCTGCCGGGCTTTCTGCTGATCCTGCTGGGCGGCATCAATGGCCCCTTCCACAGCGCCATGGTGAGCGTGCTGGCACGTCGGCCCCGCCAGGAGGGCGCCCATGTGCTGGCGGCGATCAACACGCTCGTGGGCACGGGCCTGATCGGGGTCACCGTGCTGCTGCTCATTTTTGCGGACCCCCTGATCACCCTGGTGGGTCCGGGTCTGGATGCCACCCGACACGACATCGCCGTCCTGCAGTTGCGCTGGATGGCGCCCATGGCCCTGTTCGCCGGGCTGATCGGGCTGGGCTTCGGTGCCCTCAATGCGGCCGATGAGTTCTGGCTGCCCTCGGTGAGCCCCCTGCTCTCCAGCGTGGCGGTGATTGCTGGCATCGGCGTGCTCTGGTGGCAGCTCGGCGCCTCCATCACCCTGCCCGCCACGGCGGTGCTGGGTGGGGTCGTGCTGGCCGGCTCCACCACCCTGGGGGCGGTGTTGCAGTGGTTGATCCAGCTGCCGGCCCTGGCCCGCCAGGGGCTGCACCGGTTCCAGCTGGTGTGGGACTGGAAGGATCCCGGGGTGCGTGAGGTGTTGCAGGTGATGGGGCCCGCCACCCTCTCCTCGGGGATGCTGCAGATCAATGTGTTCGTGTCGCTGTTCTTCGCCTCCGGCATTCCGGCTGCGGCCGCCGGACTCGGCTACGCCAATCTCCTGGTTCAGACCCCCCTGGGGCTGCTCTCCAATGCCCTGTTGGTGCCGCTCCTGCCGGTGTATGCCCGGCTCACGGCCCCAGAGGACCGGCCCGAACTGATCGGCCGCATCCGCCAGGGCTTGATGCTGTCCAACGCCAGCATGCTGCCGCTGGGCGCCCTGATGGTGGGGCTGGCGGTGCCGATCGTGGCCTTGATCTACGAGCGGGGGGCGTTCAATGCCGGTGCGGCCGAGCTGGTGGGCACCCTGTTGATGGCCTATGGCATCGGCATGCCCGCCTATCTGGCCCGCGACGTGCTGGTGCGCGTGTTTTATGCCCTCGGGGATGGGGTCACCCCGTTCCGCTGGTCGATGGCAGGCATTGGCCTGAACGCCGTCTTCTGCTGGGCCTTCGTCGGCGGACCGGTGCCGGTTCAGGGCCTGCTGTTGCCCCGGCTCTACTGCGGTGCGGCGGGTCTGGTGCTGGCCACGGTGGCGGTGAACCTGATCACCTGCGTCGGGCTGTTGCTGGCACTCCAGGCCCGCCTGGGCGGACTGCCCCTGCGGCTGTGGTTGCGCGACACCCTGCTGTTGTTCGGTGCGGCCGTGCTGGGCGGTTTGGCGGCCTGGGGTCTGGCGGCCGGGGTGGCCTGGCCCTCGGGCTTGGTGGGGCGCCTGTTGGAGTGTGGTTTCGCCGGGGGCGTCGGCGTGCTGGTGTATGGCGTGCTGGCGAGCCTGGCCCAGGTGCCTGAGGTCACGGATCTGCTGTCCCAGGTGCGGGGCCGCCTGCCGCGTCTGGGGCGGCGCTAGCTGTCCAACCGCACATCCCGTTCCGCCCGAACCTGCACCGGGATCTCCAGATGGGAACGCCCCAACATGCGGGGCCCATCCACCGAGAAGATCCGGGCTTCGATGCCGAACTCCTTGAAGGCGGTTTCCAGTTCCTGGATGAGCGCTTTCTCCACCTGGGCGTCGGCATCCACCACCTTGCCGATCAGGCGGCTTCCGAGCCGGCCCATGCGTTGACGCACCACCTCGCGGGCGTTGGTGACCTCAATGACCAGCACAGCCCGTCGCCAGGTGGCGCAACCTTATCGGCAAAACGGTTCCAGCACCTCTTCGAGATCGCGCAGCTGACCGGCTGGCACGAGCCGGGCCAGGGGCAGTCGGGTGGGCCCGCCACCGATCGGCACCTGCACCGCTTCCAGGGCCTGCCTGGCGCAGACGCCGGCCCCCTGGTCGAGTCGGGCGGAACACTCGATCGCCAGGGTCTGGGCCAGGCCGGCATCGCCCAGGTAGAGGTGCCAGCTGGCCACCTGCAGATAGAGCCGGTCGGCGAGGGCCAGCTCGAGCTCCTTCAGGTCGGCGGCATTGAGGGTCATGGCTCAGGGTTGCTGGGTGGGCTGGGGGCTTTTGGGTTCCGGTCCTGGGCGCAGGGCCACCACCACGCCGGCGTGGACCAGCAGCACCAGCAGCCAGCCAAGGCTGAGCCAGTTGAGGTGACTCCAGGGGTGCCGCAGCTCCTGAACCACCCAGAGGCCGCTGTTGAGGGCGGCGAACAGGGCGGCGTGGAGCGTGAGGTTCACAATCCGCTCGAAGTGCCTGTAGGTGGGGTCTTCGGGGTTGGCGGGGCCGTACCAGCGAATGGGCATGGGAAGGGGCAGGGATTTGACGGATGGGCCCTCCGTGCGGTGAGAATGGGCCCATGCGCTTGTAGCTCAGCGGATTAGAGCATCTGACTACGGATCAGAGGGTCGGGAGTTCGAATCTCTCCAGGCGCGCTTCCTTCCTAAACCGCCTTCGGGCGGTTTTTTTGTGTCTGATGGCCCAGCGGTGGCCAGTTCCCAACCGAGCTCCCCGCTGCGGGGGCCCTTCCTTACGATCGGGCAACGAAGCGTTCCCTCACCATGGCCCACTCCGGCGGTGCTGCCCTCAACCAGTCCCTGGCTGCCGGCGATCCCGCCATTGCTGGGCTGATCGATCAGGAGGCTCGCCGGCAGGAAACCCACCTGGAGCTGATCGCTTCGGAAAACTTTGCCTCCCGGGCCGTGATGGAGGCCCAGGGCTCCGTGCTCACCAACAAGTACGCCGAAGGTCTGCCGTCGAAGCGCTACTACGGCGGCTGTGAGCACGTGGATGCGATCGAGGAACTGGCGATCGAGCGGGCCAAGCAGCTGTTCGGCGCCGCCTGGGCCAACGTGCAGCCCCACAGCGGCGCCCAGGCCAACTTCGCGGTGTTCCTGGCCCTCCTGCAGCCCGGCGACACGATCCTGGGCATGGACCTCAGCCACGGCGGCCACCTCACCCATGGCTCGCCGGTGAATGTGAGCGGCAAGTGGTTCAAGGCGGTGCACTACGGCGTCGACCCCGACACCCAGCAGCTCAATTTCGACGCGATCCGCCAGCTGGCCCTGGACCACAAGCCCAAGCTGATCGTGTGCGGCTACTCCGCCTATCCCCGCACGATTGATTTCCAGGCCTTCCGCGCCATCGCCGATGAGGTGGGCGCCTATCTGCTCGCCGACATGGCTCACATCGCTGGCCTGGTGGCGGCGGGTGTGCACCCCAACCCGGTGCCGGTGTGTGATGTCGTCACCACCACCACCCACAAGACCCTGCGCGGCCCCCGCGGCGGCCTGATCCTCTGCCGCGACGCCGAGTTCGGCAAGCAATTCGACAAGGCCGTGTTCCCCGGCAGCCAGGGTGGTCCGTTGGAGCACGTGATCGCCGCCAAGGCGGTGGCTTTTGGCGAAGCCCTGCTGCCCTCCTTCCGTGTCTACAGCCAGCAGGTGGTGGCCAATGCCCAGGCGCTGGCTGCCCGCATCCAGGAGCGGGGCATTGCCGTGGTGAGCGGTGGCACCGACAACCACCTGGTGTTGCTGGATCTGCGCAGCATCGGCATGACCGGCAAGGTGGCCGACCTGTTGGTGAGCGATGTGCACATCACCGCCAACAAGAACACGGTGCCCTTCGATCCCCAGTCGCCGTTCGTGACCAGCGGCCTGCGCCTGGGCACGGCAGCCTGCACCACCCGGGGCTTCGACGAGGTCGCCTTCCGCGAGGTGGCCGATGTGATCGCCGATCGCCTGCTCAACCCCGAGGACGCCGGCATCGAACAGCGCTGCCGCGAGCGGGTGGCGGCCCTGTGCGGGCGCTTTCCCCTCTATGCCACCGAGCGTGAGCTGCAGCACGCCTGATCCCGGCATACGTCCGTAAGGTGGGGCCCAAAGGCCGCCCTTCGGCTTCCTTCGGTCTGGTCCTGTGACCCTCGCCTACAGCCCCAACGCGGCCGCCCTGCTCACCTTTGCCGTGGCCGCCGTGTTGACGGCGCTGGTGGTGCCTGTGGTGCGTCGCCTCGGACTGCGCTGGGGGTTGGTGGACCCACCCGATGCCCGCAAACAGCACACCACGCCCATGGTGCGCCTGGGTGGGGTGGGCATTGTCATCGCCTTCAGCCTGGCCCTGGGCCTCACCTGGGCCTTTGGCGGTTTTGCCAACCTCCCCCTGGAAAAGGACCAGCTGATCTGGACCACCCTGGCTGGGGCGCTCTGCTTTTTTCTGATCGGTCTGGCGGACGACCTGTTTGCCTTGCCCCCCCTGCCCCGCCTCGCTGGCCAGCTGGCGATTTCGATGGTGGTGTGGAACGAGGGGGTGCGCATCGGCAGCATCGAGCTGCCCATGGGCTGGTTGGGGGGGGCTGATCTGATGCTGCAGTTGCCCGATTGGTTGAGTCTGCTCGCCACCTTGATTTGGCTGGTGGGGATCACCAACGCCATCAACTGGCTCGATGGCCTCGACGGCTTGGCGGCAGGCGTGAGTGGCATTGCCGCCGTGGGCCTGCTGTCGGTGAGTTTCAGCTTGCACCAGCCAGCGGCTGGGCTGCTCGCGTCCGCCCTCGCCGGCAGCTGCCTCGGCTTTCTGCGCCACAACTTCAACCCAGCCCGCATTTTCATGGGGGACGGGGGGTCCTATTTCCTCGGTTTCGCCCTGGCGGCGATCAGCATCGTCGGCCCGGCCAAGGGGCTCACCAGCGTCAGCCTGCTGCTGCCCCTGCTGATTCTGTCCCTGCCGCTGGCTGATATGTCGGCGGTGATCATGGGGCGCCTCAGCGAGGGCCACTCCCCCTTCTACCCCGACCGGCGTCACCTGCACCACCGCCTGCTGCGCAGTGGACTGAGCCATCGCCGCACGGTGTTGTTGATCTACGCCTTCACCCAGTGGTTGGGGTCCCTGGCGCTGGTGCTGGTGAACGCGGAGCTGCGCTTCCTCTGGCTGGCCCTGGCCACCGCCGTGTTGATCTGGGTGCTGGTGAGCACCCGGCGGGCCCTGCAGCGGCTTCCCGCCAGCCCGGAGCCGTGAGGTCGTGAGCGCCGAGATCCTCTGCATCGGCACCGAGCTGCTGCTCGGCAACATCACCAACGGCAATGCCCGCTGGCTGGCTGAGCAATTGGCCGCCCTCGGCCTCCCCCATCACCGCCAGACGGTGGTGGGCGACAACCGGGAGCGCCTGATGGCCGCGGTGCGCGAGGCGGCCGGCCGCTGCCTGGTGCTGATCACCACCGGTGGCCTCGGCCCCACCCCGGACGACCTCACCACCGAGGCCCTGGCGGCCGCCTTCGACACGCCCTTGGTGGAGCACCCCGAGATTTGGGCCGAGATCCAGGCCCGCCTCCATGCCCGGGGCCGGGTGTGCTCCCCCAGCAATCGCCAACAGGCCTTCCTCCCCGCTGGAGCCCAGGTGCTGCCCAACCCGACCGGCACGGCGCCGGGCATGATCTGGACTCCCCCCGCTGCAGCCGGAATCCAGCCGGGGTTCACCGTGCTCACCTTCCCCGGGGTGCCCAGTGAAATGGAGGCCATGTGGCGCGCCACCGCCGCGCCCTGGTTGCGCGCTGCCGGTTTGGCCGAGGGGGTGTTTGCCAGTCGCATGCTGCGCTTCTGGGGGGTCTCGGAGTCGGCCCTGGCCGAGCAGATGGCGGATCTGCTCGAGGGCGAGAACCCCACCCTGGCGCCCTATGCCGGAGCCGGTGAGGTGAAGCTGCGCCTCACGGCCCGCGCCGGCAGCGACTCCGAGGCCCAGGCCCTGCTGGCCCCACTGGAGGCCGAGATCCGCTCCCGCACCGGCACGGCCTGCTTTGGAGTCGATGACGACAGCCTGGCTTCGGTGGTCCTCGAGCTGCTGCGGCGGCGGGGGGAGAGCCTGGCCGTGGCCGAGAGCTGCACGGGTGGCGGACTGGGAGCTGCGCTGGCGGCCGTGCCGGGGGCTTCCGATGTGTTTCGGGGCGGGGTGATCGCCTACGCCAACGCCGTCAAGCAGGAGCTGCTGGGCGTGCCCGCAGCGCTGTTGGACAGCCATGGCGCGGTGAGCGATCCGGTGGCGCTGGCCATGGCCGAGGGGGCCCGCCGGGTCACCGGCGCCAGCTGGGCGATCGCGGTGACCGGGATCGCCGGACCGGGAGGCGGCACGGCGGAGAAGCCCGTGGGGCTCGTGCACATCGCCGTGGCCGGGCCTGACGGCAGCCGCAGCGAGGCGGTGCGGTTCGGCTCCAGCCGGAGGCGCAGTTGGATCCAGGCCCTCACGGCCGGAGAAGCGCTCCAGCGCCTGCGCTCCCGCCTGATGGTGCAGCTTTAGGCTGGTTTGCTCAGTCGAACGGGTCATCCGTGAGTGCCGGCACCCTCTACGACAAGGTCTGGGATCTGCATCGGGTCGCCGAGCTCCCGGGGGGCTCCACCCAGCTGTTCATCGGTCTGCACCTCATCCATGAGGTGACCAGCCCCCAGGCCTTCGCCGCCCTGAAGGACCTGGGGCTCTCCGTGCGCCATCCCGAGCGCACCGTGGCCACGGTGGATCACATCGTGCCCACCACCTCCCAGGCGCGGCCCTTTGCCGATCCCTTGGCCGAGGAGATGCTTGCCACCCTGGAGGCCAACTGCGCCGCCCATGGCATCACCCTGCACGGCCTCGGCAGCGGCCGCCAGGGCATCGTGCACGTGATTGCCCCCGAGCTGGGCCTCACCCAGCCAGGCATGACCGTGGCCTGCGGCGATTCCCACACCTCCACCCACGGCGCTTTCGGGGCCATTGCCTTTGGCATTGGCACCAGCCAGGTGCGCGACGTGCTGGCCAGCCAGAGCCTGTCGATGGGCAAGCTCAAGGTGCGGCGTCTCTGGGTGGAGGGGCAGCTGCAGTCGGGGGTCTATGCCAAGGATCTGGTGCTGCACGTGATCCGCACCCTGGGGGTGAAGGGCGGTGTGGGCTACGCCTATGAATTCGCCGGTCCGGCCATCGACGCCCTGTCGATGGAGGAGCGCATGACCCTCTGCAACATGGCGATTGAGGGCGGCGCCCGCTGCGGTTACGTCAATCCCGACGCGGTCACCTTTGCCTATCTGCAGGGCCGTCCCTGTGCGCCCAGTGGTGAGGCCTGGGATCGGGCCGTGGCCTGGTGGACCAGCCTGGCCAGTGGCCCGGATGCCGTTTTCGATGACGAGGTGCGCTTCGATGCCGCCTCGATCGCTCCCACGGTGACCTGGGGCATTACCCCCGGCCAGGGCATCGGTGTCGACGAAACCGTGCCCACCCTGGAGCAGGTGGATCCTGACGAGCGCCCCCTGGCGGAGGAGGCCTACCGCTACATGGATCTGCGGCCCGGCGCGCCCATTGCCGGCACGCCCGTGGATGTGTGCTTCATCGGCAGCTGCACCAATGGCCGGCTCTCCGACCTCCAGGCCGCGGCGGCGGTGGCGCGGGGCCGGCACGTGGCTCCAGGCATCAAGGCGTTTGTGGTGCCCGGCAGTGAGCAGGTGGCCGCGGCGGCCGAAGCGGAGGGCCTCGACCAAGTCTTCACCGCCGCTGGCTTCGAGTGGCGTGAGCCTGGCTGTTCCATGTGTTTGGCGATGAACCCGGACCGACTGGAGGGCCGTCAGATCAGCGCCAGCTCCAGCAATCGCAACTTCAAGGGGCGTCAGGGCTCCGCCACCGGCCGCACCTTGCTGATGAGCCCAGCCATGGTGGCGGCGGCCGCCATTGCCGGCCAGGTGAGCGACGTGCGCCAGCTGTTGCCGGTCTGAGTCGCCGCTCTGTTGTTGGGCCCAAGCCCCCCTTCTTCCCCCCTACGCGTTCCACCCCCTGCCGTGCCAGCAGCGATGACCAGCCCTTCCCTCCCCATGGGTCCGATCACCGGGCTCCGCGGCCGTGCCGTGGTTGTTGCCGGAGACGACATCGACACCGATCGGATCATTCCAGCCCGCTTCCTCAAGTGCGTCACCTTCGATGGGCTCGGGGAGCAGGTGTTCGCCGACGATCGGGCTGAACGCCCTGGGGAGCACCCCTTGGATCGGGCCGAGGTCCAGGGGGCGTCGTTGCTGGTGGTGAACCGCAACTTCGGCTGCGGGTCGAGTCGTGAACATGCGCCCCAGGCCCTGATGCGCTGGGGGATCCGCGCGGTGGTGGGCGAGAGCTTCGCTGAGATTTTTTACGGCAATTGTCTGGCCCTGGGGATTCCCTGTTTCACGGCCTCCCATGACGCCGTGCTCAGCCTGCAGGCAGCCCTGGCGGCGGCTCCAGCCCAGGAGCTCGAGGTGTCGCTGGATCCTCCGGCCATCGTGTTCTCCGACGGTCAGCGCTGGGATCTGGAGCTCCAGGCCGGCCCCCGCCAGATGTTGCTCACCGGGCAGTGGGATGCCACCTCCCAGCTTTTGGCCCATGGCGCTGAGCTGGAGCGCACCGCCCTAGCCCTGCCCTATCTCAACGGTTTCTAGGCCGCGGGACGAAGGGGGTGCCTGTGCCTGCGAAGTTGAAGTCGTTCAGCTTCACCCGGATGCCGCCGATGCCGTCGTAGGGGCTGTAGTAAACCCCGACTTCGTAGGAGCGGCGTTGCAGCTTCAGTTCCACATAGGAATAGGACACATCACCGTAAAACTCTGAGTTGTTGTCGATGTTGAAGGTGGCGCCGGCCTCCAGCACCAGCGGCCCATAGATCTGTTGGGCGGCCTGGAAGCTCAGGGTGCGCAGGTCTACCGCCCGATCAAAGCCGAAGGGACTGGCGCCCCCGAGGAACGTGCCGGCGATGGAGGCGGAGAACCGGGTGTAATCGAAGAAGGGCTTGTCAAATTGGCCGATGGTGAAGCTCGGGCCGCCCCAGAGGGTGAGGGTGTTCTGGTTGGCGCCATCGCTGTAACTGGCCAGATAGCCGTTGGCGCCGACATTCAGGCCGAATCCAGGAGTCACCGGGGTCGGTGAATACCGAAGTCCCCGCGCTGGATCTTCGCCGGCATCCAGGGCCCGTCCCTGCCAGAGCTGCAGGGTGCTGCTCACCGCGACATTGGCATAGCTGCGCCAAAGCGTATCTAGGGTGTTGGTTTCAAAGAGCGTGGCTTGATAGTTGCCGGATTGGGCCGCCCAGTTGAGGGTCACCGGGGTGAAAAAGGGGCCTTTCTGGCGCAGGGGTTCAGCTTCAGGGCCGCTGTTGTCGACCGGTTGTTTGGGCCGGTTGAAGACGGCTGTGCCCGCGAGGTTGGCTCCGTAGGAGTACACCACGGTCTGCAATCCCAAGCTGCCGTTGTAGATGCGTTCCCGGTAGGAACCGAACAATGCCGCGCTGGCCGTCTCGTGGCCAGGAAGGTTCAGGGGGGCGCTGAAGCGGGTGGTGCTGCGGGTGCCCGAGGGGACATTCTCGGGATTCAAGGTGGACAGGCTGGCCTCAGCGTCCAGGGAGGCCCAGCCCATTGGCAGGTTGAGGGCGGCGAGTAGGCCGAACATGTCGCCAAAGGTGGCCCCTTGCTCTCCAGGAGGGCTGGCCAGACTCTCCCCGGGCAGCACGAAGCTGCTGGTCCGGCCTTCGATGGCCCGCTGCACCATCAGTTGGGGCTGCAGTTGCAGGCTGCCGCTGCGGCCCAGTTGGATCGGCTCGAGGTTGTAGCCGATGTAGAAGCCATCGCGATCTTCCTTGTCGGTATCCCAAGCAAACCGCGCCTCTTCGGCGCCAACCGTCGTGTTGGTGATGGCCGGCAAGGAGACCTTGTCGTCCAGCAGGATCTGGGTGCTGCGGCTGTTGATCCGCGTGACTCCCCGCCCATCCATGACGGCCACCACCTTGCGGGCCAGGCTCCAGGAGGCGGCGGGGGTAAAGGGATCGTTGGTGAAGGCCATTTGTTCGGCCGTCCAGCGGTTGCCCCGGATCCGGATTTGGGATCCTTGAAAACGCAGGCGGCTGATGGTTCCGGCTGGGTTGGTGGGTGGGCGGTAGCCCTGCCCCGCGCTGTTGAGCGAATCGGTGGTGTCGATCACGGCGGCCAGATTCAGCTTCAAGCTGGTGCTCCAGCTCTGTTGAAAGGCCACATTGCGCACCCGTGGGTCCACCTTGCTCGACGAGGGACCAGTTGTGCCCGGCGAGGGTTTGGTCTCCGGGGATGAACTGAGTGCGGAGGATGGGCTGGTGGGTTGAGGGGTCTCGGCACCCGTCTGCGGAGGACCGAACGCCACCGATTCCAAAACCTGCTCCAGGGGGAGAACGGGCTTGGAAAGCTCACTCCCTGGGCAGCCATCCGGGGCCGGCATGGTCGGCAGGCCGATGCGACCCGGCGGCACCACCCGCACCACGGTGCGCCCCCGGGGATCCGCCGTGAGCTGGGGGCAGGCGAAGGCCGGCCCCGGCTTCACGGAAGCCGGCGTGGCGGCTCCTGACTGGGCATCCCGGGCCAGGGTGTCCTGGTCGATGACGCCATAGACATCGTCAATTTCGCCGGTGGCTTCCCAGTCGCTGTAGCGCAGGCGACTGGCCTGGAGATATTGATCGCCCTTGGTCAGTCGAATGCGGCCGGAGGCAAACACACTGCGGCTGCGTTCCGCCAGCTCCACCCGGTCGGCGAGGAGTCGCCAGCCGTTGAACTCGGCCTCCACGTTGCCTGTGGCCACGAAGCGGCCGAGTTGCTGGTCGTAGCCCTGTTGATCGGCGCGGACCACCACAAAGGTGGGTGTGGGCAACGGGGGAGGCATTGGGGTCGCCGCCGTTGGCGCCGCCCGGGAAGGCGACATGGCTGGGGCCGCCGCGACCAGTGCGGCAGGCCAGAGGATGGCCGGCAGGATCGCGCTGGGCAGCATCACCCGCCTCAGGCAGCGGGCAGGGCGTTCAGGCCATGGAATGGTCTTGAGGAGCTGAAGAAAATCCAAGGTCATCGGCCCCTGAATTCTTCTCGAGTCCGCAATACGGGAGCGGGGGTACCACTGGCGTTCACAACGGATTGGCGGCCAGTCACCCTTCAACCAGGATCATCCCACAGGGATTCGGATCGCTACCGGTTGCGGTGGCCAGTTGGATCTCAGGCGGAATGGGGGGCCGGGGCTCTTGTCAGAAACAAAACTCTGATCCCCGACCGAGTGCTGGTTGGAGACTGAACACTGCTCGGAGACTGAGCTCAAAGCGACCTCAGACGCCTAAATGACCTCAGTCTTCGAGGTCCTTGCGGCTCGGGGTCCGGCTGGGATCGCTGGCCAGGAAACCGAAGACGAAGATCCCGATAAAGAAGAAGACGACCGAATAAACCGAGATCTTGAGGGCGAGCATGGTTCGGCCTTGGGGAACGGCGAGCGGGTGACAGGGAGTGACAGGCGCTTGGAAGGGCCTGGCCGACCCCGCGACAGCGGGATCATCCTATGGGACTTGGCTTGCCATCCAACGATGCCTGAGGCCTCTGCAGCAGGGCAGCCCCCCCGGATTGAAACGTTTCAGTCACGTTCCTGCCCCTCGGGGGGCCGCTGGGATCTGCAGCCGCTCTGGAGCGGCGAGCGCACCGATGGGGGTCAGGGGCCAGCTCTGGACGATCCCTGGGGCGCGCACCATCGACCTGATTGGCAAGCGCGTGGGCTGGTGATCTGGCCCCGGGGGGGGCAGTGGCAGCGGCTGACCCTGGATCTGGTCTGCCCAGGGGCCTGGCGGCAGTTGCAACGCCCGGCTCCAGTGGCTCAGGCCCGGCTGGTGCTGCGCTGGTGGGCTGACCAGGTGGAACTGCGGGTGGACGGCGAGCCCGTGCATGCCGGCGACCTGTTTGACACCGCCTGCCGCTGGGTCGTTCCGCAGCGCTGGTGGCAGGGGGAGGTGCTGCAGCTGGAGCTGCGGCTGCGCAGTCCCCTGCACGACGATGGGGCCCTGATTGAAAGCCGCCTGGAGCTCGAACCCCTCGATCCGGCCGACCCGGCGGATCTGCTGGGCGAGACCAAGGCCGAGCTGGCCGCGCTGCGGGCTGACCAGTCCCTGGCGGGGGGATTTCACGTGCTCGGGCATGCCCATTTGGATCTGGCCTGGCTGTGGCCTGTGGCGGACACCTGGCAGGCCGCCGAGCGCACCTTCGCCTCCGCCCTCGATCTGATCGAGCGCTTCAAGGAGCTCCACTTCGGCCACTCCACGCCAGCCCTTTATGCCTGGCTGGAGCAGAACAGGCCGGCCCTGTTTGCCCGCCTGCAGCAGGCCGTTGCCGCCGGTCGCTTCGAGCCGCTCAACGGCCCTTGGGTGGAGAGCGATTGCGTGCTGATCAGTGGCGCTTCGCTGCTGCGCCAGTTCCAGTTGGGCCAGCAGTACAGCGCCGCCACCTTTCCCGGGTTGGAGCACCCGCTGGCCTGGCTGCCGGACAGCTTCGGGTTTGCGGCCGGCCTGCCGGCCGTGGCCCCCAGCACCGGTGTGCGCTGGTTCTGCACCCACAAGCTCTTCTGGAACGCCACCAACCCTTTCCCCCACCGGCTGTTTCGCTGGCGCAGCCGCTGTGGTGCCGAGCTGCTTGCCCTGATGACCGCCCCGATCGGCACCGATGGGGATCCGGTGGCCATGGAGCGGTATCGGCTGGCCTGGCGAGGGGCGACGGGGGTGGACGAGGCCCTCTGGCTGCCGGGGGTCGGTGACCACGGCGGCGGCCCCACCGCTGAAATGCTCGAGCAGCTGCGGCTCTGGCAGCAGCAGCCCCAGGCCGCGCCCCAGCGCCATGGCAGCCTTCGCGCCTACCTGGCCGAGCTGGAACCACTGGCCTCCGGGTTGCCGGTGTGGCGCGATGAGCTCTACCTGGAGCTGCATCGCGGCTGTGCCACGTCGCGGCCGGATCAGAAACGCCACAACCGCACCCTGGAGCGCCTGCTGCGGGAGGCGGATCTGGCTCAGGCCCTCGCGGCGAGCTGTGTTGGAGCGGACGCCGCGGCGGCTCCGGTGGATTGGCGTCCGCTGCTGTTTCAGCAGTTCCATGACATCCTTCCCGGCACCTCGATTCCAGAGGTGTTCGAGCAGGCCGAGCCCCAGTGGCGTGCGGCCCGCCGCAGCGCTGGCCGGCAGCGGGATCGCGCTCTGCACGCCTGGCTGGGGGGTGGTTCGGGATGGTGGGTCGCCCAGTTGCAGCCCTTGGCCGCCCGGGCCCGCACCCTGCGGGTGCCCCCAGGTGGCTGGAGCCACGGCGGCATCGGCTTGCCCGCGCAGTCGGCCCGGAGCGGTGGCCAGTGGGTCCAGGTGCCGGCCCTGGCGGGAGTGGAGGCCCTGCCCCTGACGCGCACCCCAAGCGGGCCCGCCGTGGTCGCGCCTGCGGCCCCGGTGGAGGGACTGGTGTGGGTGGAGGGCTGGCGCTGCGGCAACGGCCTGGTGAGTTTCGAGCTGGGCCCCAGGGGCCTCGAGCAGCTCTGGGATACCGCCGGCGCCCCCCAGCTGGCCGGCCCCCTGGCCTGGCGGCGCTTTGGCGATCGCGGCGAGTTCTGGGATGCCTGGGACATCGCCGCCGACTACCGGGACCATCCGCTCGACTGGACCTGGCAGGGCGAGCCGAGCTGGCTGGAACAGGGACCGCTCTGCACGAGCTTTCTCTGGCGAGGCCGCTGTGGTGCCAGTGCGGTGCGCCTGGAGGGGAGACTCCTGGCCAACAGCCCCTGGCTGGAGCTGATCCTCCGCGTCGACTGGCGCCAGCGCCATGAGCTGCTGCGCCTGGAGATTCCCCTGGCGGCCCCGGCCCAGCGTTGGGCCGCCGACACCTCCGCAGGGGTGCTGGAGCGGCCGGCTGAGGCTCTGACGGCCCGGGAGCAGGCCCGCTGGGAGGTGCCGGCGATCAGCTGGCTGGCCTCGGTGGCGGCCGTCGGCGGCGGCCTGGCGGTGCTGCTCGACGGGCCCCAGGGCGTTTCGGCCAGCCCGGAGCAGCTGGGGGTGTCCCTGTTGCGGGGCCCCACCTGGCCCGATCCGGGCGCCGACAACGGCGACCAGCGCCTGCGCCTCGCCCTGCTGCCCTGCCCCTTGGGCTGGAGCTCGGGCCAGGTGCCCCAGCAGGCGGTGGCGTTTCGCGAGCCCCTCTGGCTGCGGCCGGCGGGGGCCCAGGGCCGGGATGGGCGGCGTCAGGGCCTGCCCCCCCTGGGCGAGGGGCTCGTGCTGCTGGGCTGCCGGCGCTCAGGCGACGACGGCACCCTCGTGCTCAGCGTGCAGAACTGTTCTCCCTGCCGGCGCCAGCTCCAACTCGGCCCGTCCTGGCAAGTGCTGCAGCGCGTGGATGGCCTGGATCAACCGCTGCCACCAGACCAGAGGCCTGGTGGTGATCCCTCGCTGCTGGCCCCCTGGAGCCTGGGCTTCTGGCGGCTGCGTTGGACTGGGCCGTAGGGATCAGTCGTCGTGGTCGTCGAAGGGATCGGTGAGGCCCTTGGAGGGGGGGCCGAAGGCCTGGTACACCCCGAATCCGGTGAGGGCCAGGAGCACCGCCAGCACGGCAAGGGCCACGGAGAGGGCCGGGGAGCTGGTGGTGGCGGTGGGATCCATGGAGGGAAAACGGGGTGCAGGTGACGGGTTGCGTCACAACTCTCGACGGCTCGCCGCGGCGCGGCACGCAAGGCCCTTACAGTAACGAGAGCGAATCCATGCCCGAGAGGCTCCAGCAGACATGGCCCAACGCACCCGCCTCGGAGACATCCTGCGCCCGCTCAATTCCGAGTACGGGAAAGTTGTTCCCGGTTGGGGCACCACGCCCGTGATGGGCATTTTCATGGTGCTCTTCCTGGTGTTCCTGCTGGTGATCCTCCAGCTGTACAACAAGTCCCTCCTGCTCGAGGGCATCACCGTTAACTGGAACGGCCTCGGCTGAGCCCCTGAGCTCCGCTCCGACCCAACCCCCTCCCCATGAACGTGTTCGGCATTGGCCTCCCGGAACTGGCGGTGATTGCCGCCATCGGGCTGCTGGTGTTTGGCCCCAAGCGTCTGCCTGAGCTGGGCAAGACCCTGGGGAGGACCCTCAAGGGTTTCCAGTCGGCCTCCTCGGAATTTGAAAAGGAATTCCGCTCGGCGATCACCACACTGGATGTGGCCTCAACCGAGGCCTCGGCAACACCCCAGGCGGTCATGGTCTCCGATCAGTCGCTGAATGATCAGCCTGTTGCCGATCAGCCTGTTGCCGACCAGCCGGTGTCCGACCAGCCGATGGGAGCCCAGCCGATGGAAGGCCAGCCGGTTGATGGGCCTGTCGCCTGAGCTTTGGTGACCTCCGCCAGTCCAGTGCCGCCCTCGGCTTTGCACCTGGTGGTGGGCCTGGGCAATCCCGGTGCCAAGTACGCCGACACCCGACACAACGTCGGCTTCATGGCGCTCGAGCGGCTGGCCGCTGCAGCGGGCACGACGTTTCGCCAGCAGGCCAAGTTGCAGGGGCTGTTGGCCGAGGTGGGTCAGGGCACCAGCCGATTGCGTCTGTTGATGCCCCAGACCTTCATGAACGAGAGCGGTCGCTCGATTCGGGCGGCCCTCGACTGGTTTGATCTGGCGCCCTCCCAGCTGCTGGTGGTGGTGGACGACATGGATCTCCCCCTGGGCAAGTTGCGCCTGCGGGCCTCTGGCAGTGCCGGGGGGCACAACGGATTGCGCAGCACCATCAGCCATCTGGGCACCCAGGATTTTCCGCGGCTGCGCATCGGGATCGGTGCCCCGGCCGAGGATCCCGCCGAACGCAGGGCCCGCACCGTGGGTCACGTGCTGGGACGCTTCAGTGCCGCCGAGCAGCCCCTGCTGGAGGCGGTGCTCACTGAAGTGGAGGCCGGCATTGGCCTGATCCAGCGCCTGGGCCTGGAGCGGGCCGGTAACCGTCTCAACAGTTTTCAGCCGGAAGGCGCTCCAGCCTGAGTCGATGGCCCGCCTTCCCGCCACCACCGCCCAGCTGCGCGTGCTCCATCAGAGCTTCAGCCAACGGGTGCTGGAGGGGGAGGTGAGTGCTGGTGGCTACCAGTGGAGTTTTCGCTGGGCTTTTGACCGCGGCGAACTCCATGTGGAGCCGTCGCTGGGGCGTGCCCTCATCCAGGACGCCCTGCTCCGCTATCTGCTCAAGGTGGATTACCAGCTCGAGGCCGGCGGCGATTACGTCTTCACCGTGCGGGCGAAGTTTTAGGGGCCGCCAGCGTTCGCTGCACCGCCGTTGAGGTGCGTTGCAGCCGGATGCCGCGATGGCGTTCCACCAGCAGCTGGGCCACGACGTCGTCGATGTCCCGTGGGGGCAGGCGCAGACCTGGCGGCAACAGGCGCGTCCAGGGGCTGGGCGGGCACAGCTCCCAGTAGCGCTGCCGCGCGGCCAGGGTGCTGCCGTGCTCATTCACCAGCGCCGGTTGGAGGTGCAGTTGGTGCAGCTGCTGCCGCCAGCTGCTGCTGCCCGTGCCGTCGCCCACCACGACGCACTCCAATCCTTGCTCTCGCCAGCCCTGGAGCAGGCTGGCGCAGTCCTGGGCAGGAAGGATGGCGGCTTCGAGAACCAGTTTTCGCTCGGTATCGGCCAGCACCAGGCCGCATTTGCTGCGGCCGGGATCGAGCCCGGCGATCAGCGGCCCTGTCTGGGGAGCGGTTGGTGGGCCGCTCATGGCCGTCGCGGGCCGACCGGTGCCGTCGTCGCCCGCACCCAGCGCAGTTCAACCCCGATGGGATCGGGGGTGTCGGCATCTCCGAGGGCGATGGCTTCCAATTGGGCCACCTGCCCCTCGGGCCGTTCGCTCAGGTCACGGCCCAGTTGGGTTAGCGCAGCCGCATTGAACTGCAGTCCTTCCACGAGGGAGCCCTGGCGCTGGGCCCTTGCGTAGGCGGCGGCCAGCAGCAGGTTGAGCCGCCGATTGATCGGCTCCAGGCCCGTGAGGTCACCCTCGATCGTGGTGCTGGCCAGCACGTCCCCTGCCTTGACGACGGGGCGGTTGGGGCGCAGGTCGGGGAAGGCCAGCACCTGCCGTTCGCCCCGCAACACGTTGGCAGCCGAGAGGATGCTCACCACCCAACTGCCGGGCTTGGCGAGCAGTCCCTCGAGTTTGGTGATGTCACTTTTGGGCACCAGCAGGATCTGGCGGTCCACCGGCTGGCCGGGCAGCACCCGCCGGAAGGCCTTGAGGTTGGCCTGCTGCAACAGGGCCGTGATCACCGCCTTGGCCTGCTCGGGACGCTCCAGGGTCACCTTGGCGCTGGCCAGGGTCTGGCCGCTGGTGATCACCACATCGCCGCGGCGCAGGGCAATCAGGTTGGCTTCCAGATCCTTGAGTTCCTGGGCCCCGGCGGCAATGCGCCGGCGCACTTGGGCCAGTTCGGCTTCGGTGCGACGGATTTCCGCGTCCCGGCCCTGGACTTCCTGGCTGAGGCGGCTGCGTTCCGCTTCGAGCTGGTTGCGCTGGGCCAGCAATGGGGCCAGCTCCCGGCGCAGTTGGCTGGCCCGGGCCTGGGCTTGCTCAAAACGCTGTTGCGCCTGCCGTTGTCCCTGTTCGGCCCGGCTGAGCTCGGCCTGGCTGGTGACCAGTTGACGCTGGCTGGCGGCCAGTTGACGGCGACCGTTGGCCAGGCGTTCCTCCAGCCGGTCGAGCTCGAACAGACCCGTGCGCAGGCGCTCGCTCACCAGCAACATCAGGCCGAGGGATACGGCACTGATCAGGCTGCCGGTGAGCACGGTGATCACCACAGCCGTGCGCCGTGGCCGCATCCGGAACAGGCTCAGCCGTGCTTTGCCGACCCGGCTGCCCAGCCGGTCGCCCAGGGTGGAGAGCACTCCCCCCAGGGCGAGCAGCGCCAGGATCAGCAGCCAGCCCGTCACATGCGTCAGCGAACGGGCCCCAGTATCCCTGGTCTGGCGCCGTTCAGCTGAAGCGCTTGGCCAGGGCGATCGGGTCGAAGACGGTGATCTTCTTGCGGTCGATCTGCACGAGTCCCTCGTTGCGGAGATCGCCGAGCAACCGGGTGATCGTCACCCGCGTCGAGCCGATGGCTTCGGCGATCGCCTGATGGGACAGGCGCAGGTCAATGGTGATCCCCTCACTGCTGGGCACGCCGAAGTCACGGCATAGCACCAGCAGGAAACTCACCAGTCGCGAACTCATGTCGCGGTGGGTGAGGGTTTCGATCATCGTTTCGGTCTGCAGGATGCGGGAGGACAGGCCCTGCAGGAGCAGCAGCCCGACGCTGGCGTCCTGCTCGATGGCGCGGCGCACGGAGGTGGCCGGTGCGGTCACCATCTCCACCCGGGTGAAGGCAATGGCGTGATAGAAGCGATCGGACCGCTGGCCCGTCAGCAAGGAGAGCACGCCAAACAGGCTGTTTTCCCGCAGCAGGGCCACCGTGATCTCCTCCCCCGATTCGTAGACCCGGGACAATCTCACCGCCCCTCGGCGCAGCAGGTACACCCGCTCGGCCGGGTCCCCCGGGAAAAAGATCGTCTTGCCGCGCTCGATGGTTTCGACGCTGCTGCCGGCCAGGCCGCGGATCACCTCCAGCAGGGTGGGGTTGCCCTGGCCTGCGCTCCCCATCCCGGCCACCACGCCAGGAGCCCCCGTCGAGGGGGTGTTGGCGGTACGGCTGAATCCGTGGGTAGCGCCAACCATGGGGGCAAGGCAAGTGGCGGGACCCTAAGGATCACCCGGGGTCATCCCTGTAGCAATGCACACGCTTTGGCCGGGGCCCTGACTGGCTCGGTCTTCGTAGTACACATGTTTCCACCATGGATGGTGTCATCGGCTTGTGGAACGGCCCGATCCCGCTACATTCAGCTTTGCGAGGTCGCCTGGCGGCTTTGCTCCCAGGGTTCTCCCTGCAGGACGTTTCCCGGAGGGTGTGAATGACCGCCAGCTTGCCTGTCCCAGGCCTGACCTCCGCATCCGGAGCGGGCTCCTCTGGTGCGACCCAAGCTGGTGCCGCTGTCCCCTGGACCCAGCGCCATCCCCAGCGGCCTGGCCATCGCCCCCTGGGCGTGGCTGCGCCGGCTCCGCTGTTGCGGTTGGTTGCCCAGCAGGAGGGCCTGCTGCAGATCCACACCGCTCCCTTCCGGGGCAGCTTCGGCGCGGTGTTGAGTCAGGCCCTGCGCACCGCCGGGCTGGGCAGCCGGGTGTTGGTCAGCCAGTTCCTCAAGGGCGGCGTGGATCAGGGGCTCGACAGCAGTCTCTGGTTGTGCGGGCGTCTCCAATGGCTCAGGCCCGGTGTGCCTGCCTGCCTTTCGGAGCTGGCCGCCGACCAGGATCTGGACGCGGTGGAAGCGGTGCGCCAGGTTTGGGCCTTCAGCCGCGAGCAATTGCTCAGTGGCGCGGTGGATTTGATGGTGCTCGATGAGCTGGGCCTGGCGGTGGATCTGGGCTACATCGAGAAGGCTGAGGTGCTGGCTGTCCTGGAGCGCCGACCGGCCCATCTGGATGTCATCCTGACGGGGCCAGCCATGGCCACGGAGTTGATGGCGATGGCAGACCAGGTCACCCAGCTGCGTCGAGGTCTCTGATGCTGAAGAACGACCGCTGGATCAATGAGCAGGCTGCCGCCGGGATGCTCCAGCCCTTTCAATCGAGCCTGGTGCGCCACCTCGATCCTGAGAATTCCGGTTCGCCGGTGCTCAGCTACGGCTGCTCCTCCTACGGCTACGACCTGCGTCTCTCGGCCAAGGAATTTCTGATCTTCCGTCACGTTCCCGGAACGGTGATGAACCCCAAGCGGTTCAATCCCGCCAATCTGGAGCCCGCGCCCCTGCATCACGATGACGATGGCGCCTATTTCATCCTGCCGGCCCACTCCTACGGCCTAGGGGTGGCACTGGAGAAGATGAAGGTGCCAGCCAACATCACGGTCATCTGCCTCGGTAAGAGCACCTACGCCCGGCTGGGCATCATCGTGAACACCACGCCGGCGGAAGCCAGTTGGGAGGGCCATCTCACGCTGGAGTTCAGCAACTCGTCCGGCGCGGATTGCCGGATCTATGCCAACGAGGGCATCTGCCAGCTGCTCTTTTTTGAGGGTGACCCCTGCGAAACCACCTACCAGGATCGAGCCGGCAAGTACCAGCACCAACCTGAGCGCGTCACCCTCGCCAGGATCTAAGGCGCCAGCCGAGCTTTATGGAGCCGGCTTTTTTCGTACCAGTCGGCGAACTGGGGCGTCCAGGCCTGGAGGTGGGGCCACATCAGGTCGCAGAGCTCGCGGATTTCCTGCTGGGCGTCGAGCTTGGCCCGCAGGTCGAGGAAATGCAGGAAAGCTCGCAGGGTGAAGCTCACCACAAAGTGTTGGCGGTAGTCGAAGGGGAGGATGCCGCGGGCATGCTCCTCGGCGAAGCCTGCAGCCAGGAGATCGCGGTAGCGCTCCGCCGCCGCCCGGCAGAGATCCAGATCCACAGCCCGCTGCTCGGCGGTGTAGGCATATTTTTTGCCCTGCCGGTCGCTGTAGCTGCCGATGGGCCGGAGATAGAACACCTCCTCCATCTCCAGGTCGCCATTGGCTGCCTTGCAGATGCGATCGCCCGTGTAGCGCATGGATTGCACGTCAAAGCTCACGCCCACCCGGTGGGTGCGGGCCTGCTGCATCACGGAGTGGGGAAACCAGCCCACGTTCAGCACGATCTGGGCATGCTCCAAGGGGCCGTAGTGCCCCCGCTCGCCGGCCAGCAGCCGCTTGACGCAAATTTCGCCGGCCTTGGCTTCCTCGGGCCAGTTGGGAGAGTCCGCGGCCACGAACCCCTCGCTGTAGTCCTGGTGCATGCCGGCATACACGCACTGCTGGGGATTGGGGGTGGCGGCGATCAGGGCGACGCGGAAACGGGGATCCATGGCGGATTGCGGGGGGGAAATTAGGCGTGGCTGCGGGGTCCCGCCATCGTGGCAGCATCTGACGCCGTGGTGGGTTCGCCGGTATCCAGGCTGCTCACCGCTCCGACACCGGCGAAGGCCGGTAGCGGGCTGCCGGTGAGGAGGGCGCCCGTCAGGGCCTGGAGTTCATTCAAGGTGCGGGCCCCGATGGAGCGGCCGACGGCCTCGCCAGCGGCGTTGAACAGCTCCAGTTGGGGAATGCCGTTGACGTCATAGCGCTCCAATTCGGGTTGCCAGCGCGGGTTGTCGACGTTGAGCAGCACCACATCGAGGTTGCCCCGGTGTTGGGCTTCGATCGTCTCCATGGCCGGCGCCATGCTGCGGCAGGCCTCGCACCAGTCGGCGTAGAACTCCACCACCGTCGGCTTGCCGTTGCCCAGGGCCACCGGCAGATCCAGGGACTGGCGGGCCAGCCGCTCCAAGGGAGCCTCGGGATGGAGGCCGCCGCGGAACCAGAACAGGCCGGCCGCCAGCAGAGCTGCCAGAACCACGAGCAGCAGCCGTTCGCTCTGACCCAGTCCAGGGTTGGGGGAGGAGTTGGTCATGGCAGCACTTTGCCAGTGCTTGCTAGCGTTTTGAAGACGGCACTGGGGCCCTTTCTGTGAAGCGGCGCCTCACCCTGCACTTTCCCCGGGAAGCGGTGCATCAGCCGATCACGTATCGGCTGGCGGTGGATTTCGATATTGCCGCCAAGATTCTGCGGGCCCAGATCGCCCCCAACCAGAGCGGCACCATGGTGGTGGAGCTCTCGGGGGATATCGACGAGCTCGCGGCGGCGGAGGCCTGGCTCGAGAGTCAGGGTCTTGGCCTCAACCGCGCTCCGGGGCAAATCGCCGTGGATCGTGGGCGCTGCGTTGATTGCGGCTTGTGTTCCAGCGTTTGCCCCAGTGGTGCCCTGGCGCTGCGTCAGCCGGCTTGGCAGCTGCACTTCGATGCGCAACGCTGTCTGGTGTGCGAGCAGTGCATTCCGAGTTGTCCTCTGGATGCGATTGCCCTGGTGCTGGCCCCCCCGTGAAGGCGATGTTCCGTCTGCTGCTGCTGCCCCTGAGGGCGCCCATGCTGCTGGTGCTGGTGGCCATCGCCGTCTACGAGGGACTGCAGTGGAGCCAGCCCCTCCAGGGCGCCGTGCCTTCGGGCATGGCCCAGCTGTCCAGCCTGTTCTGGTCACTGGACTGTCTTCACGCCCTGCTGGTGGTGGTGGTGTGCACGATGCCCGATCTGTTGTTGCAGCGGGTGTCCAGCCTGATGGCCGCCAGTCGGGTGATGAGCCTGGTGATCAGTCTGTTGATCGTCACGGTGGGTGGCCTTTACCTGCTGCACCTCAAGGTGCTGACCAACGTGCTGATCCTGGGCACCACCGTGTTGCTGGCCCGTCTGGATTTGGCCCGGGTTCGGGTGGCACCTCCGCCCCTGCTGATGGCGGCCGTGCTCGGGGTGCTCGTCTTGGGCGGTGCTGGGGTGGGCCGCTGGTTGGCCAGCAGCGGGGGCAGCTTCTAACAGGCTGGACGCGGTTGCTGTTGGAAGTTCCAGAGGTTGCCGAGCACTTTTTTGACGTACAGGCGGGTTTCGGGATACGGGATCGCTTCGATCCAGAGTTCGGGATCCTGCTGCAGCTGGGGACTCACCCAGCCCGCCACCGCACCGGGGCCTGCGTTGTAGCTGGCGGCCATCAGCACGGGATTGCCTTGCCATTGGCGCAGCAGTTGCGCGAGGTAAAGGGCTCCCAGCTGGGCATTGCGGCTGGGATCGGTGAGGGCTCCGGGCTGGAGCGGGCCGCTGGCCAGTTCGGCTGCGGTTTCGGGCATCAGTTGCAGCAGCCCCACCGCTCCGGCAGGGGAACTCACCCCAGGGCTGAAGCGGGATTCCTGCTTGGCCACAGCGGCCAGCAGGGTGGCAGGAATCCCGGTGGTGGTGGCAGCTTGGTTGAGCTCCGCCACGAAGGCGGGGGTCTGCAGGCTGCGGGCCAGTTGGCGGGCCAGGGTGCAATGCGGCCCAGGGGGGAGGCCGGAGCGTTGTGGCGTGAGGCGCAGGCTCGCCTGCTCGAGTTGGCCCAGGCCGATCCAGTGGTCGCCCACGCCCCGGCGCAGCCGGCCCTCCAGCACCAGCTCCTGCGGCGTGCTGGCGGGTTGGGTCCGTGCCGTGCGCCAATGCTCCCAGGCCTCCAGGGGCTGGTCGAGGCGCCAGAGCCGGTCCAGTTCCCCATTGCCGCTCTCCAGGGGCTGCCAGCCGGGGGCGGCCAGGGCAGAGCTGGGCTCGTGATCGAGGCTGAGATCTCCCTGGCCCAGTCGCACGGCCGCCCGCCAGCCGTAGTAGCCCTCGGGCTGTTGGCTGAGCAGCGCGCTCCAGGTGCGGCGGGCTGCCGTGCGCTGCCCTTGCTGCCATTGGCTGAACCCCAGCCAAAAGCGCTGGCGGCCAGCCAGGGCCGGGGGCAGCTCCTGCCCGATCGGCGCCAGCAGCAGGGTCTCGGCCGTGGCCCACTGGCCGGCCAGGAGGGCTTGGCGGCTCCGCTGCCATTGCAGTTCCCAGCTGGCCGGATCGCTGGGCCAGCGCTGCAGCACCGCCAGCACCGCCCCGGTGCCCGAACTCTCCAGAGCCCGCCGGGCCTGCACGGGGGCCGTGGCCTGCAGGGATGGCGGCAGGCTGGACAGGGCCTGCAGGGTGCTGGCTCCGGGCTGGTCAGAGAGCAGGGCGACGGCTTCGCTCGCCTGGGGGGATCGGGGAGCGGATCGGGCCAGCTGCAGCAAGCGCTCCCGGGCCTGGCTCTGTTGGGCGTCGCCGCCTGCCAGCAGGGCCTTGGCCAGGGCCAACTGGGTGTCCAGATCTGGCTGCTGGCCCTGCAGGCAGGCCAGGGCGGCGTCGCCGTTGCCAAGCTGGGCCAGGCCTGCGGCCAGCTGATCGCGCTGGGCCGGGCTGGGAACGGCGGTTCTGTTCTGGCAGGCCTGGCGCAGCCGCAGTTCGGCGCCCGGCCAGCGCACGCCATGGCGGGCTAGGTGGAGGGCCCCTTCGAGGCGGACCGAGGGCGCAGGACCAGCCTCCAGGGCTGCGGCCAGGGCCGCTGGATGGGCGGCAAAGCGCTTCAGCAGCTGCTGGCGCAGCTCGGGGCGTTGGCGACCCAGGGCATAGAGCCCATCGGCCGCGGCCGGGGTCTGGGGAAAGCGCCGCAGCAGCAGCTGCCAGCGTCGTTGGGCGGTGGCTGGATCCCCCAGGGCTTCGGCCGCCAGGGCATCTCGCTTGAGCACCAGGGCCGCGAGGGAATCGGGCCCCCATCCCTGACCGCGCAGCAGAACGCGCTCGCTGGCGGGATCATCCCCCTGCCGCTGCACCAGCAGCAGCCGTGCCTCCCGCCGCCGTTCCGGATCCGGCGAGAGCACGGCCAGGCGCTGCAGGGTGGAGGTGGAGGTCTGGGGATCGGCTGCGGGAATCCAGGCCAGCAGGGCTCCGCCGGCCACCAGCCCGGCGCCGCTGCACAGGCAGGTGAGCGCCAGCAGCAGGGGGAGGCGAGCCAAGGGCAAGGGCGGCGGATCTTCGGCATTCTGGAGACGTGTGAATCGGCTTCGCCGGTGCGTCTGCCTTCCCTGCCTCCCTACCTTTCCAGCCTGCCAGGGGCAACCCAGCGTCTGCGGGCGCTGCGGGTGCTGGCGGCGGCGGGTCTGGTGTTGCTGTTGCGCCCTTGGTGGCCGCTGATCTGGCTGCCCGGTTGGGTGGTGGGCCTGCTGTTGCTGTGGGCCGTGTGGGAGCTGGTGCGCTGGATCTGGTGGCCCCGGCGCTGGAGCTGATCACGCCACGTAGCCTGGGTCCCTTCGCGGCATCTGCCCATGGCCGAGCTGGCTCCCCATCCCGTCGGTCACCCCCTGCGCGGAGGCGTGGCCGGCTTCGGCACCGATGGCATCCGCGGCCGCGTGGGCACCCAGGTGAGTCCAGCCCTGGCGATGCAGGTGGGGTTCTGGTGCGGCCAGGTGCTGCCGCCGGGTGCGCCGGTGCTGATCGGCACGGATTCCCGCAGCAGTGGCCCGATGCTGGTGGCGGCGTTGACGGCCGGCCTTACCGCGGCGGGCCGCGAGGTGTGGACCCTGGGCCTCTGCCCTACCCCGGCCATCCCGGGGGCGATCCGGCGCCTGGGGGCGGCCGGTGGGCTGATGGTGTCCGCCAGCCACAATCCCCCCCATGACAACGGCATCAAGGTGTTCGGCCCCTCCGGCGCCAAGTTGAGCCGGGGCCAGCAGCAGGCGATTGAGGCGGGTCTCCAGGGTGTGGGGGGCGGCTCGGCCCTGGGAGCTTCGGGTGGTTTCAGCGGTACCGGTGTCGTCTGCGAGCGCCACGACCTGATCGCCGACTATCAAAAGGCCCTCGTGGCCAGCGTGATGGGGCGGCGCCTCGAGGGTTGCCGCATCGTGCTTGACCTCTGCTGGGGCTCGGCGACGGCCTGCGGCGAGGCGGTCTTCCGCGCCCTCGGCGCTGAGCTCACCGTGCTGCATGGCCAGCCCGATGGCGGGCGCATCAACGTGGGCTGCGGCAGCACCCACCTGGAGCCCCTGCGGCAAGCCGTGCTCGAGAAGGGGGCCACCATGGGCTTCGCCTTTGATGGCGATGCCGATCGGATGCTGGCCGTGGATGGCCGGGGCCGGGTGGTCGACGGCGACCAGATCCTCTATCTCTGGGGGTCGTCGCTCCTGGCCGATGGCCAGCTGCCGGCCAACCGCATCGTGGCCACCGTGATGTCCAATCTCGGTTTCGAGCGGGCCTGGCAGGCCAAGGGCGGCGTGCTGGAGCGCACCGCCGTGGGGGATCAGTACGTGCACCAGGCGATGGAGCAGATGGGGGCCGGGCTCGGCGGCGAGCAGTCGGGCCATATCCTTTCGGCGCGCCACGGCATGAGCGGCGATGGACTGCTCACCGCCCTGCAGGTGGCCACCCTGCTGCACCGCTCCGGCCAGAGCCTGGCGGACTGGATGGACAGCAGCTTCCAGCCCTATCCCCAGACCCTGGTGAACGTGACGGTTCCCGACCGTCAGCGGCGCCAGCAGTGGCAGCAGTGCGAACCGCTCCGGCAGGCCGTGGCCGCGGCTGAGGCGGCCATGGATGGCTGTGGCCGGGTGTTGGTGCGGGCCAGTGGCACTGAGCCTCTCCTTCGGGTGATGGTGGAGGCGGCGGAGCAGCAAATGGTCGACCATTGGGCCGCCCAGCTGGCCGCCGAGGCGGAGCTGCATCTCAACGCCGCCTAGATCAGGCGTTGTTGAGGCAGTCGCGGGCCAGGCTGAGGGCGCCGCTGCAGGCATCCCCCGCCGGGGTCAGCAGCTGGGCTCCGGGGCAGAGGTTCTCCAGGTTGGCGGCCAGCCGGCTGCGTAGCAGCTCCAGGTGCTCGAGTGCACCGCCCATGGGCCACACAGGCGGGGCGGCGAGCTCCAGGTGCTGGGTGATGGCTGCCACCATGCGCGCCAGGGCTAGGGCGGAGCGCTCCACGACCGCAGCTGCCGCCGCATCGTCCTCAGCGGCGGCGGCCACCACCAGAGGAGCGAGTCGGGCAAAGCCTGCGGGCCCGAAGTCAGGTGCGACCACCAGGGCTTTGATGGTCTGGGCGGCTTGGGGGTCGTCGGCTGCCAGGCCCAACCCGGCCCAGAGGCGGGCGCGCAGGGGTGATTCCGGTTGGCGGCCATCGGCCATCTCCAGGCTCAGGGCCAGGCCATCGCGTCCCAGGTCCATGGCCGATCCGGCTCCGTCGAGCAGCCAGCCCCAGCCGGCACAGCGGTGTTCCACCCCGGCCGCATTGCGGCCAACGGCAATGGTGCCCGTGCCGCTGATCACGACAATCCCTGCGCGGTGATGACCCATCGCACCTCGCAGGGCGGTGCGTTCATCGCCGGTGACCACCACGTTCTGCATGGCGAGGCCGAGGGCTTCCGATGCCAGCCTCTGGGCCGCCGCCTGCACCGGGCTGCCCACCTCAATGCCACTCGCCCCAATGGCGGCTGCCAGCAGCTCACCTTGGGCCTGGAGGTGCCCGCAGGCGTCGTCGAGGCTGGCTTGCAGGGCCCGGCGGAAGCGGCTGGGGCCGTCGGGGGCGGCCCGGTGGCACACCCCC
>NZ_JAGQBE010000040.1 GCF_024345475.1 Cyanobium sp. T1B-Tous
CGGCCAGGGCTTCGAGCACCTCCGCCTCGTGGTTGGCCAACAGGGTGCCCAGGCGCTCAAGCTGCTCCAGGCGCCAGGCCAGGCTGCGGGTGTGGCCCGCGTCCACGGGTGCCCGCATCGCCGCGATCGACATCACCAGGGGCGGGGTGGCGGTGAGGGCTGGGGGCAAGGGTTTGGAGCTGGGGCCCCCACGCTGGCAAATGGACGGGTCGTCTGTGGGGGCTCAGAGCCAGGCCAGATCCGCCTGGTGCTGATAGGCGTCTCGGTAGGCCTCGCGGATCCGGTCCAGGTGTTGCTGGATGGTGGGGTGCTCCAGGTGCTCGTGGAGCAGCACAACCGCATCGAGATCGCTTCCGCAGGGGAGTGTTGGGTCGTCGTCGATCGTTTGCCCTGGCCGGTGCAGGGGGTGGTGATCGGAACGGGAGGGGCGTGTGATCGGGTAGCGCACCAGCCCCACGGCCACCCAGTCGCCGAAGCGGAAGGGCACGCGGCTGTCTTCCCAGCCTGGGGGCAAGGCCTCCAGGCCGTTGATCACCGCCAGATCCAGCACCCGTTCGCGCAACAGCTCCAGCGTGCGCTGCTCCCCGTGCCAGGGGCGGGGTAGGGGACCCGCTGCCCCCACCGCCTGCAGGGTCTCGCTGTTCCAGGCGTTCCCCAGCCAGCGCAGCTGGCCGCCGGCCTGGTTCAGGCGCAGGAGTTGGGAGGCCTGACGCAACGAGCGCAGAATGTTGAGGTTGGTATGGGCCCGGTAGTGGCCGTTGGCCTTGCGGAAGTCCAGGCCGAGCTGCTGGCTGGCATGTCGGTAGAGCCGTGAGATGGAGCTCTGATCGCAGCGGGTCAGGGCTGCCACGTTGCCGGTGCTGGCGGTGATCTCCAGCAGATCCAGCACCGGTATGCCGTCGATCAGGATGTCGCGCACGCCGATCTCCCATCCACCAACCGACCGTATGGATCGGTCCCTCGCCTCCAAGGGCCGGCTACACCCTTCTGGGTAGGCGGGTACATGTATTCATCTGCTGGGTGGACCGATTCACCCGTGGGCTTCAAGTTGGCTGGGGCGGAGCCTTGGGAAAGAGCAGCCGCACCTGGGCACCGCCCAAGTCCGAAGGGCTGATGTCCAGGGTGCCCCGGTGGTTGTCCATGGTGGTTCGCACCACAAACAGGCCCAGGCCGCTGCCGAGGGGTTTGCTGGTCTCGAGGGGTTCGAGGGCCGCCTCCGGGGCCTGGAATCCGGGCCCGTTGTCGGCCACGGTCAGCACCACGGTGTCGCCGTCGTCCTGGAGGCTCACCGCGATGGTGGGAGGCCCTGCGCCGAGGTCGGCCCTGTCGATTGGGGCCTCCTCGAGGGCCTCAAGGGCGTTGCGCAGCAGGTTGACGAGGGCGATCTGGATCTGGGCGGCGTCCCCCATCACCGGATGGCTCGCCTCCAGCCCCTCACGCCGCACCGTGATGCCGGCCGCCTTGAGGCTGGGGGCGACGTAAAGCAAGGCGCTGCGGGCGACGTTGGCCAGGTTGAGCCTCTGGTGGTGGGTCTGCACGTTGCGCAGCAGGGTGCGCATCTTCTCGATCGTGGTCACCACGGCATCGGCGTTGTCGGCGATGGAGCGCAGGTAGCTGCCCAGGGCAGGGGGCAGGGGCACGTCGCTCTGATCCAGCAGCAACTTGCTGTTCAGCAACAGGGTGCTGAGGGGCAGGTTGATTTCATGGGCGATGGCGGCGGCCTGGAGGCTGCTCTTGAGTTTGTCCTCAAGCACCAGCACGGTTTGGGCATCCTTGAGGCGCTCCCGCTCGATCGCCTCCGCCAGCTGTCGTCGGGCCTGGATCAGCCGCTCCACCAGAGCCGCGAAGGCCTGGGACACGGCCTCGATTTCGGTGGCGGTGCCTTCGGGCAGTTGGGCTTCAAAGCTCAGGGCAGCGTCCCGCTGGCCCACCTGCGCTGTGGCGCTCTGGCAGCGCCGGCGCAGCAACTCCAGCGGGGCCAGCAGCCAATCGCCCACCCGGATGGTCACCACCACGGCGGCGGCCACGGCGGCCAGGCTCAGCAGCAGGGCGATCAGGGCATGGCGCTGACTGGCTTGCACGATCTGATCCGAGCGGATGGCCGTGATCAGCAGCCAGTTCAGGCCTTCCGCCTGGCCCCAGGGATGGAGGTCCACCAGGTAGGTGGTGCCCTTGAGGTGGAGGACCGGTTGGGCGCCCTGCCGGTTGGGCCCAGGGAGTGCCGTGGCCTGGGGTTGCAGGCTGCCGGTGGGCGTCTTGACGAAGAAGCGGCGGCTCGTGGCCTGCAGCAGGGGGTCGGGGAGCTGGTCGAGCCGCACCCGCTTGGTGGTGGCGCCCTGGCCGCTGCTGGTGAAGCCAGGCCTGGAGCTGGCCACCACCATGCCGTCCCGTTCCACGATCAGGGCAAAGCCCTTCTGGTCCTGCCACACCTCCGCCAACCAGGTGTTGAGCTGGCTGAGCACGAAGTCGACGCCGATGACGCCCAACAGCTGCCGGCGGGAGTCGTAAATCGGCTGGTTGTAGGAGATCGCCAGCACCTCGGGCTTGTCTTCCCACTGGTAGATCGAGCTCCAGGTGGCTTTGCCGGCCTTCACGGTCTCGACGTACCAGGGCTCCTCATGGGTGGCGGTCATGCCGGACACCTGCTCCAGCAGCCGGCCCCGCGCCCCTTTCGGGCCGAGGGCGTAGATGCCGAGGGTGCCCTTGCCCAGGGGGCTGGTGAGGGCGTCTTCGTTGAGCACGAAGGCTCCGCTGTCGAGCCGCTCCACCCCGAGAAACTCTCCCCGGGGATTGCCCCAGTTGATGTAGCCCACGGGGAACTGCTGCATCTGGCTCCAGAACCGCTGCCCCATGGCGTCGAAGTCGCGGAGTGAGAGTTGCCCCTGCTCGATGGCGAGCACGTTGAGGTTGTTGATCAGCCGTGGCGCCATCAGGCGGCTGGAGAGCTGGTCGGACAGGTCGGTGATCGCGTCCTGTTGGCGGTAGGCCTCGGCGTGGCTCAAGCCGCTGCGCTGGCCGCTGAAATAGGCCAGGCCACCCACGGCGCCGCTCACCAGCAGCAGCTGCAGGCTGGTGGCCCAGATGATCCGCTGGCGCAGGCCTCGGCTCTTCATGGCATCTGCTCCAGATGCAGGGCGGCCCGGCGTACCAGTTCGGCGCCGCTGCATCCCAGTCGGCGGGCAATGGCCTTGCGGTGGGTTTCCACCGTGGCCAGGGATAGTCCGGTGCTGTGGGCGATCACCTTGTTCGCCAGCCCCCGGCCGATCAGGGTGAAGATCTCCCGCTGGCGGGGGGTCAGTCCCTTCACCCCTGGGAGAGGCGCGGGCTGGTCCCCCCGGGACTCCAGCAGGGCTGTTTCCAGCACGCCCTGCAGGGTTTCGTAGGTGGAGGTCTTGTCGACCACGGCCACCAGCATCGGCTCCAGGTCTTCGGGGCACACAAAGCTGCTGGCCTGGGCCGAGAGCACCAGCGCCTTGGCTTGGGGCTGGAGCATCCGCAGGAACCGGGCCACGCTTAGGCCGTCTCCGTCGGGGAGGGCGAGATCGAGGATCAGGGCGTCTGGGCGGTGCAGGCGGCAGGCTTCCAGGGCTCCATGGCACGTGGAGGCCGTGGCCACCACCTCAAGCCCATCGAGACCTTGCAGCATCTTGCAGAGCAGCTGCAGGAACATCACCTGGTCTTCCACGATCAGGCAACGCCGAGGCACCAGGTTCTGTCCACTGGCAGAACTTTGCCTGGGGACAAGGGCCCTTGGCTGCAGAAGCGGTGCCAGCTCCACAGGTTGTAAGCCCTTGACGAGACTTGAACTCGTGACCTCTCCCTTACCAAGGGAGTGCTCTACCGCTGAGCTACAAGGGCGTGTGGAAGGTGGGCCGGGTTGGATTTGAACCAACGTAGGCAGAGCCAGCGGATTTACAGTCCGCCCCCATTAACCACTCGGGCACCGACCCGAACCACACCCAAAGAACTTACCAGCCGGGGGTTCCTCCCCTGGCGCCGCTGCCTACGATCGCCGCAGTGGAGACCGGATCGCCGGCGGTTGTGATGCGCCTGCTGCTGCTGAACGGTCCCAACCTCAACCTGCTGGGCCAGCGGGAGCCGGGCCTCTACGGCGCCCAGACCCTCGCCCAGATCGAAGCCGACCTAGGCCGCCAGGCCGGGGAGCTGGGGGTGGAGCTGGAGTGCTTCCAGAGCAACCATGAAGGGGCCCTAGTAGATCGCATCCACGCGGCCCGCGGCCAGGCCGATGGCCTCCTGATCAATGCCGGCGCCTTCACCCATACCTCGATCGCCCTGCGCGATGCGCTGCTGGGGGTGGCGATCCCCTTCGTGGAGCTGCACTTGAGCAACGTGCACGCCCGTGAGGCCTTTCGCCACCATTCCTATCTGGCCGACAAGGCCCTGGGGGTGATCTGCGGCTTCGGGCCCGCCAGCTACGGCCTGGCCCTGCAGGGGCTGGTGAGCCATCTGCACGGTTTGCGATGACGACCCGGTCTGCGATGACGGCCCTGCTGGAGAACCCCACGGCCCGGGTGAAGTGGCTGGCGGCCCCGAGCTGTGCCAGCTGGGTGGAGCAGGCCCAGGCGCGCCCCGATCTGGTGCTGATCGACCACGCCCACTGCGAGCGCAAGGCGGCCGGCGTGGCCCTGCAGCTGATGTTCCGCTACCCCGCCGATGCAGGCTTGGGAGCGCTGCTCAGCCCGCTGGCCCGCGAGGAGCTGGAGCACTTTGAGCGGGTGCTGCAGCTGCTGCAGCGGCGCGGCATGGCCCTGCGGCCCCTGGCGGCCCCGGGCTACGGCGCTGCCCTCTCGGCGCAGGTGCGCAAGGCGGAACCCGAGCGGATGCTGGATTCCTTCCTGGTGGCTGGCTTGATCGAGGCCCGCAGCCACGAGCGCATGGCCCTGCTGGCGGCCCACAGCCCCGATGCGGAGCTGCAGGATCTCTACGGCGAGCTGCTGGCCAGCGAAGCCCGCCACTTCGGGCTCTATTGGGTGCTCTGCGAAGAGCGCTTCGGCCGGGAGGCCACCGTGGCGCGGCTGCAGGAGCTGGCGGTGGCAGAAGTGCAGGCGCTCAGCGGGGATCTCGCCGCCGCAGACCAGGTGCGCATGCATTCGGTGGGGGTGGGTGCAATCTGAGCGGCCGGGGTCAGACTGGCCGGAGCGCATCGGGATCGATCGGATCTCGCCGGGTCTGATCCGTGGTGTCCGTTGGCGTTGGGTTTGGGGCCTGCTCCTGGTGGCTGGGCTGATTGGGCGAGTCAGTTTGTTGGGTTTTGGGGCTCGCCCGGATGCTTCCAATCTGCAGCCGGTGGTGGTGAGCGAGCAGCTCGTGCGGGAGCACCCCACCATCAGCTGCGGCATTCATGTGGATCAGATCTATGAGCTGAATCTCAACTCCCGCACCTTTACGGCGGATGGTCAATTCTGGCTGGTGTGGCCTGCCGCCGTGCAGGACTTGATGACGGCCCATGCCACCACGCCGCTGGATCTGGTGCGCATGCTCAACCGGATCGAAACCTGGGACTCGACCTTCGACGTGGCCACGCCTTCTCCCGTTCCCCTGTCCGGCGGCCGGCAGTATCAGCTTTACACCTTCTCCAGTCGTTTTTACGACGACACCATCAGCTTCCGCCGCGATCCCTTCGACTCCCTGAGCTTGCCGATCATCCTGCAGGCAGCGCAGCCTTGGATGGCCAACAAATATGCCGACATCCGGATGATTCCGGAGCGGCCCATGGGGGCCCTGGTGGGGGAGTCGGGCGATCTGAGTGGCTATGAACGGGGCGGCGCCAGCTTCAAGCCCTATCTCTCCCGCGCCACGACCCGCTTTGGCGGTTGGTTCCAGCCCGTGATGGCCCAGATGCGGCTGGAGATGGTGTACCGAACCAATGTGTGGTCTGCCCTGATCAATTGGGTGTTGCCCTTGATGATCGTCAACTCAATCGTGTTGATGGCACCGTCGGTGGAGGGCTCCCTTGGCGATGTGCGCTTGGCGATCCCCTCAACCGCCCTGCTCACTTTGATTTTTCTGCAGCAGTCGTATCACAGCAGTTTGCCAAAGCTCCCCTATTCCACCCTGCTGGATGATTTGTTCGCCTGCAGTTATCTGGTTGCGATGACCCTGTTTGGCCTGTTTGTTTGGGGTACGAATCTCTACTCGGCTGCCGCTGAGGATCAGAAAGTGGCGGTGATGGAGCGGATCAACCGCGTCGATCGTCGTTTCCAGTGGTGTTCGCTGCTGGCCTTTGCGGTGGTCGCGGCGTTGAGCTGGTGGCGGCCCTGAGGGCGGCGAGGGCACCCTCAGGCCGTGGCGAGAAGTTGGTCGAGCAGGGGGTAGTGGCTGGCGATCGGATCGCCGGTGAACTGGGCCACCCAGCCCTCCGGATTGTCAAAGAAGCGCAGGGCGCAGAAGTGGGGCTCGGGCCCCATGTCGAACCAATGGCGGGTGCCGGCGGGTACGGCGATCCAGTCCCCCGCCTCGCAGAGCACCTGAAGCACCTCCTCGCCCAGGTGAAGGCAGAACAGGCCGCGTCCCTCCACGAAGAAGCGCACTTCGTCTTCGCTGTGGGTGTGTTCAGCCAGGAATTTCTGCCGCAGGGCGCTGCGATCGGGATGGTCCGGCGTCATCCGGATCGCATCCACCGTCGGGTAGGCCCCGCCGGCCTGCACCCGGGCCACCTGATCGGCGTAGGCCTCCAGAATCTGCTCCGGGCTGGCCTCGGCCGGCAGCACCGCCTGGGCGTCCCAGCGCTGGAAGGCGATGCCGCGGGCGGCGAGCTCCCGCTGGATCGCCTGGCCGTCGCGGCTCAGCAGGCTGGCGTCCCGCTGGCTGGGTGGGCCCTGGTGGATGGCCAGAAGAGTCACGGCGGTTGCTGGGCTGGACTGTTGCCAGCCTAGAAACAGGCTTCTTCCGAGGATTTGAATCTGACGTTCGACGGTGCCCAACCGGTGGCGGGTCTCACCCTGGTGGGTGTGGGGCCTGGAGACCCCCAGCTGCTCACCGTGGCGGCGGTGCGGGCGATCGGGGCCGCGGCGGTGGTGGCCTATCCGGTGGCCCGGCTCGAGGCCGACGGGATGGCGGCCCGGATCGCCGCTCCCTGGATGGGCCCGGAGCAGCGCCGCTTGCCCCTGCTGTTCCCGATGGTGGCGGAGGCCGAGCCCCGGCGGCAGGCCTGGCATGCCGCCGCCGATGCCCTGGCCGCGGAGGTGGCCGCCGGCCAGGCCGTGGTGCTGCTCTGCGAGGGCGATGCCTCCCTCTACGCCAGTGCCTCCTATGCCCTGTTGGCCCTGGCGGAGCGCCATCCCACCTGCCCGGTGGCGGTGATTCCCGGCATCACCGCGGTGGCCGCGGCCGCGGCGGCCGCCTCCTCCCAGGGGTTGCCCTGGCCCCTGGCCCTGCAGCAGGAGGCCCTGCTGATCCGCCCCACCCCGGAAACCGCCGGGGAGTTGGAGGCCCTGCTGGAGCACGCTGCCGGGGAGGGCACAGTGCTGGCCCTGCTGAAGCTCGGGCACCGTTGGGCCTGGGTGCGACCCCTGCTGGAGGCCCGGGGGCTGCTGGCCGGCAGCCTGTTTGCCCAGCGCGTGGGCTGGCCCGACCAGCTGCTGGCGGCGGCGGCCGCCGTGCCCGCCGAGGAGCAGCCCTACTTTTCACTCCTGTTGATCCGTCAGGGCTGGCCGGACGTGTTGCCCTGAGGCTGGGGCCGTAGACGGGCCACGCCGTTCTGGCCAGACTCGACCTGATCGCCCGCGGCAGCATGACCCCGATCGACTGGTTGGCCCTGGTGCATCCGGTGCTGATCATCCTGTTCGTCTACCCGGTGGTGGGGGCGACGATCCGGCTGGGCTTGCTGGCGCGGGAGCGGCGGCTTGGCCAGAGCAAGCAGCCGGTGGCCGTGCCGAAGGAGCATGCCGACCATGGCCGTTGGCTGACGGCCGGCGTGGTGGTGGCGGTGTTGATCGCGCTGCTGTTCTCGTTTCTCAACCGCTGGTTCGATCCGGCTGCCGCCTTCCCTGGAGGGGCGGGGCGGCTGGTGCTGTTGTTGCTGGTGGCCCTGGGTTGCGTGCTTGCCCTTCTGGCCCTGTGGCATGTGCGTCACCCGGCCCTGCGGGCCACCTTTGCCCTGTTGCTCTGGGCGGGTCTGTTGGGCCTGGGCAGCCAACCGGAGATCTGGCGCGTCAGTGACAACCCCTTCAGCGCAGGGTTTTGGGGGTCCCATTACTGGAGTGGCTCCCTCCTCGTCGGTCTGCTGTTGTTCGCGATGGCGGCCCGGCCGGAGATCCAGCGCTCACCCCGCATGCGGCGGTTGCATGTGAGCGCCAATGTGCTGGTGGCCGTGTTGCTGGCGGTGCAAGGCATCACCGGCAGCCGCGACCTGCTGGAGATCCCCCTCAGCTGGCAGAAACCGGCGATCTATGCCTGCGACTTCACGGCCCGCCGCTGTCCCCAGGGTCAGGCGCAGGGTCTGGATGGAGGGCCTGGTTCACCAGGCTTCGCCGTCCCGCTTGCGGTGGTGGGGGCGGCCAGGGCAGTTGGCTGAGCACTGCCAGCAGGGCCAGCCATTCCGGAGGAGCCTGCCGATCGGGCAAGGCCCCCGCCCTGCTGAACAACCAGCGCCGCAGGGCGAGCAGACCTTGGGAATCGCTTGGATCCCAGTCCACGCTCAGTGGCGGGCCGATCGGCCTGGTCAGCGATGACAGCGGAGGTTTCGCCAGAGGCTTCAGGGCCAGGGCCGGAACGCCGCTGGCCCCCCCGGCGGCACCTGCGAACACCAGTCGCCACCCCGCTCCCCCTGGCCAGGGCTTTGGACACTCCAGATCGGCGCCGCGCTCACTGATGGCCGTCAGCTGGGCGTGGCGACGCTGGCCCGTGGGCCCGAGCAGCTGAACGTCGAGGCGCAGGCCCAGCCAGGGGGTGGGATCGGGGCAGGGCCGATCCCAGCAGACCCGCAGGGCCACCAGCAGGCCCAGCAGATTCAATCCCGCCCAGGCCAGCCCCAGGCTCTGGCCAGGGCTGATCGGGCCGGCCAGCACGGCCCGGATCAGGGCGCCCAGGTTCAGTCCATTGAGCAGCAGGAGGGCGAGCAGGGGAAGGCCCAGCACGGGGGCGATGCCGCCGCGCTCGCGCACCCGGTGTTTGGGGGTGATGCGGAAGGGCTGCACCCGGCCCCAGAGGCTGAGCAGCACCGTGGTGGCGAGGGGCACCGTCAGGGCCCAGCCGGGCAATTCGGCCAGCAGGGCATGGCGGCTGCCGCGGTTGAGCCAACCCACACTCAGCAACAGGGCCAGCCAGAGGGGGAGGAGGCGCTCCACAAGGGCCTCTGCGGTGACATGCACGGGCAGAACCCCCAGCAGGCCGAGGCTGAGGGGCATCAGCAGCAGCACCAGCCGGGGCACGGTGTTGAACCAGTGCAGTCCGCCTTCGAGGAAGGCCAGGCGTTGATGCCAGTGCAATCCGGCCACCCGCAGGGGCCCTTGCGGGAGCCGCAGGGCCTGAAGGGTTCCGGCGGCCCAGCGCTGCCGCTGCCGCACGAAATCGTGCATGCTCTCGGCGGCCAGGCCGGCACTGAGCTTTTCGCTCAGGTACTTCAGTTGCCAGCCTTGGCCCATCAAGGCAACGCCGGTGACGAAGTCTTCTGAGATGGCGGCCTCCACGAACCCTCCCACCGATGCGAGGGCTGCCCTGCGGACCACAAACGAGGTGCCGGCGCACACCACCGCGTCCCAGGCGCTGCGCACGGGCTCAATCCAGCGGTAGAAGCTCTCTTCGTCGGGCAGCAACCAGCGTTCCAGCCCCAGGTTGCGCATCACCGGATCGGCGTTGAAGAAACACTGGGGGGTTTGCACCAGGCCCACAGCCGGGTCGAGCAGCAGGCCGATGGTGCGGTTGAGGAAATGCTGCTGGGGCACGAAGTCGGCATCGAACACCGCCACCAGCTCGCCGGCGCCCAGGGCCAGGCCGGCGTTGAGATTGCCGGCTTTGGCATGCAGCCGCTGGGGCCGGTGGTGGTAGCGGCAGCCATGGGCCGCGGCGAGCGCTGCCACCTCGGGCCGCCCCGCGTCATCGAGGACCCACACCGTGCGCTGCGGATAGGAGAGGCTGCCGCAACCCACCAGGCAGCGCTCCAGCACGGGTAAGGGTTCTCCGCAGGTGGGAATCAGCACATCCACCCAGGGCTGCCAGTCGCTCGCCTGCCAGCGGGCCTCTGCAGCATCGGCCTCGGCGCGGCCATCGCTGAAGCGGCGCCAGGCCAGCAGCAGCGGCAGCAGACCGCTGAGCAGCAACCAGCCCTCCGCCAGCAGCAGCAGCACACTCAGGCTGGCCGCCAAGGGGCTGTTGAGGTTGAGGCTGGCCGTCACCCGCCAGTGCAGATAGCGCAGGCTGAACAGGGCCAGCAGCACCAGCAGGCTGCGGCGCATCCACAGGGGCCGGCTCGCTTCCGGGCGTCGGCTGAGCCACAGGGGCCAGAGCAGCAGCAGCCAGGGGAGCCAGAGCTCCGCAGTCATCCCAGGCCCGCTGCAGCGTTCTCGAGCAACGCTAGGGCGGTGTCCGGGGTGGGGGCCCGCATCAGGGCATGGCGCAACTGGGGTGCGCCGGGGAAGCCGTTGCAGGTCCAGCCCATGTGCTTGCGGGCGATCAGCAGGCCGTGGTCGCCCTTGGCCGCCACCAGGGCGCGCAACTGCTCGGCCGCCAGGGCCAGCTTCTCGGCGGGCCCCGGAGTGGGCGGGACTGGCCGGCCGCTGAGGGCCGCATCGAGCTGGCCCACCAGCCAGGGGGCGCCCATGGTGCCCCGGCCCACCATCACCCCATCGGCGCCCGTCTGGGCCAGGCAGCGCACCGCATCCTCGGGGCTGTGGATGTCGCCGTTGGCAATCACCGGAATGGCCAGGGCGGCCTTCACCGCGGCGATGGCGCCCCAGTCGGCCTGGCCCTTGAAGCCCTGCTCGCGGGTGCGGCCGTGCAGGGTGAGCAACTGGGCGCCGGCGCTCTCCAGCTGGCGGCACCAGGCCACGGCCGATGCCTCGGGCGCCCCGCACCAGCCCAGCCGGGTTTTCACGGTCACCGGGATGGCCACCGCCGCCGCCACGGTGTCGACGATCCGGGCCGCCAGCGCGGGGTCGCGGATCAGGCCGCTGCCGCCGCCCTTTTTGGCGATCTTCTTCACCGGGCAGCCCATGTTGATGTCGATCAGGAAGGCGCCGGCGGCCTCGGCGCGCCGGGCCGCTTCGGCCATGGCGGCGGGGCGGTGATCAAACAGCTGCACGCCGATCGGGCCGGCTTCGCTGGAGAGCTCCTCCACCTTCTGCAGCCCGAAGCCCAGCTCCAGGCTGGTGGCATTCACCATCTCGGTGAACAGCAGGGCATCGGGGGCCCAGCGGCGCACCAGCGCCCGGAAGATGCGATCGCTCACCCCCGCCAGCGGCGACTGCAGCACGCGGCAGCGCAGGGCGCGGGGCGTGCCACGGCCGGCGAGCTCAAGGGGGGGTGGGGCGGTGATCATGGTGATCCGATTGTCGGACTCCAGGCTGATGCCGTCCGCCGAAGCCGCCCCCATCCCCGTTCCCTACCCCCTGAGCCGCCAGTTGCTGGACGCGGTGTTGGCCGATCGCCTCAGCGATCGCTTCGTGTGTGAGCTGATCTGGCCGCGCCTGGGGTACGCGCAGAACGGCTCCGGCACCTGGAGCGCGGGCCCGGCTGCGGGCGCCCTCTGGCGGGAGTCCTTCCCCGTTGAACCCCAGTTCATCGCCGAGCGACCGCCCAGCGTGGCCCTCACCCGCTCGATCGCCAAGCCGCACAAGCAGCTGCTCAAGGAGCAGCTGGGCTTTGGCGGCTACACAATCGGTGAGCTCTACCCCCGCCGCACCCGCCGCGCCACCGCTGTGAACTGGCTGCTGGCCCACCTGGCGGAGCGGGGCGAAGCCCTGGCCGAGGCTGGTCCGCTGCCGCCGCTGCTGGATCAGCCGGCCGATCCGGTGGTGGGCCATCCCGGCGATCTGCCGATCTCCTGATGGCTGCCCCTGGGGCTGCTCTGTAGGGTCAAGACAGGACAGACGTAGGAATACCTTCCTTGGCCTTACCGGTCGTTGCCATCATTGGCCGCCCCAACGTGGGCAAATCCACCCTGGTGAACCGGCTCTGCCGCAGCCGCGAAGCGATCGTGCACGACCAGCCCGGCGTGACCCGCGACCGCACCTACCAGGAGGGCTACTGGGCCGATCGCACCTTCCGGGTGGTCGACACCGGCGGCCTGGTGTTCGATGACGACAGCGAGTTTCTGCCGGAGATCCGCGAGCAGGCCAACCTGGCCCTGGCCGAAGCGGCCGTGGCCCTGGTGATCGTGGACGGCCAGCAGGGCTGCACCGCCGCCGACCAGTCGATTGCCGAATGGCTGCGCGGCCAGGGGGTTCCCACCCTGCTGGCGGTGAACAAGTGCGAGTCGCCCGATGCGGGCCTGGCGATGGCGGCGGAGTTCTGGGGGCTGGGCCTGGGCGAGCCCTTCCCGATTTCGGCCATCCACGGCGCCGGCACCGGCGACCTGCTCGACAAGGTGGTGAGCTTCCTGCCGCCCAGCGAGGAGCAGGAGGGCGAGGAGGAACCGATCCAGCTGGCGATCATCGGCCGGCCGAACGTGGGCAAATCCAGCCTGCTCAACGCCGTCTGCGGCGAGAACCGGGCGATTGTGAGCCCGATCCGCGGCACCACCCGCGACACGATCGACACCACGATCGAGCGGGAGGGCAAAACCTGGAAACTGCTTGATACGGCGGGCATTCGCCGTCGCCGCTCGGTGAGCTACGGCCCCGAATACTTCGGCATCAACCGCAGCTTCAAGGCGATCGAGCGCTCCGATGTGTGCGTGCTGGTGATCGATGCCCTCGATGGCGTCACCGAGCAGGATCAGCGCCTGGCGGGCCGTATTGAAGAGGACGGCCGCGCCTGCGTGGTGGTGGTGAACAAGTGGGACGCCATCGAAAAGGACAGCCATACCATGCCGGCGATGGAGAAGGAACTCCGCGCCAAGCTCTATTTCCTCGACTGGGCGCCGATGCTGTTCACCTCGGCCCTCAGCGGTCAGCGGGTGCAGGCGATCTTCCCCCTGGCCCTGCTGGCGGTGGAGCAGCACCGCCGCCGCGTCACCACCTCGGTGGTGAACGAGGTGCTCACTGAAGCGCTCAGCTGGCGCACGCCGCCCACCAGCCGGGGCGGCCGCCAGGGCCGGCTCTACTACGGCACCCAGGTGGCGGTGCGGCCCCCCAGCTTCACGTTGTTTGTCAACGAGCCCAAGCTGTTCGGCGACACCTACCGCCGCTATGTGGAGCGCCAGATCCGCGAAGGGCTGGGCTTTGAGGGCACGCCAATCAAGCTCTTCTGGCGTGGCAAGCAGCAGCGGGATGCGGAGAAAGAATTGGCCCGCACCCAGAACCGTGGGCGGTGAGACTGGGCGCTTGAGGGAGGGCCTGTGAGGAGGCGCGGCTGAGTGGACGTTCTGCGCCAGATCCCCATCGGCCAGTACGCCGCCCCCGATCCGGCTGAGCCGGCTGGGGGCGCCAGCTGGCTGCGCCGGCTCGACCCGCGCCTGAAGTTGGCCTGGAGCCTGGTGTTCCTGGTGACGCCGATCCTGGCCGGACCGCTCTGGCGCCTCAGCCTGGTGGGCCTGCTGTTGCTGATCACCGCCGTCAGCGGGCTGAGCTGGCGGCTGTGGCGCCGCAGTCTGCCCCTGCTGCTGGCCCTGGCCCTGCTGGTGGGTGGTCTGGCGGCCCTGTTGCCCGCCGGCTCGGCGCCGCCGGCCGCGCTGCAGCGTCCCCCGGCCGAACTGCGGCTGGAGCCCGGCCCGCCTGGCAGTGCGCCGCCGGAGCGCTCCGGCACGCCCTGGGTGCTGCTGCGCCAGGGCCCCCTGGTGGTGACCCGGCGCTCGGCGGAGCTCGGCCTCAACGGCGCCACCTTGCTGTTCACCCTGGTGCACAGCGCCAACCTGCTGCTGCTCAGCACCTCCCCCGAACAGCTGGTGTGGGCGATCAGCTGGCTGCTGGCCCCCCTGGCACGGCTGGGCTGGCCGGTGGAACGGCTGGGTTTCACCCTGTTGCTGGCCCTGCGTTTTCTCCCCCTGGTGCAGGAGGAGCTCCAGAACCTGTTGCGATCTGTTGCAACCCGCGCCGTGAATTTCAAGCGCCTGGGCTGGAAGGCCGGCCTCGGCCTGGTGTTGGCGGTGGGGGAGCGGCTGCTGGCCAATGTGCTGCTGCGGGCCGAGCAGGGAGCCGAGGCGCTGCTGGCCCGCGGGGGCTGCTGGCTGCCGCCCCAGCAGTTGCATCGCCCCGCCTCGGGCGCGGGCCGCGCCCTGCTCAACGGCACGGCGGCGGGATTGCTGCTGGGGGTGCTGGTGCTGCGTTGGAAAGTCGGTGACCTTTAATGGCCCGAGACCGACCGCACTGGCAAGCAACCCATTGGCAAGCAACCCATTGGCGAGCAACCCATCGGTGAACAGCACATTGGTGACGAACGAGCGCTATCTCAACCATCCGACGTTCGGGATGCTCTACCGGGTGGCTCCGGTGGCCGAAGGTCGTGATCTGTTCGCCACCCTCTACGCCCAGCGCATTTTCTTTGTGGTCACCCTGCAGCCCCGTGGCGCCACCTTCGAGGTGGTGCCCCTGATGGATGCCCGCCACTACGCCGAGCAGAATCTGGCCCGGGCCCGCCGTGAAAGCCCGGAGGTCCACGCCCACTGGCGTCAGTTGTTTGACCAGACCTTCATCTGATTCTCTGGCGGAGCGATTGGCCCTCCTGCGCGCCGAGCTGCCGCCGGGCTGCCGCCTGTTGGCGGTGAGCAAGGGCCAGCCGGCGGAGCGGATCCGTGAGGCGGTGGCCGCCGGCCAGCGCAGCTTTGGCGAGAGCCGGCTCCAGGAGGCCGTGGCCAAGCAGGCGGAGTTGGCTGAGCTCGAGCCCCTCGACTGGCATTTCATCGGCCGGTTGCAGGCCAACAAGGCCCGCGGCGTGGTGCGCCATTTCGGCACGATCCACTCCCTCGACAGCCTGGCGTTGGCCCGGCGTCTCGCCCGCCTTGCCGCCGAAGAGCAGCGCCAGCCCGCGGTGCTGTTTCAGGTCAAGTTCCGCCCCGATCCCGCCAAGACCGGTTTTGAGCCCGCTGAGCTGCGGGAGCATTGGCTCGAGCTGGCCGGGCTGGCACCCCTGCGGCCCGTCGGCCTGATGACCCTGCCTCCCCTCGGGCTCACGGCGGAGGAGCGGGGTGGGTTGTTTGCCGAATGCGCGGCCCTGGCGACGGAGCTGGGGCTGCCGGAGCGCTCGATGGGCATGAGCGGCGATTGGCCTGAGGCGGCCGCGGCAGGCAGCACCTGGGTGCGCATCGGCAGCGGTCTGTTTGGGCCCCGACCGGCCCTGTCGCCCTGATCAGCGGCTGGGTCGTCCCGCGCAAGAGCGCCAAATTTCCTGCTGAAACCCTTGCCGCCATTGGCGTGGGACGCTATTCAGGTGGAAAGCTTCCTGAGAGGTTCGCTCCGTGTCGTTGTTCTCCCGCCTGCGTGCTGTTGTCTCCGGAGACGACTATCTCGATGGCGACTACGACGATGAGCTCGATTACGACGGTGGCGAGCTGCCCGAGCCCAGTTACACCAGCCGTTCCAGTGCCCTGGCCCTGAGCTCGGATTTCTCGGCTGACGACCCCTTCGCCGGCACCAACGTGATCGGCATGCCCGGCCTGTCCACAGCCGCCGCCGAGGTGACCCTGATGGAGCCGCGCAGCTTTGATGAGATGCCCCGCGCCATCCAGGCCCTGCGCGAGCGCAAGACCGTGATCCTCAACCTCACGATGATGGAGCCGGATCAGGCCCAGCGCGCCGTGGATTTCGTGGCTGGCGGCACCTTCGCCATCGACGGCCACCAGGAGCGGGTGGGCGAGAGCATCTTCCTGTTCGCCCCCAGCTGCGTCACGGTGACCACCGCCGCCAGCGAGGAGGCCTCCTCCCCCACGATCGTGTCCCGGGACAGCGAGCCCCAGCAGGAGGCTGCCCCCAGTCCGGCCTGGGGTCGTCAGGACGCCGCCATCTAGGGCACCCGTGACGCCAACCTTCGGCGTGGTGGGCCTGGGCCGCATGGCCCAGGCTTTGCTGTTCCCGCTGCTGGAGGCGGGGCTGGTGCCCTCGGATGGGGTGCGGGCGGTGGTGGCCAGCGAAGCTTCCGCAGCGGCCCTGCGTCAGGCCCACCCTGGCCTGGCCGTGGACACCGATCCCACCGCCGCCTGGGCCGCGCCGGTGGTGCTGCTGGCGGTGAAGCCCCAGCAGCTGGAGTTGGCGGCCCAGGCCGCCGCTGGTGGCTCGGGGGGGCTGCTGATCTCGGTGTTGGCGGGGGTCACCCTGGAGCGGCTGCAGCGCCTGTTCCCGCAGCGCCAGTGCGTGCGCGCCGTGCCCAATACGCCCGCCCTGGTGCGGGCCGGGCTCACCGGCTTGGCCTTTGGGGCGGGCGTTGAGCCAGACCAGCGCCAGTGGGTGCGGCAGCTGTTCGTTCAGGTGGGTGAGGTGCATGAGCTCCCAGAACCCCAGCTCGATGCGTTTCTGGCCCTCACCTCCTCCGGGCCGGCCTTCGTGGCGGTGGTGGCCGAAGCGCTCGCCGATGGTGCCGTGGCGGCCGGGCTGCCGCGGTTGCTGGCCCAGCGGCTGGCCCACCGCACCCTGGCCGGCAGTGCGGCCCTGATGCTGGAGCGGGATCTCCACCCCGGTGAGCTCAAGGACATGGTGAGTTCCCCCGGTGGCACCACCATCGCCGGCCTGCGCCAGCTCGAGCAGGCCGGGTTGCGCTCTGCCCTGATCGAGGCCGTGGTGGCGGCTGCCCAGCGCAGTCGCGAGCTGGCCTGAATGTCTGGCTTGTGGGCCGCCAGGCTCAGCCTTTCGAGGCGCCCAATCGGGGTTCGGTGCCGGCCAGCAGCCGCTGGATGTTGCTGCGATGGCGCCACACCACCAGCACGGTGGTGAGCAGGGCCAGGGCCAGGTAGGGCCAGCGCAGGCCCAGGCCCTGGTCGGCGAACCAGCCCAGCATCAGCAGGGGCAGCGACAGGGCGGCCACCACACTCGACAGCGACACGATCCGGCTCAGGCTCAGCACCGCCAGGAAGATGCCGAAGCAGGCCAGGCCCACCGGCCAGGTGAGCCCAAGCAGCATGCCCAGCCCCGTGGCCACGGCCTTGCCTCCCTTCCAGCCCAGCCATACCGGCCAGATGTGACCGGCCAGGGCCGCCAGGCCGGCCAGCACCACGCCAACGCCGAAGGGATCGAGCACGGCCTTGGCCAGCAGCACCGCGGCGCTGCCCTTGAGCACGTCCACCAGAAACACCGCCAGGGCAGGGCCCTTGCCCACCACCCGCAGCACGTTGGTGGCGCCGGTGGAGCCGGAGCCCTCGCGGCGAATGTCGAGGCCAGCCAGCCAGCGGCCCGCCAGGTAGCCGCTGGGGATGGAACCCAGCAGGTAGCCGGCGAGCAAGAGGGGCAGGGTGATCAGGTGGGGCATGGCAGGGAGGTCAGTAGGGCTCGTCGCTGGCGAGTTCGCCGGGACCGGCGGCGAAGGCCAGCCACACCGGGAACTGCAGGATCGGGATGTCGATCACCTGCTCGCCCGCATCCACCACGATGAAGGGCAGCTCGCCCCGCTCTTCGAGGCGGTCGGCCCGCTCCACCAGGGCATCGGCCCGTTCGAACAGCACGATGCCACTGGTGGGGCCGAAATCCTCCCGCGACAGGCCCAGGCAGTCCTGCAGCCCCCGGCGCCATTCCCCCAGGCGCTCCGGCTGGCTGGCCAGCACCAGGGTCTGGAACCGCTCGCCGTAGAGCTCGCCGAGGATGGCGATGGCGGCGGCGGTGACCAGGGCATTGCGGCTGCGGCTGCCGCAGCTGGGTTGGGCGCCCCGGCCCCCTTGCCCCAGGAACCAGTCGTCCAGCAGGGCGGCGCCACTGGGCTCGAGGGTGCGGCGCAACTGCCAGGGATCGGCGTAGAAATCCGGTTGGCCGCCGAAGCCGGCCAGGCGCTCGCGGATCAGGGCTTCGTCCTGGCTGAACAACCCCGCAGCGGCCACGGGGGTGCCGGGTTCGGGGGCAGGGGGGGCGCTGGCCTGGTCGAGGGGGGAGGGCTGCACCAGCACCTGCTGGGGCACCAGGTCCACCTGCTCGGCCGCCACGGCCAGATCCTGCAGGGCGCCCACCAGGTAGTCCTGGAAGCCCTTGAGCCGGCGGGCCACCCCATCGGCCTGGCCGGCGAAGCTGCTTTCGATCTCCTTCTGGATCAGGCTGCGGCGGCTTTCGAGCTGCTGAATCTCCTCCTGCAGGGCCTGGCGCTGTTGGCGCAGTTCCGTGAGGGCCCATGCCGCCCAGTCGGATTCAGGGCGCGCGCCATCCGGGCTTGCGACGTCTGGGGATGCGACATCCGGGCTTGCGACATCCGGGCTTGCCACCGGAGAGCTTGCCGCTTCAAGACTGGGGGCTTCAGGGCTGGGGTCGTCAGGGCTGGGGCCTTCAGGGCTGGGGGCTTCAGGCATCGCTGGGGGGATCGGAATGCTCCGGGGGGCTGAGCTGGCTCAGGTGCTGCTCCAGTTGCTCGCGCAGTGTGGCGGCATCGAAGAGCACTGGCAGCAGGTGAATGCTGGCCTGTTCACGGAAATAGAACAGCACCGGCACGCCGGGCCAGAAGAGCTTCCAGCCCAGCCAGGCGGCATAGGGGAAGCGGCGCAGCAGGCTCTGCTGGCGCCACACCAACAGGGCATCTGGGCCGAACTCCAGCCGCAGCAGCCAGGTTTGCAGCAGCAGAAACAGGCCGAACACGGCCACCGCCAGGCTCAGCCAGGGGGCGCCGCCCCAGAGCGGCCCTAGGCCAAGGCAGGCCAGTGCCAACACGATTACCCCGAGGGGCACGCCGATGCGCGGGGCCAGAACGACGCCGCTGGAGCCAGGGGACAGGGAAACCATCAGCTGAACAGCAACTTGGTGAGCAGGGCGTCCATCAGGGCGACGGTGACCAGGATCATCACCACGGCACCGGTGGTGCTGGTGCCCACCTCCTTGGGACCGCCCCGGGTGGTGAGCCCCCAGCCGCAGGCAATCACGGCGATCTGCAAGCCAAACACCACCGCCTTCAACAGCATCGATGGCAGGTCGTCAGGCTCCATCCAGGTGCGCACCGAGTTCCAGAACACCGCTGGCGGGATGCTGTACAGGAGGGTGCTGCTCACCTGGCCGGACCAGATCCCCACCCAGAAGAACAGCAGGCATTGCACCGGCGCCATGATCACCATGGCCACGACGCGGGGTACCACCAGGTATTCCACCGGGTCGGTGCGCAGCATGGTGATGGCGTCGATCTGTTCGGTCACCTTCATGGTGCCGATCTGGGCCGCATAGGCCGTGGCCACCTTGCCGGTGAGCAGGGTGGCGGTGAGCAGGGGCGCGATTTCCCGCGACAGCCCGAGGGCGAGCAGTCCGCCCACGGTGGCGCTGGCCCCCTGTTTGGACAGCTCGGCTGCCACCTGGATGTTGAACACGGTGCCGGCCGCCAGGGCGGTGATCAGCACGATCAGGAAGCTGCCTGGCCCGGCTTCCATCAGCTCCTGCATCAGGTCGTTGAAGCCGATGCGCCCCTTGGCCACCGCACTCATCGCCTGGCCACCGATCAGCAGGCTGGCTCCCAAGCGCAGCAGCCAGCGGGGGGCCTTCAGCCAGACGGGACGCTTCATGGCTGGAGGGCTGTCATGGCTGGGGGCCGGTCATGGCGAAGTGGGCTGGTGCAGATGCAGGCCTTTCTCAGGCCAGCGTCGCATCACCAGGAGGCCAACGACGATCAGCACGGCCGGAATCAGGCCCATGCAGAGGCGGATGGTGGCGAGGGCGGTGCCTGGTTGCACCAGGCCTGCGCTGGCTTGGTAGCCACTCAGGCTGAGCACGTTGCCGAGGGCGAACACGGCTACGCCGATGCCCAGTTTCTGGGTCACCACCATCCAGGCGGTGTAGAGCCCGGCGGGCTTGTCAGGGTCGGCGTCGACCGCATCGGGCAACAGGGCCCAGGGGATCAGGTAGGCGGTGGAGGCCCCGAGGCCGGTCACCATGATCGTGAGCAGCAGCAGGCCCACGCCGATGCCATTGCTGACGCTGGCCAGGGGCGCGGTGTTGGCATCCAGGGGGATCAGCAGGGTGGCCCCGACGCAACCGGCGATCCACAGGCCCGTGCCCCAGCGCAGGGCACAGACGCGACCATGGCGGCCCGCCACCCGGCTCCAGAGCTGCAGTCCGGCCAGGGCGCTGAGCTGGAAGGGGATCAGGATCCAGGTGCTCCAGCTCTCGGGCAGGTGCATCACCACCGCCAGGAAGATCAGCGACACGGGCTGCATCAGCTGCAGGGCACACCACAGCAGCAGGTAGAGCCCCAGCACCTTGACAAAGCGTGGGTTGCCGGCGATGCGGCGCAGCTGGTGGCGGATCGGTTCGGGCTGGCTGGTGGGTCGCTGGCAGGTGCGGGCAAAGGGGGCCAGGCCCCAGCAGCACAGCAGGGTGAACACGGTCAGGGTGAGCCCGGACACCAGGCCCATGCGCAGGTAGCCCGAGGCGCCCTGGCCCAGCAACAGGGCGCCGAGCACCAGGCCCGCCAGGCCCGCCAGGATTGAGCCGGTGAAACGGCTGGCATTGAGCTCGGTGCGCAGCTGGGTGGAGCTTGTGAGTTCGGAGGCGAGGGCGGAATAGGGGAGGTTGACGCCGGTGTAGAGCGCCATCGCCACCAGCTGGATCGCCACCAGCACGGTGAACTTCTGCCAGTCGCCACCGGGAGGCACCCACCACATCGCCACCAAGGCCAGGCCGAGGGGGATGGCGCTGCCGGCCATCCAGGGCAGACGGGGCCCCCAGGCATGTTTGGTGTGGTCGCTCAGCCAGCCCACCAGAGGATCGTTGATGCCGTCCCACACCTTGAGCACCATCAGCACCAGGCCTGCCATCCAGGCCGGCAGCCCCACCACGGCGGTGTAAAAAACGAACAGATAGAAGCCCAGCTGGGTGGCCGCCATGCCGGTGCCGATGTCGCCCAGGCCATAGCTCCAGACCAGTCGCCGGCGAGCCCCCTTCCCCAGGGATGCAGGAACTGCCGCTTGGGATTCAGGCGTCAAGGACGGCAGTGGCGGTCTGGGGGCGCAGGCCATAATGCAGCAGCTCCAGGATTCGGACCTCCCGGCGGAGGCGCGAACCGGAGGTGGCACGGTACATCCGTACTGCTGCGGGCGTAGTTTAGTGGTAAAACCTCAGCCTTCCAAGCTGATGATGCGGGTTCGATTCCCGCCGCCCGCTTTCTCTCCTGCCTTCATCCGGCGTCTTCCCCCGGCATCGTCACCGGGGCTCCACGGTGGAGCCAACGCGCACCGTGGAGCCCCGGTCGCTGGCCAGCACCTCGATGCCGCAGCGGATGCGCTCCCGGAGGCCGCCCACGTGGCTGATGATGCCGATCAGGCGCCCCCCTTCCCGCAGGCGGTCGAGTTCGTCCATCGCCAGCTGCAGGTTGTCGGGATCCAGGGTGCCGAAGCCCTCGTCGATGAACAGGGCCTCCAGCCGCACCCCGCCCGCATGGGCCTGCACCGTGTCGGCGACCCCGAGGGCCAGGGCCAGGGAGGCCTGGAAGGTCTCGCCCCCGGACAGGCTGCTCACCTCCCGCTCCTCGCCGGTGTAGGCATCGAGCACCCGCAACCCCAGGCCCGCCTGGCGTCCGCCCCGGCTGCCCCCATCGGTGAGCCGCAGCTGGTAGCGACCGGAGGTCATCAACTCCAGCCGTTGGTTGGCATAGCTGCAGATCTCCCCCAGGTAGGCCGAGAGCACCCAGCGCTGCAGGGAGATGTAGGGGGCGGCCCGGCCCTGGCAGCGGTCGGCCACGCCGCTGAGCAGCTGGGCCCGTTCCTGGATGCCGGCCAGGGCCTCGGCCCCCTGGCGGTGCTCGCCGGCGAGCCGCTGGATCTCGGCCTGGGCTCCCCGGGCCTGGGTGTCGCGCCGGGTGGCCTCCGTTCGGGCTCCGTCGGCCGCGGCCGTGGCGGCCTGGGCGGCGGCGGTGTCGGGCCGCGCCTCCGGCAGGTCGGCCAGATCGGCGCTGGCCAGCAGCCCGTTGAGTTCGATCACCTCGGTCTCGTAGGCCTGGATCCGTTGGGCCCAGTGCGCGCGCACGCTGGCCTCCTTCAGGGCCTGCTCCACGGCCTGGCCATCGGCAAACTCCGATGCGGCCAGGTCCTGGGCCAGGCGGCCTGAGGCCTGCTCCAGCCGACTCGTGGCCCCGGTGCTGGCCGCGGAGCTGGTGGCGAGGTTTTTCAAGGCCGTCTCCAGGGGCCCGAAACCCTGCAGCACCTGCTGGGGATCGACGCCCTCACCCAGGTCCCGGGCGATCGCGGCGCCCAGGCTGGCGGCCCGCTCGCTGGCGTCGGCGGCGCTGCGCGTCTGCAGGGCCAGCTCCGTGTTGGCGGTCTGGATGGTGTCCTGCAGGGCCTGCAACGCCTGGTCGTCGGCCTGGATCGCCTGCTCCAGGCTGCTGGCCTGCGCAGCCAGCCCCTGGGCTGCGGCCAGGGCCTCCGCTGCTCCCCGAGCAGCCGCTGCGGCCGCCTCGGGATCGGTGGCCGCCACGCCGGCCTTCTCCAGCACGGCCTTGCGTTCCCCCTGGGCTTTCTCCACGGCCACCGCGGCCTGTTCCGCCGCCCGGCTGGCGCCCTGCACCGCCCGCTCCGCTGCCGTGAGCGCCGCTTCGCTGCTGGCTGGATCGGTGGGCTGGGCGGGGGCGGGATGCTCGGGGGCGCCGCAGACGGGGCAGGGGGCGCCTGGCACCAGGCCCCCGGCCAGTTGGGCGGCCATACCGGCGATCTGACGCCGCCGGCACGCGTCCAGGGCGGCCTGGGCCTCGGCGCGTTGCCGGTCGGCCTGAACCTTGGCGGCGAGGCTGTCGCGTTCGCGCTGCTGGGCGGTGGCCAGGGCTTCCACCGCCCGGGCCCGTTCGAGGCCCTCCTGGGCGGCCCGCTGCAGCCCGTTGAGCTGATCCCCCGCCGAGCGGGCCTGGGCCAACGCCTCAGCGGCCACCTGCCGGCTCTGCTGCCGTTGCTCCCGGTTGGTGAGGCTGCGCTTGAGGAGCTCTTCGGCCTGGTCCGCGGCGGTGCGGGCCGCCGCTGCCTTGGCTCGGGCCTGCTCCGCCTCCTGGGCCTGGCTCACCAGGGCCGCCACTTCGCTGCGCCGCACCGCCAGGTCGCTGCGGGCTGCCGCCAGTGCTTCCAGGCTGGGCAGCGCCATCAGATCGAGCACCTCCACCGATAGCGGCAGGGCCTGGGCGCCATCGCGGGCCCGGATTGTCTCCAGTCGCTGGCTGTGGAGGCCGCTCTGCAGGGTGGCCAGCGCCTCCCGCGCCTGCCGTTCGGCCTCCACGCTCGGCCGCAGCTGCTCCGCCCGTTCCGCCCGGCCCAGGCGCTGGCGGTAGTCCTGCACCGCCGGCTGCTTGGCCTCCAGGTCCGTCAGCCGGGCGCGGGCCACGGCCCGGCGATCCCAGCGGTCCGCCAGCTTGTCCATCGCCGCCTGGGCTGTTTGGGCCGCGTTGAGGTGGGCACCGGCCTGGGTGAGGCAGGCCGCCGTGCTCGCCACCACGGCGGCGATCCGCTCCACCAGCCGCTCCAGATCGGCCTGGGTGGCGGGCTCGGGCTCGGCTTCGGTTTCGGGCTCCAGGGCGTAGGGGCTCCAGGCGTGGGCGGCCTGGCGCCGCAGCACCTCCTGGGCCCGGGTCTGTTCGGCCACGGCGATGCGGCCGGCCTTGGCCCTGTCGTCGAGCCAACCGGCGGCCTGCTCAAACATCACCGTGTCGAAGAGGGTTTTGAGCAGGGCTTCCCGCTCCTCCGCCCGGGCCCGCAGCACCTCGGCGAACTTGCCCTGGGGCAGCAGGATCACCTGGCGGAACTGGCCCACATTCAGCCCCACCAGCCCTTCCACCTCCCGGCTCACTTCGGTGGTCCGGCTGGCGATCGGCTCCCACTCGCCCCCAACCAGCCGGAACAGCACCCCCTGGGCCGCCTTCTCGGTGGTGCCGGCCCCGCGGGACTTCAGGGCGGTGTAGGCGGGGGAGCGCTCCACCCGATAGCGGGCCCCCCCGGCGGAAAACTCCAGGCACACCCGCGGCACCGCCGCCGGGTCGGCGTGATCCGATCGCAGGGCCTTGATGCTGCGATCCCCCGACACCTCGCCATAGAGCGCAAAGCACAACGCATCCAGCAGGAAGGTCTTGCCGGCGCCGGTGGTGCCGTGAATCAGGAAGAGCCCCTCCTGGCTGAGGGCGTCGAAGCCGATCTCCACCGGGTCGGCGTAGGGGCCAAAGGCCTCGATCTGGAGCCGATGGGGCTTCACCGCTCCCCTCCCCGGCCAACGGCTTCCAGGGCCTCCTGCAGGAGCTGGGCTTCGGCCGGGTTGGCCTGGCGTCCCTGTTGATCCGCGAAGAAAGCGGCTGCCAGCGCCAGGGGGGAACTGGCCTCGCGCACCTGCTGGTTGCGGTTGCTGGCCGTGGAGCGGAGCACCTCCGGGGGGCGGTGGCGCAGCTCGGCCACATGGGGGAAACGGGTGTGCAGGCGGGCCATGGCCTGCAGGGGCAGCACCTCATCGGTGAGGACGACCCGCACCCGCGCCTCCTCCGCGTCGGCGTACTGGGGCGCACGGCACAGCTCCTCGAGGCAGCCCTCGATGGTGCAGAGCTTGCGCCCCACCCCCAGGGGCACCCGTTCCACACTGGCGTTGCCGGTGGCATCGAGCTCGACAATCCGCACCGATTTGGTGTGGTGCTGCTCGGAGAACGAGTAGGGCAGGGGGGTGCCGGAGTAGGCCACCCGGGGACCATCCAGTTGCTGGGAGCCATGCAGATGCCCCAGGGCGACGTAGTCGAAGCCGGCGAAGGCTTCCACGCTCACCCGGTCGACGTTGCCGAGGGTGAGTTCCCGCTCCGACTCGCTGGTCTGCCCGCCCGCCACAAAGGTATGGGCCACCAGCACGGCGTGGTGATCCGGCCGGCCCTCTCGATCCCGGCGGATCCG
>NZ_JAGQBE010000041.1 GCF_024345475.1 Cyanobium sp. T1B-Tous
CTCCAGCTCGCTGGGGGGATTTCCCATCGCTGTGCCCGCGCGCGTCACGGCCAGCACGTTGACGCCAAAGTCCTCGCGCAGGCCACTGGTGGCGATTGTGGCCCCGAGCAGCGGGGAACTGGCGCCCAGCCGCAGGCTGTGGGTGGCGAGGTTCGGTACTGCCACCCGTAGGTCGTGCACCGCGGTGGCCTCCTTGGCCAGGCCCCTGGTCATGCGGCGCCAGTCGCCGCGCACATCGCCGATCAGGGCCTTGATGTCTTCGCGGGGCACCAGCATCCGGGCCAGCACCCGGGAGAACACCTCGATCGACACCTCCAGTTCATCGGCGATCACCTCGTCGGCGCCGAGAGCCATCAGCGGTTCCACTTCCCGCAGATAGCGGCTGCGCACCAGGATGTAGGCATCCGGGGAGAACCGGCGGCAGAGCTCCACCACCCGCCGTGCCCCGGCGGGATCGTCGATCACCACCACAATCGCCCGGGCCCGATCGGCGTGCACCAGTTCGAGGATCGGCGGCTGGCTGGCATCGCCGTAGTGGATCGGTTCTCCCTGGGCCCGGGCCTCCTTGACGATGCCGGCATTCACCTCCACCACCGCATAGGGCACCTCCGTGCGGCGGGCCGTGTGGGCAAGGTTGCGGCCGGTTACCCCGAAGCCCACGATCAGGATGTGACCGTTGTACGCCTCGCTGGACGGCGGTGGGTCCTGCAGCCAGCGCCCCTGCAGCCGCCGGTGCAAGGGGGTGTGGCTGAGCCATTCCGCTAGCCCTGGCCCGCTGCCCACCAGGAAGGGTGTGGCGATCATGCTGAGCACGGCCACATCCAGCACGGTCTGGAAGATGTCCTGGCTGAGCAGGCCTGCCGACACCCCCGCCTTGGTGGCCACAAGGGAGAATTCCCCCACCTGGCCGAGGGCCATGCCGGCCAGCACGGCGTTGCGCAGGGGAAGGCCCACCTGCAGGGAGGCGATGATTCCCACCAGGGGTTTGATCAGCACCACGCCAAGGGTGAGCAGGGCGATCTGCCAGGGATGGGCCAGCAGGAAACTCACATTCAGCAGCATCCCGATCGACACGAAGAAGAGACTCATCAGCACGTCGCGGAAGGGCAGCATCACCGCCACCGCCTGGTGGGAGTAATCCGATTCCGAGAGGATGAAGCCCGCCAGGAAGGCCCCTAGGGCCAGGGACAGCCCCAGGGACTGGGTGAGCACGGCGATGCCCACACAGAGCATGAACACCCCCAGCAGAAAGGCTTCCGAGCTGCGGGTGCGGGTGATGCGCTCCAGCACAAAGGGCACCAGCCAGCGGTAGGCGCAGAAGCCGAAAACCCCCACCAGTGCCACCTTGGCTAGGAGCAGGCCGATGGCGCCGAGTCCGGAACCCCCTGCCCCGCCGGCCAGCAGGGGGGCCATCAGCATCACGGGCACCACGCCGATGTCCTGGTAGATCAGGATCGACAGCACCGAGCGGCCGTGGGGGGTATCCAGCTCGGCCCGCTCCTGGAGCATCCGCAGCACGATTGCCGTGCTGGAGAGGGCGGCGACGAAGCCGAGGTAGAGGGCCTGCTGGCCGCTCAGGCCCGTGGGCAGCAGTAGGCCGCCCACCACCGTGGCGGTGCCGAAGAACTGGACACTGCCGCCCACCGAGAAAAAGCGCTGCAGGCGTGCCAGGTCGGCGATCGAGATCTCCAGCCCGATCACGAACAGCAGCAGCACCACGCCGATTTCGGCCAGCAGTTCGATCTCGTGCACGTTGCGCACCAGGCCAAGCAGCTCGGGCCCCGCCAGCACCCCGCCCACCAGCAGGCCGATGGCCGATGGCAGCTTGAGGCGGTGGCACACCAGCGTCGCCAGCACCGACAGGCCGAAGATGACAACCAGGTCGATCAACAGACTCAGCATGGGCAGGGTGCGGCTGCGGGCTCGGACCTGCTGGCAGGGTAAGGACAGGCTGTTCATGATGAAACCGTCCGCATCGCTGGTGGTTCCGTGCTGCTTTCGGCCAGCCAGCCGATCTGGTCACTCCCGGTGGAGGCGGTGCCGGCGGCGCTGCAGAGCACACCCCAGGGCCTGAGTCAGCTCGAGGCCCAGCGGCGCTTGGAGCGGTTCGGAGCCAATCGCCTCCCGAGCCTGCGCCGCCGCCCCCTGGTGCTGCGGTTCATCGACCAGCTGGTGCATTTCATGGCCCTGCTGCTCTGGGTGGCTGGGGGCCTGGCCTTTGCCGCCGGCACCCCCCAGCTCGGCTGGGCGATCTGGGCCGTGGTGCTGATCAACGGGGTGTTTTCCTTCTGGCAGGACTACCAGGCCGAACGCACCCTGGCGGCGCTCAAGCGCTCCCTGCCCCGCCAGGTGCGCCTGTTCCGCGACGGCGTGCCCACCCAGCTCTCCGCCGAGCTGCTGGTGCCGGGCGATCGGATCCTGCTGGAGGAGGGAGACCGGGTGCCCGCCGATGCCCGCCTGATCCGCGCCGTGGAGTTGAGCCTGGATCTCTCGGTGCTCACCGGGGAGTCCCAGGCGGTGGCGCGCCACGCCGAGGCGATTGCCACTCCTGTCGCGGCATCGGTCATTGACAAGGCGGCGTTGATCCCCACCCGGGAGCGGGCCAACCTGGCCCTGGCCGGCACCACCGTGGCCGCGGGTCGGGGTGAGGCCATCGTCTATGCCACCGGCGGCGAAACCGAATTCGGCCATGTGGCCCACCTCACCGCCGCCACCCCCCGCGGGGTGACCACCCTGGAGGAGCAGGTGGGCCACATCGTGCGCACCATCACCGTGATCGCCCTGGTGATGGGGGTGATCACCTTCAGCCTCAGCCTGCTGTTTGTGGGCATGGCGCCGCTGGAGAGCCTGGTGTTCGCGGTGGGGATCATCGTGGCCAACGTGCCCGAGGGGTTGCTGCCCACCGTCACCCTGGCCCTGGCCATCAATGTGCAGCGGATGGCCAGCCAGAAGGCCCTGGTGCGGCGGCTCTCCGCCGTGGAAACCCTGGGCTCGGTGAGTGTGATCTGCAGCGACAAGACCGGCACCCTCACCTGCAACCGGATGGCGGTGGAGGCCACCTGGTTGCCGGGAGCCAGCGGGCGGCCTGCTGGGGATCGGGTGACAGGGGATCAGGCGGGTGTGGATCCGGCGGCCCACCAGGAGCTGTTGGCGGGGGCCTGCCTCTGCTCCAACGCCCGCCTCGACCGCAGCGGTGCGGCCCTGCGGGCGATCGGTGATCCCACCGAGACCGCCATGTGGATGGCGGCCCTGGCCCAAAACCTGAGCCCCGACGCCCTGCAACAGCGCCATCCCCGCCGCCGCGAGGTGCCGTTTGACTCCCATCGGCGTCGCATGAGCGTGGTCGTGGAGCGCGATGGCGGCCTGGAGCTGATCACCAAGGGGGCGCCGCTGGAGTTGCTGGCCCACTGCACGCCTGAGGGGCGGGCGGCGGCGGTTGCCGCCAACGACGATCTGGCGGCCCGCGGCTACCGCGTCATTGCGGTGGCCCGGCGCCGGCTCGATCCCTCCCTGCTCGCCGCTCCGGCGGACCAGCTGGAGAGCGAGCTCACCCTGGTGGGCCTGCTGGGTCTCTATGACCCGCCCCGGCCCGAAGTGCCCGAAGCCATCCGCCAGTGCCACCAGGCCGGGATCAAGGTCACCATGGTGACCGGCGACTACGGCCTCACGGCCCAGGCGATTGCGCGCCAGATCGGCCTGCTCGATCCGCCCGCCGGGGGCCAGGGCCCTACCGGCGTCAACCACGCCCAGGCCGATCCGGTGCGGGTGATCCAGGGCGACCACCTCGACCTGATCAGCGATGTGCAGCTCAGGCAGCTGCTCAAGTACCGCAACCGGCTGGTGTTTGCCCGCATGGCTCCGGAGCAGAAGCTGCGCTTGGTGCAGGCCTACCGCGCCCTCGGCGAGGTGGTGGCGGTCACCGGCGATGGGGTGAATGACGCCCCGGCGCTGCGGGCCGCCGATGTCGGTGTGGCGATGGGGTTGGAGGGCACCGATGTGGCCCGGGAGGCCGCCGATGTGGTGCTGCTCGACGACAACTTCGCCACCATCGTCACGGCCGTGCGCTACGGCCGCGGCGTGGTGGCCAACATCCGCAAGTTTCTGCCCTACGTGCTGGCCAGCAACGTGGCGGAGATGACGCCCTTCCTGGCCATGGTGGCCTTCCAGATCCCGGCGGCCCTCACGGTGCTGCAGATCCTGGCGGTGGATCTGGGCACCGATCTGTTGCCGGCGCTGGGCCTGGGCGCGGAGGCTCCGGAGGGGGGGCTGATGCACCAGCCGCCCCGGCGGCGCACGGCGCCGCTGCTGGATCGCCCGCTGATGATCCGCGCCTATCTGGTGCTGGGTCTGGCGGAAGCGCTGGTGGCCATGGCGGCCTATTGGCTCACCTGGCGCCTCCATGGTGTGAGCTGGACCGAGCTGCGCCAGGCCGCCCCCCTGTTGCTGCATGGCCAGGCGGGCCCCGTGCTCACGGCCATCCAGCACCAGGCCTCGAGCGTGGCGTTCACCTGCATCGTGGCCGGCCAGATCGGCGTGGCATTGGCCTGCCGCAGCGATCGGCGTTCGGCGTTTGTCGCGTTGGTGCGGCAGGGCTGGCGCACCAACCCCTTGCTCTGGTTTGGGGTGGCGATGGAGGTGGTCTTCACGGCGCTGCTCCTGTTCTGGCCACCCCTGTCGCGGCTGTTTGCCATGGCCCCCTTCGATCGCCAGCTCTTGCCCCTGGTGCTCCTGGCTCCGCTGCTGGTGATGCTGGCCGACGACCTGCGCAAGCGCCGGATCGCCGCCTAGTTCGGCATCGTCACGAACTCCTCTGCCACGGAGGGGTGCAGGGCCATGGTGCGGTCGAAGTCGGCCTTGGTGGCCCCCATGCCGATGGCGATGGCCGCCATCTGGATGATCTCGGCGGCGTGGTCTCCCACCATGTGGCAGCCGAGCACCTGGGTGGTGGCGCTGTCCACGATCAGCTTGAGCAGCACCTTGGGATCCCGGGCCGGTAGGGCCTGGCTCATGGGCCGGAAGCGGGCCCGGTGCACCGTGATCCCATCGGCACCGCAGCGCTCGATCGCCTGTTCCTCGGTGAGCCCCACGCTGGCCAGTTCGGGCTGGCTGAACACCGCACTGGCCACCAGGCTGTGGTCCACCTGGCGGGGCTTGTGGCCATACACGGTGTCGGCGAAGGCGCGACCCTCATCCACCGCCACCGGGGTGAGGTTGATCCGGTCGGTCACATCGCCCACGGCGTAGATGCCCGGCACGTTGGTGCGCTGATCGGCATCCACCGGGATGCGGCTGCCCTCCACGGCCACCCCGGCGGCCTCCAGGTTGAGCCCCTGGAGGAAGGGCTTGCGGCCGGTGGCCAGCAGCACGCCGCCGCAGGGGATCTGCTCCCCGCTCTGGGTGGTCACGGTGAGTTCGCCGGGGGCGCACTGGCCGGTGATCGCTGCGGGCGAGTGGGCCAGCCGGATCTCAATGCCGCTGGCTTCCATGGCGGCGCGCACCGCCTCGCTGGCCTCCCGGTCGAAGCCCCGCAGCAGGTGGTCGCCGCGCACCAGCTGGGTCACCTGCACCCCCAGGCCGTTGAGAATCCCGGCGAATTCGCAGGCGATGAAGCCAGCTCCCACCACCACCACGCGATCGGGGAAGCGCTCGAGTTCAAAGAGGTCGTCGCTGAGCCAGCCCAGCTCGGCCCCGGGGATCTCCGGGCGCTGGGGCCGGCCACCCACGGCGATCAGGATCCGTTCGCCGTGCAGGAGTTGCGGTTCCCCGCCGGACGTCGAGGCCACGGCCACGGTGTGGGCGTCCTGGAATCGCCCCCAGCCGGGCACCAGCTCCACCCCGGCCTTCTCCAGAAAGCCGATGTGCAGCGCGTTGAGCCGATCCACTTCGGCTCGCACGTTGGCCAGCAGGGTGGCCTGGTCACAGCGCACTGGTCCGGTGCTCCATCCGTAGCTGGCGGCATCGGCCAGCAGGTGCTGGTAGGCCGAGCCGTACACCAGCAGTTTTTTGGGCACGCAGCCGCGGATCACGCAGGTGCCGCCCACCCGGTCTCCCTCCACAATCGCCACCCGGGCGCCGTAGCTGGCGGCCCGTTTGGCGGCGGCCAGCCCACCGGAGCCGGCCCCGAGCACGATCAGGTCATAGGAGCTGGCCATGGGGGATGTGGCTGGGAAGGACTGACGCCCCTCACGCTATGGCGGGAACCAGCCCAGCCCCGGCCAGGGCCAATAAAAAAGCCCGCGGCGTGCCGCGGGCCCATGGACGCAGGGGGAGAACCCTTACTTGGCCGTGGCGGCGAAGTCGGGATACGCCTCCATGCCGTGCTCGCCGATGTCGAGGCCTTCGATCTCTTCCTGCTCGGTGACACGGATGCCACCGAAGAGGGCGCCGATGACCGACCAGACAATCCAGGAGGAGACGATCGCAAAGACCGCGAATGCCACCACACCCACGATCTGAACGCCCAGCTGGCTGAAGCCGTGGCCGGTGAGCAGACCCTTGTCGGTGTTGAACAGACCCACCGCCAGGGTGGCCCAGATGCCGCAGGTGCCGTGCACCGAGAAGGCACCCACCGGATCGTCGATCTTGAGGCCGTCAATGAAGGCCACGGAGAACACCACGATCACACCGGCGATGAAGCCCACCACCCAGGCTGCGGGCATGGAGAAGCCGTCGCAACCGGCGGTCACACCCACCAGGCCTGCCAGCACACCGTTGATGGTCATGGTGAGGTCAGGCTTGCCCCCGGTGAACTGGCTCACCAGGGTGGCCGCGATGCCGCCGCCGGCTGCGCCGAGGGTGGTGGTCACAGCGATGTAAGGCACCTCGGGGGCCATGGACAGCCAGGAGCCGGGATTGAAGCCATACCAGCCGAGCCAGAGGATCAGGCAGCCCAGGGTGGCGATCGCCAGGTTGTGGCCTGGAATGGCCTGGGGCTTGCCGCCCACAAACTTGCCGATCCGGGGTCCAAGCAACATGGCTCCGATCAGACCCGCCCAGGCACCGAAGGAGTGCACCACGGTGGAGCCGGCGAAGTCGATGAAGCCCATCTTGTTGAGCCAGCCCTCACCCACGTTCCACTGCCAGGAGCCGGAGATGGGGTAGAGCACGCCCACCAGCACCAGGGAGAAGATCACAAACTCGCCAAACTTGATCCGCTCGGCCACCAGGCCGGACACGATCGTGGCGGCTGTGCCGGCGAAGGCGGCCTGGAAGAGGAAATCAACGCTGGGCACCAGTTTGCCATCGGTCACCATCTCGGGGGTGACGGTGGGATCGAAGAACAGGCCGCCGAACTTGAACCAGCCCGGAATCACCCAGCTGGCGTTGTACATGATCTTGTAGCCAATGAACCAGTAGGCCGTCACCGCCAGGGCGAAGACGATCAGGTTCTTGGCAAGAATGTTGACGGCATTCTTCTGGCGGCACATCCCGGCTTCCACCATGGCGAAGCCGGCGTTCATGAAGATCACCAGAGCGGCGCAGATCAACAGGAACATGTTGTTGGCCAGGAAGGCCGGAGTGAGCTCGGGGAGCTCGGCGGCGTGGGCCGCCAGGTTGAAGACACCCAGGCCGAAGAGAGCGAGGGGGACGCAGGCCAACCAGACAAGCGAGCGGCTGTTGCTGAATCCGCGAAGGCTGCGCAGCAGCATCATCGGAGCTTCGGACAGGCTCGCCTCCTGAAGACGCTTGCGCCTTGGAGGGGTGGAAGCAATGGTCATGGGCAGTTCAGAAAGACGGCTGCTCAGAATTGGGGATGGTCGAGATCCCTTCGCTGCAAAGGATCGGTGCTCCCAGGGTGATCAGGTGTTCGTTTTGATACCGAATGGCACTCCGGTGCCCGGAGAGGCCCCTCGTGATCAACCTCCGCTGGTCGCGAAGAGATGCAAAGAAAGGATCTGAATGTTCACGGTGAACATTTTTGTTGGGCTACAAATGCTGTGGGCTCACCTGGTCCTACCCAGCGCCCTGTTTGAGAGTTCTCCGCGGTCTTCACCATGACCCCAGCCAAGCTCCGTTACCGCGGCGTCGCCTACGACGCCAGCCAGCACGAGCATCCTTCCGCCCAACCGGTCGACCACATCTATCGCGGTCAGCATTACGAAGCTCCCCTCAAGCACGAGCCGAACCCGGCGGATCCGGAGCTCGCCCTGCACTACCGGGGTCACGTCTATCACCACCGTGCCGCTGAGGCCGCACGCCAAGTCGCCGATTCGTAGCCGTTACGACGTCTCTTCTCGGGTGGATCGACCTGAATAGGCGCCTCTGAGGAAGACAGCTTTTGGAGTGCGCTACTGCCCAGCCCGCGGTTGCCGACCTCGCCCTAGCCCAGCTCTCCCGGGGCGTGCGCCTGCTGCCCTGCTCGGTGCTCGGCATGGTGTGGCTGCAGACCCATTTCGAGGATCGCTTCTGGGAGCCCCTCGCCACGGGCTCCGCCCGGGTTGACCGGGCTTCTGCTGATCAGTTGGGCGTTGAGGCAGAGGCGGCTGGCCTGAAGGTGGCGCGCCTGGTGGCGTGATGGTCTCCCTAGGGCGGCCAGGGCCTGGGCGGCAGGGCTGATGCGGTTGCTACAGAAGGGTCCTCAGGTTCTGGCTAGACAAGGACCGATCAGCATTGGTAACGCGTGAAACAGATTCAAGCCGTCATCCGCCCTGAAAAGCTGGATGCCGTCAAGGATGCCCTGGTCTCCCTCGGGATCAACGGCATGACCGTGACCTCCGTGCAGGGTTTTGGCAAGCAGATGGGGCACACCGAGGTTTACCGCGGCGTGAAGATGGACGCCCGTCTGCTCTCGAAGCTGATGATCACCACCGTGGTCACCGACGGAGCCATGGCTGGGGTGGTGGAAGCGATCCAGACCGCGGCGCGCACCGGCGAAATCGGCGATGGAAAAATCATCGTCACGCCCGTGGAAGCCTCCATTCGGATTCGCACCGGTGAAACCGGGGACGCCACCTTGGATTGATTCAAGTCCAACCCGGCCGGTACAAATCGGCCGGTCCAGCTCCTGTGGGCTCGACCGGCCGATGGCCTGGGCTCAGCCGACTGCAGCAGCAGCGCGGTCGAAGTAGGTGCCGACTTCGGACATCAGGGCGGAGCAATCGCCGGGGGTGATGCCGTTGCGATCGTTGGCGATCGAGATGGCGGCGTCCTTCATCTTGCGGATGCCTTCAGCCACGGAAGCGCCGGGGACGCCGAGGGCGAGGTAGGTCTCACGCAGGCCGTTGAGGCAGCGGTCTTCCAGCACGGAAGCGTCGCCGGTGAAAATGGCGTAGGTGACGTAGCGGAGAACGATCTCCATGTCGCGCAGGCAAGCAGCCATGCGGCGATGGGTGTAAGCGTTGCCACCGGGTGCGATCAGGGCGGGTTGCTGATCGAAGAGATCGCGTGCCGCGTTGGTGACGATGGCGGAAGCGTTGGAGGTGATGCGGTTCACCGTGTCCATGCGCTTGTTGCTCTCGGCCACCATGGCCGTCAGCGCATCGATCTGACCGGCGCTGAGGAATTCGCCACGGGCATCGGCTTGGGCCACAACCTTGGTGAAGGCGTCAAACATGGGAGCGCTGTTACGAAACGTCGCAGGCGGAACCCTAGGGGCGACGCTGCTCCGGCCGCGAGCCACTAGAACCAAGGCTGCCGCTGGGGTGGGGATGGACATGGAGATCGAGACAGGGCGCACCGGACCCCTCTCTTGGCTCGAGCTGGAGGCCCTGGTGCCTGCCCGGCCCGATCCGATCCAGGGCCCCACCAGCGCCCAGGCCCGCCTGCGCCTGTTCGGCCAGCCGGAAGAGGCCGTGCGGGTCACCCTGTTTCGCGACCATCACGCCTGGTGCCCCTACTGCCAGAAGGTGTGGCTGTGGCTGGAGGAGAAGCGGATTCCCTATCGGATCCGCAAGGTCACGATGTTCTGCTACGGCGAGAAGGAGGCCTGGTTCCGGCGGCTGGTGCCGTCCGGCATGCTCCCCGCCCTGGAGCTCGATGGCCGGTTGATCACCGAGAGCGACCGCATCCTCGAAGCCCTCGAAGGGGCCTTTGGCCCCTTGGGGCCAGGCATGGCCGATCCCGCCGTGCTGCCCCTGCGCCAGCTGGAGCGGCTGCTGTTTCGGGCCTGGTGCCAGTGGCTGTGCAGCCCTGGCCTGGGCCCCCAGCAGGAGCTGGCGGCCCAGGCGGCCTTTCAGCGCGTGGCCCGCGCGTTTGAGCAGGCGCTCGACCAGGGCCCGGGCCCGTTCCTGCTCGGGGACCTGGGCACGGCCGATCTGGTGTTCGTGCCCTATGTGGAGCGCATGGCCGCCAGCCTGGCTTACTACAAGGGCTTTTTGCTGCGCCGCGAGCACCCGGCCATTGATCGCTGGTTTGCGGCGCTGGAGCAGCGCTCCACCTACCGCGGCACCCAGAGCGATTTCCACACCCACGCCCACGACCTGCCGCCCCAGATGGGGGGCTGCTACGCCAGTGGCACGGCCCTTCAGCGTGACCTCGCTGCCCGCATCGATCAGGGCCCCTGGCCGCTCGATGCCCCCGATCCTGAAACCAGCCAGCCCGAACCCACGGACGCGCCAGTGGTGGCCCTGGCTCGGGTGCTCCGGCACCGGGCAGTCATCCTGGCCCGCAATCCCGTGGGCCCTGCGGCCTTCGACCTCCCCCTGCGCATCGCCCTGACGGCCCTGGTGGAGCTCCAGCCCGGGCTGCCCCTGGTGCCGCCGCCGGGCAGTGCTGCCGCCCTGCGGTATCTGCGGGACCGCATCAGCGTGCCGCGCGACATGCCGCTCCATGCCGGCCGGCGCCTGCGGCAGGCCCTGGAGGCCACCGCCTGCCGTGATCCGCTGGATGGGGCCGCCCAGGGGCCGCCGATTCCGGTGGGTCATCGCCGCGACCAGGACCCCCAGCCATTTCTGCAGGCAGCCCCTACCGTTCTGCCAGCCGCCTAGCTCCCCGGTGTCCCTGCTCCGTCTGCCCCGCCGGCGCCGGCCCCAGCGCCGTGGATGGTTGCTTGCCACGGCCCTGGGTGCCTGTCTGTCGCCGGGGCTGGTGCTCGGCGCCCGGGCCCTGGAGCTGAGGGGTGCCACCTATTTCGCCAAGGCGCCCTGGAAGGTGGATTTGGTGAGTTATTACACCACCATCTGGCAGACCCGGGCCGAGTACTACTTCACGCTGAGCCTGGATCCCGAGGCGGGGGTACCCCTGGGCGGTCTCACGATTCAGCAGACCCGGGGGGTCGATACCCGCTTCCCCTTCTTTGTGGAGCGCACCTCGGCCTTCCTGGGCCGCCCCCGCCAGGGCGGGGCCAAGGTGCCCGTGGAGGCCCGTTTTGACGAAGCGGCCCGCCTGTTCACCCTCACCTTCCCCGAGCCGGTTCCCCCCGGGGCCACGGTCACGGTGGTGCTCAAGCCCTGGAACAACCCTGCCTACTCGGACACCTACATGTTCCAGGTGACCGCCTATCCCGCTGGGCCCAACCCCTCGCCAGCACCCGTTGGATTTGGCACCCTGCGGATCTACGACCCCGACTGGCGCTGAGCCCGTCCCTGTTGCGTGTGTTGCGTCCCCATCCGCTTCCATCCCTGCTGCTGATCCTTCTGGTGCCGGCCCTGCTCCCCCTGCCCGTGGGGGCCGAGGCCCAGAGCACGACGCTCGGCCCCCAGGTGCCGCCCCAGTCGATCCCCCAGCAGGTGACGGTGGCAGCGGTGCTTCCCCCTGGAGCGGCGGCTTCGGTGGCTGCAGGCCAGAGGGGGGCGTCGGCCACCCCGCGCCTGGCCTATCCGCTGGCGCGGCCCGCCGAGAGCATGGATCCCTGGGGGTGGCGCTATTCAGAGCGCCGCGGGGCCTGGCGGATGCACACCGGTGTGGATCTGGCGGCCGACCAGGGCACGCCGGTGCTGGCCGCCCTGGCGGGTCGGGTGGTGCTGCTCGAGCCGATCAGTGGCTATGGCACCACGGTGGTGGTCGACCACGGCAACGGCTGGCAGACCCTCTATGCCCACCTGCACGACAGCGCGGTGGCGCCGGGGCAGTGGCTGGAGCAAGGCGAGCCCCTGGGCACCGTCGGCATGACCGGCCAGGCCAGTGGCCCCCACCTGCACTTCGAGCTCCGGCACCAGGGCCCCGATCTGCTGGCCCTGGACCCCACGCCGCACCTCCCTCCCCTGCTGCCTCCCCCCTCCCTGCCGCCGGTGCTGGCCACGGTGGCACCTTGAGGACCTAGCCAGGCAGAAGCGAGGAGTGGTGGTGCTGGATCCGCCACTGCCCCTGCTCCAGCCCATAGACGAACGTGTAGCGCGCGTTCACCGTGGCCTGAGGGTCGTGCAGCGCGAAGCGATAGGTGCCCGCATCGACGGCCTCGTTGCAGCCCAACCGGATCTGGCGGTGGGTGATGGTGCCGCTGGGATGGCGGCTCAGGAAGCTGGTGAAGTAGTCGGTGATGCCCTCGGGCGTGTCCCGCAGCTCGGGCGAGAGGGTGGGCAGCAGCAGGGCTTGGTCGCCGTAGAGCTTGGCGACCTCGCTGGGATCCCCACTGGCCAGGGCCTGATTCCACTGCTCAAACCAGCCGCTCACCTCCTGCTCGCTGAGGGGCGCGCAGCTTGTTTGGAGTGCTGCGGCCGGGGATGCCCACAGCAGCAGTCCGAGGCCAAGGGCCAGCAGCCCCCTCAGCACCCAGGAAAGCGCAGGGTGCGCCAGTCGCCGCTGGCGGTGCTCACTTCCACGCCAATGTCCACGGGCTCCTGGCTGCCACCGCAGTGGTCCTGCCACCAGCCCATGGCCTCGCTCCAGGCGGCGTCGAGGGACTCGTAGAGATCGTCGAGCACCGGATGGGGGGCTCCCTGGCGGTCGACCAGTCGGTAGTACCGCACGTGGCTGGAGGCCAGGGAGCGCGCAGGCTGGGATCTCAGGGTTGGCATGTCTGGCTTTTCTGCTCTTGGACGGATCATGGCGCTTGTGCCAGATGCGAACTGTCACCTTCACAACATCTTTCGGTGTCAGGGGCGTCATCTGGCTTGGGTCATCAGCGCATGAACAGCATCTCCTGGTAGCTGGGGAGGGGCCAATCGGCGTCGTCCACCAGCAGCTCCAGTCCATCCACGGCTTCGCGGATGCGCAGCATCATCGGCAGCAGGGTTTGGGCGCAATGGGCCATGTGGGCCTCGATGCCGTGGGGTGGGTTCTGCAGGGCCTGCTCCAGCCCGGTGCACTGCCCCACCAGCTGCTGGTTCAGGGCCACCAGCTGGTCCACCAGGCTCCGGTCGGCGCCGATGCCCAGGGCTTCCTGGCTCTTCAGCGACCGGGCCAGGTTGTCGAGGTAGGCCATCACCACCGGATACACCTGGGTGCGGGCCAGGCGCAGCACGAGTTTGGCCTCCACCTCGATGGCGAGCACGTACTGCTCGGCGTACACCTCATACCGGCTCTCCAGCTCCAGGGGGCTGAGCACCCCCTGGCGCTCAAACAGATTGCGGATCACCGGGCGCTGCAGCACGGGCAGGGCATCGGCGGAGGTGGGCAGGTTTTCCAGGCCCCGCTCTTCCACCGCCATCCGGTGCCAGGCACTGGAGTAGCCGTCGCCGCCGAAGATCACGGCGCCATGGTCGTCCATGGTGCGCTTCAGCACGGCGAAGGCCGCCTGCTCTAGGGAGGAGCCGGTGTTGAGCTGGTCTTCGATCTGGTCAGCCACCCACTGGATCGAATCCGCCAGGATCGTGTTGAGGGCCACCAGGGGGCCCGCCACGGATTGGCCGGAGCCAACGGCGCGGAACTCAAAGCGGTTGCCGGTGAAGGCAAAGGGGGAGGTGCGGTTGCGGTCGCCGGGATCCTTGGTGAGGTCGGGCAGGGTGTCGACGCCGAGTGACATCGAGCCGCCGCTGGAGGAGCCGGTGAGCTGGCCCGCCCGGATCTGGTTGAACACATCCTCGAGCTGGCTGCCGAGGTACACCGAGATGATCGCCGGGGGGGCTTCGTTGGCGCCGAGGCGGTGGTCGTTGCTGGCGGTGGCGATCACCGCCCGCATCAGCGGTCCGTAGCAGTGCACACCGCGGATGACGGCGGCGCAGAAGAGCAGGAACTGGAGGTTGTCGTGGGGGGTCTGGCCGGGGTCGAGCAGGTTGCCCTGGGTGGCGTTGCCGATGGACCAGTTGACGTGCTTGCCGGAGCCGTTGATGCCAGCGAAGGGCTTCTCATGCAGCAGGCAGGTGAAGCCGTGCTTCTTGGCCGTGGCCTTGAGCACGGTCATGGTGAGCTGCTGGTGGTCGGTGGCGACGTTGGCGGCCTCGAAGTAGGGGGCGATTTCAAATTGGCCTGGGGCCACTTCGTTGTGGCGGGTCTTGGCGGGCACGCCGAGGCGGTAGAGCTGGCGCTCCACGTCCTGCATGAACACCTGGACGCGCTCGGGGATGGCGCCGAAGTAGTGGTCGTCGAACTGCTGGCCCTTGGCGGGAGGGGCGCCAAAGAGGGTGCGTCCGGCGAGGAGCAGGTCGGGTCGTAGGGCGACGAAGGCGCTGTCAACGAGGAAGTACTCCTGCTCGGCGCCGCAGCTGGAGTTGACGGGAGCGATGTCGGATTCGCCGAGGAGGCGGAGCAGGCGCTGGGCCTGCCGGTTCATGGCGGCGTTGGAGCGGAGGAGGGGCGTTTTCTTGTCGAGGGCCTCGCCGGTCCAGGAGACGAAAACGGTGGGGATGCAGAGGGTGACCCCGTTGGGGGTCTGCATGAGATAGGCGGGGCTGGTGATGTCCCAGGCGGTGTAGCCGCGGGCCTCAAAGGTGGAGCGGATGCCGCCGTTGGGGAAGGAGGAGCCGTCGGGCTCGCCCTGCACCAGCAGCTTGCCGGTGAATTCGGTGATCACCCGGCCATCGCTCTTGGGCGAGATGAAGCCGTCGTGCTTCTCGGCCGTGGAATTGGTGAGCGGGTAGAAGACGTGGGCGTAATAGAGGGCGCCGCGGCTGGTGGCCCAGTCCTTCATCGCGTCGGCCACGGCATTGGCCACCGACAGATCGAGCTTGCCGCCCTCGCGGATGGTGCGCTGGACGGACTTAAAGATGCGTCCGGGCAGCGCCTCTTTCATCGTGGCCAGGCTGAACACATCGCTGGCCCAGAGCTCTCCGAACGGCGCGATCGCTGCGGTCGCCACCGGGCGTCGCCGCTGAATCGTCTGCAGGGCAGCAAAGCGCTGGGGGCTGGGCATGGGATGCACCACGGAGAAATCCATCATCCACCGCTGCCGGCTTGGCCCTATCCCGGTTCAGATCAGATAGCGCCGGATGCTGGGGCGGCTCCAATACACGAGTGCGGCGGTGGTCGCCGCCCAGAGCAGGCCGGAGAGCACGGCGGTCAGGGGCCGCCCCTCGCTCAGCAGAGCCAGGCGCACGATGCCGTAGGGCAGGCCCACCGCCAGGGCCATGGCCAGGGCCACGATCGCCAGGATCTGCCCCCAGGCTCGCCACTTGAGCAGGGCGATGGAGGCCACGAGGCCCACCACGGCCGTGGGCAAGACGGCGCTGGCTCCCACCACGATGTTGGCGGTGCGCCAGGTGGGATCCAGCAGGATCACGGCCAGGCCCAGGGGAATGGCCAGCCCATTGGCCACCAGCCCCAGACGGGCCAGGGTGACGTAGCCGCGGGGGGGCTGCTCCAACATCGCGAACTCAGCGCAGGCCATCCACCATCGTCGGTCATGGGCACGCGGCAGGATGGGCAGGTTGAAGCCGCACCAGCCGGTGCCCGCCAGTCCTCTGCCCCAGCTCCCCCCCCTGCTTGAGGCTCCGGCGTTTCCGTCACTTCGGCGCGGCCCCCTCACCACCCTGCAGGTGAACCTGGGCTACCGCTGCAACCAGGCCTGCAGCCATTGCCATGTGAATGCGGGGCCAACCCGCACCGAAATGATGGATGGGGCCACGGTGGCCCTGATTCCGCCGGTGCTGGCGGCCCGGGGTCTCCGCTGCCTCGATCTCACCGGTGGGGCCCCCGAGCTCCATCCCCAGTTCCGGGAGCTGGTGGTGGCGGCCCGGCGGCTCGGGGTGGAGGTGATCGACCGCTGCAATCTCACGATCCTGTCGGAACCGGGCCAGGAGGATCTGGCCCACTTTTTGGCGGATCAGGGCGTCACGGTGGTGGCCTCCCTGCCCTGTTACGCGGCCGACAACGTTGATCGCCAGCGGGGATCGGGCGTGTTTGCCCGCAGCATTGCAGCCCTGCGCCAGCTCAACGCTCTGGGCTACGGCCAACCTGGCAGTGGCCTGCTCCTGCATCTCGTCTACAACCCCCAGGGCCCAACGCTGCCGCCCCCCCAGGCCCAGCTGGAAGCGGAGTACCGGCGCGTGCTCGCCGCTGAATTCGGCGTGGTGTTCACCAGCCTCTACGCCTTGGCCAACATGCCGATCCAGCGCTTTGCCCGCTGGCTCGAGGCCCAGGGGCAATTGGTGGCCTATCAGGCCCTGCTGCAGGCCCAGCACCGCCCCGAAAACCTCGCCCAGGTGATGTGTCGCTCCCTGATCAGTGTCGACTGGCAGGGCTGGCTGTTCGACTGCGATTTCAACCAGCAGCTGGGCCTGGCGGCGGCGGGGAGCCGGCCGCGCCCCCATCTGCGCGCCCTGCTGGAGTGGGATCCCGAGGGCGATCCGGTGGTGGTGGCCGACCATTGCTTCGGCTGCACCGCCGGTGGGGGCTCCAGCTGCGGTGGGGCGCTGGGATCGAGCTGATCGTCAGTTTGTCAGTCCGTTCGTCCGCCAGTCCGTCCGTTCAAGCCCTGGGTTCCCCGTTGGACGGTCTGAATTGTTGAACTGTGACTTCTTCTGAGGTCTTGCCGCGTTCATGGTCGATTCCCTAGTATTTGTTTAAACCAACATCGCTGGTCCGTGCAGACAAATTTCCCCGTCTGCGATCTTCTGTCCTGATGCCGGATCCTTCCCCCAGGAATGAAGAGCGGCACATCGTGCCATCGATCAGCATGACGATTCAGATCGACTTCCACGTCGATCCCGTGCCGTTTGTTGGCCGTCTCTGGGACGTGAGTGCTTCGGGTGCCTGTCTGTTGTTTCCCATCCGGGAGCCGGTGGTGCCTGGCCTTTCCGGCTCCCTCACCATTCATCACCCCACCTTCGGTGACCCCATCCGTCTGCGGGCCAGTTCCCTCTGGGTTGACCGGCTGGAGTCGTCGTCCTATGTGGGGGTTCGCTTCCTCGAGCGCATTGATTTTGAAGACACGTTCCTCCGGGTGCTGATGCGACGCAGCGGTGGTCGCACGCCGCTGGAAGGCTTGGGTCATCTGCATCCCGAAACCCCGTTCGGCAGGTTCGGTTGAGGCGAGGCCCCAGCCTGATTGCGCTGTTGGTGCCCCTGGGGCTCAGCCCCACCATGGCGGCCCAGGCCCTGCAGCGATCGGCTGCCCCCGTGGCCGTCTGTGTGGTGGCTCCCCGGGTGGAGCCCGTGGCGGAGGGCGATGCGGTGGGAGTGGTGCCCATGCCGGCGCCGCAGCTGGTGGTGGTTGAGCCCTTGCGGGAACTCCGCATCGAGCGCCACGGCCGCCTGGTGTGGCGTCAGCAGGTTCCCGTAGGCCAATCCTTTCGGGCTCCCCTGGCCTGGCCCGTTGCGCCGATTGCTCCTGGGGAGGTGGTTCTGCTGCGCTTGCGGCCCGAGCAGGCGGCTGAAGGCACCTTTGCCCATGTGCAGCTGGTGGGTGCCTCCGCCGAGCGGATGGCCAGCACCGATGCCTTGATCCGTTCCCTCGGTCAGCGTCCCCTGGCCTGGCTGGCCGCCATCGAGGCGGCTCTGGAGGTTGGCGATGTGTCCCTGGCCTGGGCCCTGCTGTTTGCTCCAGCGCTGCCGGAAGCCCCCGACCTCGCGGCCCTGAGGGTTGAGGTGGTGCGCCGGGGCTGCGGCGAGTAAGTAATACAGGTGTACTGGCGGTGCGCTAGCTTGCTGGCGGGTTTGCGGCGCCCTGGCCTGTGATCTCGCCCCTCCTCCTGTGACTGATCTGATCTGGCTTGGCCCCCTCCGCCAGGGCCAGCACCAGGAGTCCCTGCTCCTGCCCCTCGCCCTGGAGGCGGTGGCGGCCGGCTTCCCCAGCCCGGCTGACGACTACGTCGAGGCGGCGATCGATCTCAATGGCGTCCTGATTCCCCGCCCCAGTTCCACCTTCCTGATGCGGGTCGATGGTGAGGCCATGCGCGGGGAGGGGGTCCACCATGGCGATCTGCTGGTGGTCGACCGCAGCGTGGCGCCGCGCCCAGGATCCACCGTGGTGGCAGTGCATGAAGGCCGATTCGTGCTGCGTCGGCTGGAGGGACGCCCAGGCCGATGGCGTCTGGAGGCCAGCGATCCCAACACCCCTGCGATTGCGTTGTGCGGGGAGAATCCCGATCTGCTGATCTGGGGCGTGGTGATGCATGCGGTGCACCACCTCTGCGCCCCATCATCCCGATCCCGGCGGCGCGGTGCGGTTACCCGCGCCTCACCAGAAGCCCTGGGAGTGGAGCCATAGGCCGAGCAATCCCATGGGCACGAACACGGCGCCCAGGATCTGGAGCTTGATGGTGCGGGGGGAGGGCTGCTGGTTCCGGGGCGGCATGGACAGGGGCGATGGGGACGGGGCTGGGCCCTAGGCGCGGGACTGTTGGAGCAGGGCGGCGAGTTCCTCCAGCTGGTCGTGGTTCAGCATCCAATCCCCTTGGGCGTCCTTGGTGATGTGCTGGGCTTCCAGCATCCAGCCGTCCTCGGTCTGTTCCAGAACGAAGTGGGGGGATTGGTGACGGGTCATGGCAGCAGCAGGGAGATCAGGCGGAGGGGGAGAAGAGGATCGGTCGATAGGTGGGAGGGGTGGCCGGGGACAGGCTCCACTTCACCCGGCAGGTGAAGGTGGCGTATTCGCCGCTGATCGCGGTGGACACGCGCATGGCCGTGACGATGGCCGCAGGAGGCATGCGGTATTGGGCCTGGTTGCAGGCGTCCACCTCGGAAACGGGCGAGCTGTATTCCGTGATGGTGTTGGGGGGGGTCACCGTGGTTCCGGGACGGCCGGCCAGGGCCATGCCGGGAAGGAGCAGGGCGGCGGCGGCGCTGAGCGCAAGCAACCGGGGAGAGAGCACGGGATGGCGCATGGCCCGTCAGAACATTTGAAGCTGTCCTAGCCGACCTTTCGCCGTTGTGCCCGTCTCTGCGGACAGTGCGTTGTTCTGGCCGAGCGATTTGCGAGCGCTCTGGTTAACTGAGTTTGCAGGCGTGCTGCAAGAGCCAAGACGCCCCAAATCGCCATTTCAGCTTATGGACGTTCGTCGCCGCAGAATCCTGTTGACCGTGCTGGTGGTGGTGCTGGCGGTGGTGCTGGCCAGCGTGGCGGCGGGCGCGCTGGCGAGCTTTCCCACGTCCTTGCTGCTGCCGCTCTTGCTGATGGCTGTGGCCACGGCGCTCTTCTACATCTGGGCTTAGGGGCGGGCTGGGTTGGGCTGGCCCGGCGGAGTGTCCGTTGAATCCCTGATCCCCTCCCCACCGTGCGGTTGATGATGGCTCCCCATCCACCCCTCTGGAGTGACCGGTACGCGGCGGGTCTTGCCCTGGCTGCGCGGTTGCAATCCAGCCTGGGCAGTGGCGATCCAGGCACGGTTGTGGCGCTGCCCCGCGGCGGCGTGCCTGTGGCGGTGGCTGTAGCGGAGGGCCTTCAGCTGCCCCTGGTCACCTGGTCGGTGCGCAAGGTGGCTGATCCCCGTTGGCCGGAGCTGGCGATCGGGGCCATTGCCAGCGGCGGCGTGACGGTGTGGCGCCAGGGCCAGGGGGGCGTGGAGCCCGAGGCCGTGGCCATTCAGCAGGGATGGCTGCAGGCCCAGGAACGGGAATTGGTGCGGCGCCAGACCCTCTTCGGTGATCCCAGCCCTGCGGCGCTGGGCGGCCGCCATCTGATTGTGGTGGACGATGGCATCGCCACGGGCATGACCGTCAAAGCCGCGTTGCTCTCTCTGGCTCAGGTCCAGCCCCGACGTCTCACCCTGGCCGTGCCGGTGGTGGATCGCAGGGTGGCTCGGGATCTGGCCGGATTGGTGGATCAGTTGGAGGCGTTGGCGGTTGTGGACGACCTGCAGGCGGTGGGCCAGTGGTACGAGACGTTCCCCCAACTCAGCGATGGGGAGGTGCTCGAGCTGCTGCGGCCCTGGCAGCAGCGGACCTGAGCTGGGGTCAGGCGCTGGTGGCTTCAGAGCGAGGCCTGGCGCCACCAACGCCAGCCCTCCACGTTGATCAGGAGACCGAACACCGTGAGCGCCAGCATCAGCACGATCTGATCCATCCGGGCATCGGGCACGAGGATGTCAGCCACCAGATGGGGCAGGTTCGTCACGGAGTAGACGACGCTGAACCAGAAGTGGAGGCGTCGCCAGGGGCGCCAGCGCGAGGGTGGAGCCGCCGCCGTGTCCGCGTAGGCGATCAGCACGATCGCGATCAACGGCAGCAAGAAGTACCCGAGCATGGCCCCGAATAGCAGCGGCAGGGCCTCCGCCTGGATCTGGCTATGGATTTCGGGCGACTGGCCATGGAACAGGGGCATCAGGCCCAGGTCCACGTGAAAGAGCATGGCCAACAGCCAGGCGATCCAGAGGGTGATCAGCCGCTGGGCATGGTTCGTGGTCGAGCGCATGCGATCTGTTCAGGGACGGGAGCCCGCTGCCGATGGGTTGTCGGGATCATGGTGCAATCCGGTTCCAGGGCATGGCTGCTAGCAGGCGGGCCATGCCGCAGAAGCCGGTGATGCCGGAAAAGGTGAGACCAGCCCCCACCATCCAGGTGAGCAGGATCCAGCCCGGTGCCACGCTGCTGCTGAGAACCAGGCCGAGCAGGCTCAGCGAGCCGGCTGCGATCTGCACCTGACGCATCAGCGGCAGGGGAGCATTGGCCAGTTTCCGCAGGGGTAGGCCGGCTTGCTGCCACTGGGGCAGGCCCCCTTCCAGTTCGCTGACGGGATGGGGGTGGCCCCGCTCCAACAGGGCGCGGACGCCTTGGTGACTGCGGTTGCCGCTTTGGCACACCAGCACCAGCGGCCCCTGGGGGAGATCGGCCTGCTGCAGACGGGAGAGGGGCACGTTCAGGCTGCCGGCGATGTGGCCGCCTGCGTATTCCATGGGTTCACGCACATCAATCACGCTGACCCGGTGATGGCCGAGCTGCTCGGCCAGTTGGGGGGCGCTGATGGGCACGGATGGGCCGGTGGAGTTGAGGCTGGAGGAGTGGGTCATGGCTGGGAGGAAACGGAGGGGATCAGCTGGCGACAACGCCTTCCAGCGGGTAGCCCCCATCGGCCCAGCGGGCCAGGCCGCCGTGGAGATTGGCCACCTGGAGGCGGCCGGCTTTGAGCAGTTGCTGGGTGGCCAGGGCGGAGCGGCTACCGGAATGGCAGACCACCACCACGGGAGCTCCGGCGGGGATCTCCCCGGCGCGCTCCTCCAGCTCCGGCAGCGGAATCAGCAGGCTGCCGCTGATGCGTCCATCCGGGCCGCCGAATTCCTCCAGCGAGCGCACATCGAGGATCGTGAGCTGGTCGCTGTGGCGGGCCACCCAGTCCGGGGTGACCTCGGGCAGTCCGGCGTAGCTGCGCCCCAGCGGTGCCCAGACCTCGTCTGGGGCGGGCTGGCCCGCACCGGTCCCGCTCTGGCGGGGTTTGCCCGAGCGCATGTTGCCGGGAAGGGCCTCGGCGATCCGGTGGGGGTGGGGCAGTTTCATGTTCTCCATGTGGCCCACGAAATCCCGCTCGGTGGCGGCGCCGCCGAGCCGGGCGTTGAAAGCCCGTTCTTCGGCCACGGAGGTGACGGTGCGGCCGGTGTAGTCGTGGCCGGGATAGAGCAGGCAGGCTGCGGGCAACGACAGGATTTGCTCGGTGATCGAGCGGTACAGGGTGTGGGCGTTGCCCTGCTGGAAGTCGCAGCGGCCGCAGCCCCGCACCAGCAGGGCATCACCGGTGAAGGCCATGGAGTGGTCGTCCAGCACGACGCTGATGCAGCCATCGGTGTGCCCGGGGGTGCTGCGCACTTCTAGGTGGCGCCCGCCGAAGGCCACCCGGTCGCCGTGATGCAGCGGCAGGGTGACGTTCTCGGCCCCCACCGCCGCCGCCAGGCCGATGGCGCAGCCGGTGGCCTGCTGCATTCGCCAACTGCCGGTGACGTGGTCGGCGTGGGCGTGGGTGTCGATCGATGCCGTGAGGTTGACGCCCAATTCTCGGATGAGGGAGAGGTCACGGCCGTGCTGCTCGAACACCGAATCGATCAGCACCCCTGCGCGGCTGGGGACGTCCACCAGCAGGTAGGTGAAGGTGCCGGTGTCGGCATCAAAGAGCTGGCGGAACAGCACCATGCCGCCACCGGCGGCGGCGCGGAGGTCGAGGGCAGGGGCGGTGGAAGCGGGGGGCGTCATGGCGGCAAACCCGCCGGCGAAGGAACCGGAGGATGGCATCAATATGACGATAGCCGCATAATGTGTTTGCCGACATGTGCCGTTGCAATGGCTGCCGCCGGATCCCTGCCGTCTCCCCAGTTGCTGGAGGAGTACAGCCAGTTCTTCCGTCTGCTCAGTGAGCCGGCCCGCCTCCAGCTGCTCTGTCAGCTCCGGCAGGGGCCCATGGATGTGGCTTCCCTGATCGCGGCCACCGGGTTTTCCCAGTCCCACATCAGCCGCCAGCTGGGTCAGCTGCAGAGGGCGGGCCTGGTGTGCTGCGAGCGCGATGGCGTTCGCACCATCTGGCGTGCCGAGGGGGGGCTGGTCGACGACCTCTGTGCCCTGGTGCAGACCAGGCTTCGCCAGCGACTCCAGAGCCAGCTGGCCCAGCTCCAGTCGGCCTGAGCGCGCCAACACCCCGGGTTGAAAAGGCGCCCCGTGGGGGGCGCCTTAGCACCGGTTGCGGATCATGGCCTTGGCATCTGGGGCTCGACCCGATCGGGTGTCATCCCAGCTCGGGCTATGCAGCCCAAGGTGTCAACACGCGGGAATCAGGAGTGGCCTATGGCTCACTGCAGCTACGGGATGGCGTTCGCGCCACGTCACCGAGTTCACTGAGGTTTCACGCATCGTGGGCGCACCTCCGCTGTGTACACCGGCTCGGGGGCATCCCTGGCCGGACTCTCTGGGGGGGTAAGGATCGGGTTGGCTGCCGCCCTCCCCTCAAGTTCAAAGTACGCCTTTTTCGGAGGGCGGGGGCCTGCAGGATGGGCCTGTTCCCGTACCACCTCTCCATGCCTGCCGCGGGTTCCGCCTTCGCCCAGCTTCACCAGCACCTGCACCACACCCGTCTGCTGGGCTCGATCAGCAGTGCCCTCTACTACGACCAGAACACCGTGATGCCTGCCGCCGGGGCCGCCTGGCGGGGCGAGCAACTGGCCCTGCTGGCCGGGCAACTGCACGAGCATCAGAGCAGTGATGCCTACGCCGACCTGGTGGCGTCGGCTGAGGCCGAGCTGGGCTGCGATGCACCGCCCGAGCGCCGCCGCAACCTGGAGCTGCTGCGGCTCGAGCTTGAACGTCAACGCTGCCTGGATCCCGCGCTGGTGACGCAGCTCGCCAAGGCCCAGTCCCGCGGCAATGCGGTGTGGCAGGACGCCCGAGCCCGCCAGGATTTCGCCGCCTTCGCCCCGGCCCTGAAGGAGCTGATTGCCCTGCGCCGCCAGCAGGCCGCTCAGCTGGCCGCCGCCGAACCGGTGGCCCGCAGCCCCTGGGAGATCCTGGCCCAGCCCTTTGAGCCCGATGTGAGCAAGGCGCGCCTGGAGGAGCTGTTTGCCCCCCTCAAGGCGGAGCTCCCGGTGCTGCTCGAGCAGGTGGCCGCAGCCGGGGCAGCCTCGGCTCCCGGCGAAAGGCCGCCGGCTGCTCCGGCTGTCGATCTCCCTGAGGCGCTGCAGGAGCAGCTGTGCGCCGAACTCCTCGACAGCTGGGGCTACGACGCCAGCCGCTGCCAGCGCTCCCGCTCCGCCCACCCCTTCTCCTGCACCGTCGGCCCCCAGGACTTCCGCATCACCACCCGGGTGGTGCCGGGCCAGCCGCTCTCGGCCTTCCTGGCCACGGCCCACGAATGGGGCCATTCGCTCTACGAGCAGGGTCTGCCCCGCAGCGGCGACCACTACTTCCCCTGGCCCCTGGGGGAGGCCACCTCGATGGGGGTGCACGAGTCGCAGTCGCTGTTCTGGGAATGCCGGGTGGCCCGCAGCCGCGCCTTCGCCGAGCGCTGGCACCCCCGCTTCTGCCAGGAGCTGGGGGCGGCGTCAGGTGCCGATCCCTGGGGCGGTGCCTTCGGGTTTTGGCGCGCCCTCAACCCCCTGCGGCCCGGGCTGATCCGCGTGGAGGCCGATGAGCTCAGCTACGGCCTGCACATCGTGCTGCGCTTTGAGCTGGAGCTGGCCCTGCTGGAGCAGGAGATGCCGGTGGAGGAGTTGCCCGAGCAGTGGAACCGGCGCATGCAGGAGCTGCTGGGCGTCCAGCCCGCCAATGACGCCGAAGGCTGCCTGCAGGACATCCACTGGGCCGAGGGCCTGTTTGGCTACTTCCCCTCCTATGCGCTGGGTCACCTGATCAGCGCCCAGCTGGCCGAAGCCATGGAACGGGAGTTGGGCCCCATCGCCGGCAGGGTGGCCGCCGCTGATGAGGCC
>NZ_JAGQBE010000042.1 GCF_024345475.1 Cyanobium sp. T1B-Tous
CAACACTGGCGGCACCGCTGCCTCTGGTACCGCCACCATCACAGATGACGGCACTGGCGACTACTTCGACACCAACAACACCTCCGCAACCTCGGCTCTCCCCACCGGTGTTGCCCTGGATGACGACCGACCCGTCACCATCACCAGCCCCACCGTTAACGAGGCCTCGCCCTTTGCCGTCTTCTCCCTCGATGGTGAACCCGGCCAGCTCGTAAGCCTGGCCCTCACTCCAGGTACCGCAACCGCCAACCTCGACTACCAACCCAAGCTCGAATACTCCACTGACAACGGCACCACCTGGACCCCCTACACCGGCGGCAACGTTCCCCTCGATGGATCAGGTGGCACCCTCTTGGTGCGCGTTCCCATCAACAACGACGCCACCAACGAACCCGACGAAACCTTCTCCCTTACCGCCACCAACTCCGGGGGCACTCCTGTCGTCGGCACCGCCACCATCACGGACGATGGCAATGGCACCATCTTTAATCCTGATGGCTCCGTTAACACCACAGCCCCTAAAGATGACGACCGGCCGCTGACCGTCAGCTCCGTCACCGTAAGGGAAGACCAGGGACCCGCACTGTTCACAGTGACCGGTGCCAGCGGGCAACTGGTGAAGCTCGGCCTACAAAGCACGGGCAGCAATGCCGATAGCGCCACCATCAACGGCACAGGAGCCGATGTGGGGAGCATTGAATATTTCGACGGAACGACCTGGCTCCCCTACACGCCTGATAGTTTCGTGGTCATACCGGCATCTGGCACAACGCTGCAGGTGCGCGTTGCCATCAACCTTGACGCGCTTGAGGAAAGCCCAGAAACCTTCTACCTGGCCGCCACCAACACAGGCAGCCAAACTGCGCTCGGCACGGGCACCATCAACAACTATGCGCCGCCTGCGGATGCCGTTACAGCCAACGCCATAGAGGCCGGCTGGTCCGATAACACAACACCGGTGGGCTCTGGGGCCTTTGGTGACCTGGTCACAGACAGCAGCCTGAGCCTCTTCTCGGCCAGCTTTGGTTCAACGACGCAGTTTGCACCAGACACCGGGACGACCACCCTTACCGGCGCCTTTGGCACGCTCACCTTTGCCAACGATGGAGCCTGGTCTTATGCGATAGACAATACCGATCCGGCCGTCGAAGCGTTGCGCTTGAGCAGCGACACCCTCACGGATACCTTCACCTACACCATCAAGGATGCTGCGGGGGCCCAATCCACAAGCAGCCTCAACATCACCATCCAAGGCTCGAACGACAAGCCACAGGCCACGCCGGATTACAACGTGGCCAAGGAATCGCTCACGGCAGAACTCAATGGCGCTTCGTCCTACAACGCCAACGACCCGTTGGGATTTGAAGCTACCGGCAATGTGCTGGGGAACGATACGGATGTGGATGCTGGAGACGACAAAACTATCCTCGGCCTCTCTGGCACAGCAACAGGAACCGTTAGTGGCAATACGACAGTAACGACTGAAAATGCCAGTTCAAGTCTGAGCAACGACAACGGCAGGACCTTACGAGTATTTCTTAACGCGGCCGGCACAATTCCGCTTTTGGATAGCCTAAATCAGCAAGTATCGGCAACAATCACAGGAACCGGTGCAAACCTGAGCGTCAGTCTCTCCGACGCTTCCAGGCTAAGCATTGGAACCGAAATCTTCCTAGAGGAAGCTGCCAATACGTACACATCTGGCGGCACCGTTACAAGCATCACAGAACCCAGTTCCACCACCGTTGCGCTGACTGGTACCAGCGGCACGGTCGCGGTTGGAATGACGGTGAACGGAACAGGCCTGGCAACGGCTCCAACGGTCGTGGCTGTCACTTACGACAGCAATGGAATCGCCACGTCTGTCACCCTGAGTGCTGCGGTGTCGCTTGTCGGCGATGCACTGACTTTTAGCGCCTCGGCTGGCACCACCATTCAAGGGCGGTATGGCGATCTTGAGCTCAACGTCGATGGCAGCTACACATACACACCAGATGTTGACAACCCAGCGCTGGACGAAGGGCAGTCGGCCAGTGAGATATTCAACTACACGATGCAAGATGCTGGTGGTCTCACCAGCTCCTCCACACTCACGATCACGGTCTTGGGCTCCGGCACCAACGACCCCGATGCCAAGTCCGACACCAACACGATTGATGAGCTCGGTGTTAGCAATGCGTCGGGCTACAGCAGCCTGATTTCTGGGAATGTCCTCGGAGGAACAGGCGCGAGCGCTGGCGATACCACCGACACCACACCTGCCGGTACAGGCACTCTGTCCGTTTCCGGCGCCAAGACGTCCTCAGCTGCAGGGTTCACCTCACCGAGCAGTGACTCAATAACGGTTAATGGCCTCTACGGCACCCTGACCATTAACTCCACAACAGGTGCTTACACCTACACCCTGGACAACAGCAAGCAAGCTGTTCAAGCCTTGAATGTAGGCGATGGACTGACCGAAGAGTTCCAATACGAAGTCTCCAACGGCCCAATCCCGAGCTCAACGCCGTCATCATTCAAAGACGTTGCCAATCTAACGATCACCATCAATGGCAAGAATGACGCCCCTATTCTTGATCTCGATCCCGGCGATTCCGGAACGACTTCCACAACCAATACATTCACCGAGGGCGGAAGCCCGGCGGCGCTAGCCATTGCCGCTGGCATCAACCTGAGCGATGTCGATAATGCCAGCTACGATCAGATATCCATTCAATTCACGACAACAGGCTTTGCAGACACAGGTGAAGAGCTGCTGATTGCCGGGGCAACCAGCGGTGGATCTATAGCCTTAAATAACATTCAGGCTGGATCCGGCTCGGTGGTTCTCGGTGGTGTCACCTATGACTATTCCATCAGCATTGCTACAACAACTGCCACCATCAACTTCACTGGCGCAGGGGGCGCTGAACTCTCTAGTGCGGCGGCTGAAGCCCTTCTGGAAGCCCTTCGCTACCAAAACACGTCCGACAACCCAACAGAATCAGATCGCGTCTTCACCCTCACCGCCACCGACGGAAATGGAGCTGCATCAGCAGCAGCGACAGCCACGGTGTCCGTTCAAGGCGTCAATGATCCGCCCTCACTTGATCTTGATGTCTCAGCACCTGGAACAGGCTTCACGAACACCTTCACGGTGGGTGGCCCAGCCATTGGCATTGCCGATAGCGACAGCCTCGTCAGTGATGTAGACAGCGCCACAATGGCATCGGCAACGATTGTGCTGATCAACGCGAAGGTTGGAGACAGCCTCTCACTTGTCGGCTCCTTGCCGGCCGGGATTACGGCCGCGGTGCCCTCAACGGCGACCGCCGACGGAACGCTGACCCTCACCTTGAGCGGCCTGGCAAGCAAAGCCGATTACGAAGCAGCAATCGAATCGATCCGCTTTGCGGCCACCGGAACCAACTACACCAACCGCCTGCTTGAAGTCACCGTCAACGACGGATCGACCAACTCCAATACAGCACTCGCCACATTGACTGTGGCTCCAAACAACAGGCCACTCACAGTTAGCGGCACAACCGTCAACGAAGCCTCGCCCTATGTGCAATTCAGTGTTGGCGGCACAATCGGCCAACGCGTCACGCTGGAGCTGCAATCGGGCACAGCATCGTTGGGTATTGACACCGCCAATGCTGGGACCGGCGTTCCCCTGCAGTACCTCGACGGCAATTCATGGGTCGATTACACGCCTGGAACGGCGATCACGCTGACGACTCCGACCTTGCTGGTGCGCACTGCCGTTGTCAACGACAGCATCAACGAAGGAGGGGAAACCCTGAGCTTGATTGCACGCAATGATGCGGGTACGGCCGCCACTGGAATCAGCACCATCACGGACGATGGCAATGGCACCATCTTTAATCCTGATGGCTCCGTTAACACCACAGCCCCTAAAGATGACGACCGGCCGCTGACCGTCAGCTCCGTCACCGTTAACGAGGCTTCCCCCTACGCCACTTTCACCGTCACTGGCGCTCCTGGTCAGCTGACCAGCCTTGCACTGTCTGGCCAAAACTCAGACGGCGCCAACCTCAGCGCGCTCGAATACTGGAACGGTTCTGCATGGACCGCCTACACCAGCGGCAACGTCCCGCTTGATGGCACGGGTTCACTTCTTGTTCGCGTTGGCCTCACACCCGAACAAGACACCCCCTTCGATGGTCCAGAAACCTTCAACCTCGTTGCCACCAACACTGGCGGCACCGCTGCCACTGGTCAGGCCACCATCAAAGATGACGGCACGGGTGACTACTTCGCTCCTGACAACAACACTGGCACTCCCGCTCTTCCCCTAGGTGTTGTCCTCGACGATGACCGCGCTCTCACCGTCTCCAGCCCCACCGTCAACGAGGGCTCCCCTTACGCCACATTCACCGTTACTGGCGCCCCGAATCAGCTCGTCTCGCTGACTCTCGCCAACGGCACCTCCACTGGCATTACAGGCCTCGAAGTCTTCGATCCCGCCGCCAACAGCGGTGCTGGTGCATGGGTTCCTTACACCTCAGGAAACGTCTCCCTCGGCTCTAACGGCACTCTCCTCGTTCGCACTCCCCTCACGCCCGAGCAGGAAACCAACCCCGACAACGGCGAAACCTTCACCCTTACCGCCACCAACACCGGTGGTACCGCTGCCATCGGCACCGCCACCATCAAAGATGACGGCACCGGCAGCATCTTCCTTGGCAATAACAACACCGCCACTCCCAATCTCCCGGGTGATACCGACCCCAACGGTCCTGACTATCCCGCTCAACTCGACGACGACCGCCCTCTCACCGTCGGCAACGTCGCCGTCAATGAAGGCAGCCCCTTTGCCGTCTTCTCCGTTACGGGCGCCAGCGGACAATTCGTCAAGCTCTCCCTCGACGGTGCCAGTGGCAATGGCACTCCAGACGCAACCGGTGGGGCTGCCAACCTAGGGACCTCCCCTGCTCTCCAATACCTCGAGGGTGGTATCTGGAAGTCCTACGACGCCAACAACCCTCCAGCCATCACCTCGGGCACCACTCTCCTCGTTCGTGTCGCCATCGGCGCTGAGCAGGACACCCCCTTTGATGGTCCCGAAACCTTCGACCTTGTTGCCACCAACACTGGCGGCACCGCTGCCTCTGGTACCGCCACCATCACAGATGACGGCACTGGCGACTACTTCGACACCAACAACACCTCCGCAACCTCGGCTCTCCCCACCGGTGTTGCCCTGGATGACGACACCGATGACCGGCCCCTAAGCATCACAAGTCTCACCGTTAATGAAGGCTCGCCTTATGTAATGTTTTCAGTCTCCGGTGCTGCTGGCCAACTTGTGGCCTCGCTGAGCCAATCCGACGGATCAGCGAAAGCAGGGACTGACTTTGTAGGGGCGTTGCAATATTTTGATCCAATCATTGACGGTGGCACTTGGCGTGATTATCAGGCGAACACTTTCCTCAACCTCGGGAACTCAGGAAGTCTGCTGGTTCGCGCTCAGCTCATCAACGACCTGATCTTCGAGGATGCCGAAACTTTCTCACTGCTTGCCAGAAATACAGGCGGAGGCGAAGCCACTGGCGTCGCGACAATCGTTGATAACGGGACAGGAATTATCTTCAATAGCGACGGATCAATAAACAACATTGCCGGAAAAGATGACGATCGCCCCTTGCCAGCGACAACACCCATACCTGCACCACAACTTCAAACTCTACTTTGCGTGGAAAAAGAGTTTGAAGCCCTAGGAGAACCAAATTTCATATCGTGGCTCACAGGGGGAACCGCATCAACTGACAGCGTTCTTAACTCTTTAGGAATCATGGGCTCTTAAAGGTCACCTTGATTCTGCACACTTTTACACTAAATTTTAATTCTTTTAACTCAAAATGCCTGTTCAATCAATCGCCCTCGCCGCAATTCCCATCGCTCTTCAGGTGGGTCAAGCCCAACCGAACATTGCCGATCTAAATCCACAGTCCCCACCCATCGAAATTTCTCAGTCAACAACCAATCCCACTCAGCCCGAAGAAGCCACCGCGGATTCTCTTCTCAGATCTTACCCCTACGTGAGCGTTCAAGCTGGCGTTGCCTTCCCTAATGACCTTAAGGGCGATTTCACTCTAGTAAATTTCCCTCAGGTTCCTCCTGTACAAAATAGGCTTGATTTAGATACTGGCTTCAACGGAGAACTGGCCGTGGGCTACAAGTTTCCCAGCCTCCGCACCGATCTTTCAGTCGGCTACAGCAACTTCAGCAGCCAGACCCAAAAGCTTACCTTCACCAACGTTAGTGGGCAAACTCTATCCCTAACAAATCCAGGTTTGGGTGATGTGGAATTATTCACCGTAATGGCCAACGCCTATTACGACTTCAAGATCAAAAACAAGGACAACACCCTCTCGCGCTGGAGCCCCTACATCGGCGCCGGGATCGGCTGGGGGAATCTCTCAACTCCCCAATGTGCAATTCCAAACTGCACTACTTTTAGTGGTGGGAATGCCAGCACTTTTGTCTACCAGGCCAAACTGGGCCTTGCGTATCGTGCCACCCAAAGCGGTTTCGTTTTCCTTGAAGCTGGCTATCTAGGTACCACAGCAACCACCGTATCGAATGTCTCCTACGACCCATTGGGCGCTGTGCGACTGAACCTGGGCTGGCGCCAACGGTTCTGATCGTCAACTGCACCCGGCAGAGCTCAATACTCTGCCGGGCTTTCATTGCCTAAACAAGCTCTCTGTCGCATCAACTCCCCCGCGCGTCTTCCAGCTGCTCCGACAGGCTAGTTTTCAGTCATACCAAGCAGGGATGGAGCAATTGATGGCCGATATCACTCCACTAGCTGACTTGACAGCCTTCTGATGAACCGGCTGTCTGCTGGGGTCAACGACCTCTTAATTGAAGTCGAATGGCGACGCCTAGATCCAGTTCAACCCCCTGGCCATCGCCCGTGAACCCCAGGGCACTGGCCTGCTGACGCAGCAGCTCCAGAAACTGATCCGGCTCCAGCTCACCATCCCCGGTGGCCCCGAGCCGCGCCAGGGTGCGGCGCAGATCGGGCAGCTCGCTGTCGAGCTCCGCAGCGGAAAAATCCCGCTGGCCGGCCATCACTTCGGCAAAGCGCTCCCGCCGCTGGCGCTTCTCCACCGGGTAGGCCGCCATCAGCTGGTCCCGGCACAGCCGCCAGGGTCGCCCCGCCGTGAGCAACTGGGCCAGGGCCGCACTCAATGGGCCCGCCTCCGCATCGGCGATCCGGAGGTCGAAGGCCATGGGCGGTTGCCGCAACCCCACAAACACTTCGAGCAGCTCGCCGGGACCCAGCACCGGGGCCCCCTCATCCTGAACCGGCAGGGCCGAGGTTTCGAGGGCCGCCACCAGCTCAGGGCTGTCCGCCAGCCGCTGACGCAGGCCATCGCCGAGGGCCCCGCCCCGCACCTCCGCGGCCAGCAACTGGTTGATGCGCCCCAGGGCCAGAAACACCTCCGGCCCCGGGGAGGCCAGCTTGCCGTTGCGCAGCATCGAGAGCTGGGAGTTGTGGACCCGGCCCAGATCCAGGGCCTCCGCCAGGGCAGGCAGCACCCGGTGGGACCAGCCATTGCGCTCGTGCCACACCTTGATCAGATGGGCGAACGCGACGCGTCCCGATAAGAGGTCCTCCCGATATCCCACGCGATACGGATCCGTATTGCTACTATTGTAGCGATCAATTCGGAGTCGGTCCGTTATGGCCGCACCAGCAACAGCCACCGCGCCAGCCAGGCCCGACGCACCGGCCACCCAGCGCCTGGCCACCCGCAAGCCCGCCTTCATCAACCAGGGCGTCAGCGGCGAGCGCCGCGCGGAGGCCCTGCACCGGAGCCGCCAGGACGACGCCAGCAGCAGCCAGGGGTCGAAAACCACCCCCTGGGTCACCATCGGCTTCATGGCGGTCATCCACGTGCTGGCGGTGGTGGCCCTGCTGCCCCAGTTCTGGAGCGTGCCGGCCCTGGCCAGCTTTCTGGTGCTCTATTGGGTCACCGCCTGCCTGGGCGTGACCATCGGCTACCACCGGCTGCTGAGCCACCGCGCCTTCCGCGTGCCCCAGTGGCTGGAGCGCTTCTTTGCCACCTGCGGCGCCCTCAGCTGCCAGCACGGCCCGATCGACTGGGTGGGCCTGCACCGCCACCACCACAAGTTCTCCGACACCGAGGTGGATCACCACAGCAGCCTCAGGGGCTTCTGGTGGAGCCACATGGGCTGGATGTTTGCACCCATCCCCGCCATGGGTGCCGTGCCCCGGCTCACCGGCGACCTCGCCCGCGACCCCTACTACCGCTGGCTCAACACCAACTTTCTGCTGCTCCAGGTGCCCCTGGCCGCCCTGCTGTTCTGGATCGGCACCGCCACAGGTGCCGGCGGCTGGGCCCTGGTGCTGTGGGGCATCCCCCTGCGCCTGGTGGTGGTCTACCACTGCACCTGGCTGGTGAACTCGGCCACCCACCTCTGGGGTGAGGTGAGCCACGACAGCGGCGACGGCTCCCGCAACAACCCCTGGGTGGCGGCGCTGACCTTCGGCGAGGGCTGGCACAACAACCACCACGCCTTCCCCCACTCCGCCCGCCACGGCTTTGGCCGCCAGATCGACCTCACCTGGCAGCACATCCGGTTGATGCGCAGCCTGGGCCTGGCCCGGCAGGTGCGCTTGCCGCAAGGGCCTGTGGCGTAAGGTGTCAGATCGGTTGTGACCCGGGTGTTCCGTATGGACACCCGTCCTCTTCAGGGCAGTTCCCTTTCCCCCCGTTCGATCCCATGGCGAAGCGCGTTCAAGTCGTCCTCAACGAAGACGTTCTCAGCCTGGGCAAGGACGGGGATCTGGTGGAGGTGGCTCCTGGCTACGCCCGCAACTTCCTGGTGCCCACCGGCAAGGCCGTTCCCGTCACCGCCGCCGTGCTGCGCCAGGTGGAGGCCCGTCGCGCCAAGGAGGCCGAGCGCCAAGCCGCCCTCAAGGCCGAGGCGATGGCCTTCCGCACCGCCCTCGACACGATTGGCCGCTTCACCGTGAAGAAGCAGACCGGTGGTGACGACGTGCTGTTCGGCACCGTGACCAATGGCGATGTGGCTGAAGCGATCGAAGCGGCCACCAAGAAAGACGTGGATCGCCGCGACATCACCGTGCCCGAAATCCACCGCACCGGCTCCTACAAGGTGCAGGTCAAGCTGCACCCCGAAGTCACCGCCGAGCTCAACCTGGAAGTCGTCAGCTTCTGAGCGCTGAGTCGCCCACACAATTGGGCGATTCCCCCAATTCAGGGCAGACTGATCTGCCCGTGCTGTCCCCTCCCTGCCCATGGTGAACGCGGCAGTGGCCGGAGCAGCTGACGACCCCCTCGAGAGCCGGGGGGGTCGTTCCGGCAGCGGTAACAACCAACGGCGGCGCCTGCGGGAGGAGGCCAACTTCGAGGCCCTGCCCGACTCGGTGCCCCCCCAGAACCTGGAGGCCGAGGAGGCCGTGCTGGGCGGCATCCTGCTCGACCCCGACGCCATCGGCCGCGTCGCCGACGTGCTGCAGCCGGAAGCCTTCTATCTGAGCGCCCACCGCGAGATCTATCGCACGGCGGTGATGCTGCACAGCCAGGGCAAACCCACCGACCTGACGGCCATGTGCGCCTGGCTGGCCGACACCGGCCAACTGGAAAAGGTGGGGGGCCAGGGCCGGTTGGTGGAACTGGTGGAACGGATCACGTCCACCGCCTCGATCGACCAGGTGGCCCGCCTGGTGATGGACAAGTTCCTGCGCCGCCAGCTGATCCGCTCCGGCAACGAGGTGATCCAGCTGGGCTTCGACCAGAGCAAGCCAATGGAGCAGGTGCTCGATGAGGCGGAGGCGAAGATCTTCGCCATCAGCCAGGAGAAACCGAGCACCGGCCTCACGCCCACGGCCGAAATTCTCACCAGCACCTTCAACGAGATCGAAAGCCGGTCGCTGGGCACCGCGGTGGCCGGTATCCCCTGCAACTTCTACGACCTCGATGCCATCACCCAGGGGCTGCAGCGCAGCGACCTGATCATCGTGGCCGGCCGGCCGGCGATGGGCAAAACCTCGATCGTGCTCAACATCGCCAAGAACGTGGCCCAGCTCCACGCCCTGCCGGTGTGCGTGTTCTCCCTGGAGATGAGCAAGGAGCAGCTCACCTATCGCCTGCTGTCGATGGAGGTGGGCATCGAGAGCGGCCGGCTGCGCACCGGCCGGCTGCAGCAGGAGGAATGGCCCCTGCTGGGCCAGGGCATCAACAGCCTGGGCCAGCTGCCCCTGTTCCTCGACGACAAACCCAACTCCGGCGTGCTGGAGATGCGCTCCCTCTGCCGCCGGCTGATGGCCGAAACCGGCAAGGAACTGGGCCTGATCGTGATCGACTACCTGCAGCTGATGGAGGGCTCCACCCCCGACAACCGGGTGCAGGAGCTGAGCCGCATCACCCGGGGCCTCAAGGGCATGGCCCGCGAGCTGAACGTGCCGGTGATGGCCCTCTCCCAGCTCAGCCGCGGCGTGGAATCGCGCACCAACAAGCGTCCGATGCTGAGCGACCTGCGGGAATCGGGCTCGATCGAGCAGGACGCCGACCTGGTGCTGATGATCTACCGCGACGAGTACTACAACCCGGAAACCCCCGACCGGGGCATCACCGAGGTGATCGTGACCAAGCACCGCAACGGGCCGGTGGGCACGGTGAAACTGCTGTTCGAGCCCCAGTTCACCCGCTTCCGCAACCTGGCGGCGCCCTAGGCCCGACCCATGGACCATCCCGGCCTCACCGTGGTGACGGTACAAACCGGACACCGCTACCCCGACCCCTGGGTGAGCCGGCTGGCCGCGATGGTCGGACGCCACCTGGCCGAAGCCCATCGCTTCATCGTGTTCACCGACCGACCCGAACCCGGGCGGTTCATCCCCCCGGCCAGCGATCACCAGCAGCTGGAGGTGCGGGATCTGCAGGGCGGGGGCCTGCAGGGGTATTTCGGCAAACTGCGCCTGTTCGACCAGGCCCTGACCGGCCGCGATCCCTTTCTGTTTCTGGACACCACCCTGGTGATCCGCGCCAGCCTGGACCCCCTGGTGCAGCTGGGTCGCTCCAGCGTCGCCAGTGTGATCGGCGTCCGTGACTGGAACTACCCGATCCTCAATTCCTCCGTGCTCTGGTGCCGTCCCGATGCCCACACCCAGGCCGTGTGGACCAGCTGGCAAGAGGGACGCTATGCAGACCAGACCTTTCCGGGCGACCAGAACTTCATTTTTGAAGTCTTTCGCCAACAGGCTCCCGCTGCGCTGGCCTACTGGCCCGAAGGCCTGGTGAGCTCCTACAAGGCCCTGCGCAAACTGGCGTCCCGCGATCCGCGCGCAGCCCAGCAGCAGCTCGAGGCCAGCTGCATCCTCAAATTCCACGGCCGACCAAAGCCCGAGGAGGTGCTCCATCCCTGGCGCCACCCCAGGCGCACGGTGCTGCGGTACCCGCTCCAGCCCAGGCTCTGGAGCTATCTGGCCGAAGAAATCCGCACGCACTGGCACTGAAGCGCTGGCCCTGGCGACCAGCCGCCGGCCTTAAATACCCACCATGTCGGCTTCTCCCACCCCCAACGAATCGTGCACCGAGCACTTCGATGTGATCGTGGTGGGGGGTGGCCATGCCGGCTGTGAAGCGGCCCTCACGGCAGCCCGGCTGGGCTGTTCCACGGCCCTCTTTTCGCTCAACCTCGATCGCATCGCCTGGCAGCCGTGCAACCCGGCCGTGGGGGGGCCTGCCAAAAGCCAGCTGGTGCATGAGGTGGATGCCCTCGGTGGCGTGATCGGCCGCCTGGCCGATGCCACCGCCCTGCAGAAGCGCATCCTCAACGCCAGCCGCGGCCCGGCGGTGTGGGCCCTGCGCGCCCAAACCGACAAGCGTCAGTACGCCCGCCAGATGCTGCAGCTGCTGCAGCACACCCCCAACCTCGCCCTGCGCGAGGCGATGGTGACCGGCCTTGAGGTGGAGGGTACTCCCGGCGAGGACGCACGCATCACCGGCGTACGCACCTACTTCGGCAGCACCTACAGCGCCGGCGCCGTGATCCTCACCGCCGGCACCTTCCTGGGCGGCCAGATCTGGGTGGGCAACCAATCGATGTCGGCGGGCCGGGCTGGTGAGCAGGCCGCCGAGGGACTCACCGAAGCGCTGGAGGCCCTCGGCTTCCAGATGGGCCGCCTCAAAACCGGCACGCCGGCCCGGGTGGACCGGCGCAGCATCGCCCTCGACCGGCTCGAGGAGCAACCCAGTGACGCCCAGGAGCGCTTTTTCTCCTTTGATCCGGCCAGCTGGGTGAGCGGGGAGCCGATGAGCTGCCACATCACCCGCACCACGGCAGCCACCCACCAACTGATCCGCGACAACCTGCACCTCACGCCGATCTACGGCGGCTTCATCGACAGCAAGGGCCCGCGCTACTGCCCCTCGATCGAAGACAAGATCGTGCGCTTCGCCGACAAGGACAGCCACCAGATCTTTCTGGAACCCGAAGGGCGCGACACGCCGGAGATCTACGTGCAGGGCTTCTCCACCGGCCTGCCGGAGCGGCTGCAGCTGGAGCTGCTGCGCACACTCCCAGGCCTGGAACAGTGCGTGATGCTGCGGCCCGCCTACGCGGTGGACTACGACTACCTCCCCGCCACCCAGCTCAAACCCTCCCTGGAAACCAAGCGGGTGCAGGGGCTCTTTACCGCCGGCCAGCTCAACGGCACCACCGGCTATGAGGAGGCCGCCGCCCAGGGCCTGGTGGCGGGCCTCAACGCCGTACGGCAACTGCGCGATCAGGAGGCGGTGCACTTCCCGCGGGAAGGCAGCTACATCGGCACGATGGTCGACGATCTGATCACCAAGGATCTGCGCGAGCCCTACCGGGTGCTCACCAGCCGCAGCGAGTATCGGCTGGTGTTGCGGGGCGACAACGCCGACCGGCGCCTCACCCCCCTGGGCCGGGAGCTCGGCCTGATCGACGACCGCCGCTGGGAGATCTACAACCGCAAACAGGAGGCCATTGCGGCCGAAAAACAGCGGCTTGAAACCGTGCGTCTCAAAGGCAGCGACCCAGCGGCCCCGGCCGTGGAAGCCGCCACCGGAGCCCCCATCAGGGGCTCGATCACCCTGGCCGACCTGCTTCGCCGCTCCGGCTTCCACAGCGGCGATCTGGTGCGCCTCGGCTTGGCCGCAGCCGAGCTGCCGGCCGATGTGCGGGAGGGCGCCGAAATCGACATCAAATACAGCGGCTATCTGGCCCGCCAACAGCAGCAGATCGACCGGGTGAGGAAACAGGAGCACCAGCCGATTCCCGCCGATGTCAACTACGCCGCCATCGGCACCCTCTCGAAGGAAGCCCGTGAAAAGCTCGCCGCCGTACAACCCCTCAGCCTGGGCCAGGCCACCCGGATCCCGGGGGTCAGTCCCGCCGACATCACCGCCTTAATGCTCTGGCTGGAGATCCGGCGGCGCCAGGACTCGTCAACCCTGAAAAGGGTCAGTACTGTGGACCCCACGACATGAGGGGGCAGGGCAGGTGAGTCCGTTACGCGGCATCCCCACCTCCCGGGCCTACTGGGAGTTAAAGGCTGAGCAGGTGCTCAATCGGGTCTTTGAACCCGAAAAGCCAATTGAGGTGGAGGTCTGCGACACCCCCCCCTCCCCTGCGTTCTCCAACTCCACCCCGTCCGAGCCGCTCGAGAGCATCGCGGTGGAGCTCCAGGATCTCCCCCCTGCCCCGGAGCCGGCGATCGATCGGCCCCAGCCGACAGCCCCGGGCCGACACCGAAACAGCCGCAGCACCCGCAGCAGAGCCTCCAGCCGGACCGGCTCACCCCGAGCCGGGGGACTGGGCCCAGTTCAGCACTGGGTCGACCAGCTGGGACGCCGGCCAAGCCTGCTCCTGGCCGCCGCCGGCGTGGCGGTGCTGGTGGTGTCCGGCTCTGCCCTGGTCGTTCTGGGCGTGTGGAATCAATCCCAGCAGGCGATCCGACAGGAACGCAACATGCTCTTGATCGAGCGGTTGCGCACCATGGGCCCGGGCACGGCCGCGGCCACGCCGGATGCTGAACAGACCGCCGCCACGCCCGCCGAAGCGGGCAAGGACGGCGAGCTGCCGCCACCACCACCGGGTGAACCCTGGATGGAGGAACTGGCATCCCTGCCCGCCAGCAGTGCCCCCTCCGCCGATGTGCTGAGGGTTCCGGTCAACAGTCGGATCACCAGCCCCGCCCCCGCCGCCAGCGGCAGTGGCAGCAGCTCAGGGGGCAACACCAGCGCTGCCAGTGGAGGTGGCGGCGGCGGTGGCGGAGCACCCCAGTTGGTGGGCGTGGTGCAGGTACCGGGCCAGAGCGGTTCGGCCATCTTCCAGATCGGCGGCAGTTCCACCAGTGCGGCCGTGGGCGAGAGCATCGGCAGCAGCGGTTGGCGCCTGCGCTCTGCCAGCGGCGACAGTGCCGTGATCGAGAAGGGTGGCGAACAGCGCCGGGTGAGCATCAGCAGTGGCTTTTAATCTCACTCTTTCTGCGCGTGGCTTCTAAGCCGGTCAGCCGCAGCACCCTTGTGAGTGTGTGCTTCAACAGCTCCGCGGTGCTGAAGAATTTGCTCGCATCCATTCCACCAGGGACAACCACCATCCTGGTGGATAACGGCTCAGGGGATAGGGCTGCAACCCAAGAGCTCGCTGACAGCTATCACGCTCATCTGATCACCAATTCGAACAATTCAGGATTTGGCGCGGCCTGCAATCAAGGGGCGGCTTTGAGCCGCAGCGAATTCCTCTTCTTTGTCAATCCAGACAGCATTCTCCACCCCACCACCATCGCCCAACTGGAATCCGCAGCAGACGCGCACCCAACAGCCTCCGCTTTCAACCCACGCATCGTCAACCGACGCGGAGAGCCCTCCTTCAAACGCCGCAGCTGCCTACTGAAACCCGATCAGATCCTGCCCCGCAAACCCCCTGCCCATGACAGCGAAGTGCCCGTTCTATCCGGGGCAGCCTTGTTTGTCAGAGCCAAAGCATTTGATCAGGTTGGCGGCTTTGATACCAATATTTTTCTCTACCACGAAGATGATGACATCAGCCTGCGCCTGCGCGCACAGGCGGGGCCCATCTGGTTCATTCCGGCGGCTGAGGTGATGCACCTCAGCGGCCACTCCAGTGGCCGCTCCGCCAAGGTGTCGGCTCTCAAGGCCTGGCATATGGGTCGATCGTTGGTGTACACCACCAGCAAGCACCACATCCAGGGGGCTTACCGCAAAGCGTTCTGGTCGGCGATCCGACAAGTGCTCTCCCCCAGCACCCTGCTCAGCAAGCGCAAGTTTTACAAGAATCGCGCCTTCGTCCAGGGCGTTCTGAGCGCCCGCCAAGATCGCGGAGCTGGCTACAAACCAGCCCCCTAATCCATCAGCCGCCGATACAGCTGATTGATCCGATCAGCCTCTCCCTGGAGGGAATGGCAGGCCACCGCTCTTTGCCGACCACGGCGCCCCTGCTGCCACAACAAGGCCGGGTCCTGCAGCAAACCTCGCAAGGCGGTCGCCAGCGAAGCCACCGATCCGGTTTCAAAGGAGCCGCCGATCTCCGAGTCGACCACCTGCGGCCACACTCCAGCTCCCGACACCAACACAGCTCGCCCGCAGGCCATCGCCTCCAGAGGGGTGAGACCAAACCCCTCCGTGCGAGATGCCGCCACGCAGAGCAACACACGGCGGTAACAGGCTAAAACCGTTTCGCGATCGAGATCCCCTAGAAATACAATCCGATCTGTCAAGCCAGCAGCATCAATCTTGCCCTGAAGCTCCTGCTGAAATGCAGCATCTTTGGACTGACACAAACCCGTCATCACAGCCGCAAAATCAGAAAAATCTGGCAGCACCTGAATCAGGGCTTCCACGAGAAGATCCGTGCCCTTACTCAGCCTGATACGACCAAACGCCCCAATCCAATAGCGGCTCTGCAGCGACGGGGAGGCAGGCAACGCCGGCAGAGCTAGGGGCTCATGCAACCTCTCCAAGGCATCGCCTAGAGGCGGAGAATACACATCAATATCAACGCCATGTTGGATGATCTCTGTGTAGGCATTTAAAAATTGAGCCGACCTTGCTGACGTCGCAATCACCGCATCACAGTGACGCAACAAGCCGGCCAACCAGGCCCCCGGTGGCTTCGGCGCCGCCGATGTAAACACGATCTTCCAGGGCTGGCGGAACAGCTTTTTCAGCAGCAAGCCGGCGACGATCTCCACATCCCGACGGGCATGCCAGACCCGATAGCGACCCCGCGATGGCTTCGACCAACCCAGCCACAACAGGTCCCACCAACGCAGCCCGGACGCCAGTCCCAGCCGCCCCCAATCCAGCAGACCAATGGCCAGCGACTCTCGCTGGAGCGGCACCAAGGCCCGCACCGTGGCCGATACCCCGGTGTAGCGGCGATGGAAGTTGGTGACGACCACATCCGGCAAACCGGCCGGCCGCACGGACGATCCCAATCCCGACCCCCAAGCCTTTCTTCTTACCCTAAGCAGATGTGGCCTGAAGTCCTCGTGCATGCCGGCTGACCAGTTGCTGTCCTCCCCCGAGGTGACCTGGCAGGCGACAACCGAGGCTGTGCTGAGCGGCCAGGCGGGGGCGGTGCTCTCCGGCGCCTGGCGGCTGATGCTGCTGGGGGACGGCAGCCCGACCCGTCACTTTCAACTGCTCACGGGCGACCCCGTGGACATCGAATTGATCGCCATGGCGGCTGATGACGCCACCTCTGCCAACAGCGGCGGTCCGCCGCCCCCGGAGATCAGCGAGCTCGACACCCCCCTGCTGCGGCGCCAGGTGTGGCTGCGCTGCGGCGCCCAAACCCTGGCCTGGGCAGAGAGCTGGTGGAATCAGCAGCAGGCCGATGCCTATCTGCAGCAGCGGGAGCAACCGATCTGGCGCAGCCTCACCAGCCACCGGGCCGAACTCTTCCGGGAAGTGGATGGGCTGGCGCGGGTGGATGCCCCCTGGCTGGAGGAGCGCTTCGGTGAACCGGGCCCCTTCTGGAGCCGCCACTACCGCTTCTTTCGCGGCGGCAAGGAACTCACCGTGATCCGGGAGGTGTTCTCACCGGCCTTAGAGCGCTGGCTGGGCCCGGCCTCAGCAGGCACTGCCCCGCTGAGGCCAGTTGCAAACCGCACCAGAACGCCATAACAGTTTGCAAACTCGGTAACGGGTTGCAGCAAAGGGGGCTTGACGGATTGACGCAGGTCATGCTTTGGCCAGCATGGGGCCAATCGCGCCGGGAACCCTGGCCATGACCACCCCCAAGCCACCCTCCGACCCAGCGGAGACCCACTGGTTGAGCCTCACCGACCTGGGCCGGATCTATGGCATTTCGGCGGTGCACTGCGGCCGCCTGCTCAGTGATGCCGGCCTACGCCAGGGGAACGGCGCCCCCAGCCCCCAGGCCCTGACGCAGGGCCTGGCCTATCAGCACCATCCCCACTCCCCCAACCCCAGCGCCGTTTGGAATGGGCAGGGCTGTGCCCTGGTGCTGGAGGGGCAGGGACTGCGGCCCATGGCCGAGAACCATCTGATCCACCAGTGGGCTGACCTCCTGTCCGCCCTGGTGCAAGGGTCCCCCTCGATCAGCACCTCGGCTGAGGAGATGGCCGGCGACCTTCCCCAAGCCCTGGTGACGCCGGTGAACCTGGAGCTGAAGCAGCGGGGCTGCAGCTTTCAGGTGCGGCGACAAGCTCAACCCAAGCGCAGGGCCTCCGCCTGCAGACGGGCCCGCTCCAGCAGCTCCCGCAGCTGATCCTCATCGGTGTGGCTGAGGTTGGTGCGCAGCAGCTTGGCGTGGGGGGCATGGGCGCGCAGGCGCTCGATCACCCGATCCGGCGTCGCCTCGCGCACCAACAGGCACAGGGCCGCACTGCCACTGGGCAGGGTCTCGCCCAGCTCGCGCATGAAGCCATCGTTGATGCCGATGTCGGAGAGGGAGCCCGAGGCCGCGCCCACGCCCGCTCCCACGGCAGCCCCAAGCAAGGGATTGAGGAACAGCAGGCCCACCAGGGTGCCCCAGAAGCCGCCGCCGAGGGCGCCGGCCGCGGTGAGGTTGATCGCCTGACGCAGGTGCACCTGGCCCTCCGCGTCGTGCTCCACCACCACCGCATCCTCCAGGGCGATCAGCTGCTCACGCTGGATGTCCACCAGCTCACGCCGCACCTGCTCGGCCTCTTCCGCCTTGGGAAACCCCACCACCACAAGGCTGCCCATCCCATCGAACCGCAACTGCGCTCAGGCTAGGGGCGATTTCCGCTTCGGCTCCTCAGCCGTCGGCGCGGCGCCGGGTGGAACGGGGCAGCGCCCGAGCGGGGGATGGCGAAGGCGTAGCCGGCGTCTCCGGAGTGGACTGGGTTCTCTGGGTGGTCTGGGGAGACGGCGTGCTCACAACGCCCCGTTGCCAACGGGGCACCACAAAGGCCTCATCGCTGGGCCACTCGGCCGGCTCCGGCGGCTGGGGCGCGGCGACGCGGCGGGAGATGGCCTCCAGGGGCCGGCGCCGCGGCCGGATCTCAGCCCTGGGCTCCGGGCGGAAGGCGTCGGAGCGGGGCTGGGGCCTGGCCTCCTGCCAGGGCTCGCGCCAGTCGTCTTCCTCTTCCAGGATCCAATCGAGCTTGTCTTCCACCCAGCGGCCCAGGCCATCGAGCCGCGGCAAGCCGGGGCGCCCGGACGAGCGGGACCCCGGCCGAGCGCCGGACACACCGTCCACCAGCTGGCGGCCGGCACTCACCAGCCGATCGAAACGCTGGTCAAGCGGATCGGAACCGCGGCGCGGGGCAGGGCGGCGATCAGACCAGGAATCAGGCATGGACCCAGGTTAGGGATCCAGCTAGCGACGCCGACCCGCCAGCCAGCGCTCCCGGCCCAGCCCCACCAGGGCGATGGTGAGCCCCCCGAATTCCAGGGTCCAGAGGAAGACGCCCATGCCGCTGCCGTGCTGATGCGACCCTAGGCCGCCTGCTCGAACCGCAACAGGCAGCTGGCATGCCAGCGGCCACCGTGGAGCCGGTCGCAGCAGAACCGGCAGGCCAGACCCTGCACCCGGCGGCGGTAGGGAACGCGCACCTGGCAGTTGGGGCAACAGGCCAACCAGCGGGGCGGCACGGTGCTGGCGGGCAGGGGATAGCGGTGGCGAATGCTCACCTGAAAGGCCTCCTGGCCCCCATTGATGGCAGCCATGCGGGCCCGGAAGTGGGGCCCGTGCACCTCCTGAACGCCCACCACCCGATCCACCCAGGCATGGATCATTTCGTGGCACAGGGTGCTGAGGGTGGCCTCCCGGGGCAGGGGCTCCAGCAAGGGCCGGGACAGCACGATCTCGCACAGGCGCCGGCCATCGGGGTGGCGGCCAAACCGATACATCCCCGCCGTGCGACGCATGCGGCCGTCACTCCAGCGCAACTCCACCAGGCGCTGGCCCCCAGGCGCCAGGCTGCCGTCAAACCACTCGCGGTCGAGCCGGTGGAACAGCGGCAGCAGGGGCTCCAGGGGCATCCCACCAGGGGCACAGATGGTGCGCGCATTGTGGCGGGCTGGCGCCAGGGGGCCCGGCAGGCACCGGCGGTCGGTCAGACTCGGGCATTCCACATGCACCTGCACCCGAGATGGACTGGGGTCTGACCCGCGACATCGGCACCAAGGCCCTGCTGGCCGGAGCCGGGACCCTGCTCCTCTACTGGACGATCACGGCCGTGAAGCTGGTGCTGAGCGCCCGCGGCATCAACCCCCTGATCAAGCAGTTCTTCACCCAGGTGGCCAGCGGCCAGGTGGATGGCGCCTACCTGCTCACCACCAAGAACTACCGCTCCCATGTGAACCGGCAGCAGTTCATTCGCTTCCTGGCGGGGCTGCAGCTCAACAAGTACCGCAACCTCAAGTCAGGCCGGCCCCGGCTCGACGACGGCCAGCTGATCCTCACCGTGAAGCTCAAGAGCGACGGCAACGACGAACTGCCCCTCGATTTCACCTTCGTGAAGGTGGAGGAGCAGTGGCGCGTCGATCGCATCACCAAGCTGGCCGCTGCCTGAATCTGCTGCCGTGAGTTCAGGCCTGGCCCGTGCGGAGGAGTTGCGTCGGCTGCTCAACCGGGCGGCCCACGCCTATTACGTGCTGGATGCCCCCGACATGGAGGATCCGGTCTACGACCGGCTCTACCGGGAGCTCCTTGACCTTGAAACCGCCCAGCCGGAGCTGATCACGCCCGACAGCCCAACCCAGCGGGTGGGGGGGGCCCCGGCCGAGGGGTTCGAAAGCGTGGAGCACCGCATCGGCCTGCTCAGCCTCGACAACGCCTTCTCGCTCGAGGAGCTGGGGGCCTGGTATGGCCGGCTGCTGAAGGTGCTCGACCGGGAGCCCGGCACCCCCCTGGAGATGGTGGGCGAGCTGAAGATCGACGGCAACGCCCTGGCCCTCAGCTACGACCACGGGCTGCTGGTGCGGGCCGCCACCCGCGGCGACGGCGAACGGGGCGAGGAGATCACCGCCAACGTGCGCACGATCCGCACGGTGCCAACGCGGCTGCTGCTGGCCCACCCCCCGGCCTGGGTGGAAGTGCGCGGCGAGGCCCTGATCCCCGATGCCACCTTTGCGGCGATCAATGCCGAGCGGGAAGCCCGGGGCGAGGCCCTGTTCGCCAACCCGCGCAACGCCTGCGCCGGCACCCTGCGCCAGCTCGATCCGAAGGTGGTGGCCTCGCGGCGGCTGGATTTCTTCGCCTACACCCTGCACCTGCCGGACGACTGGCACCCAGGCCCCGGCGATCCAGCGCGGCCCACCACCCAAGCCGAGGCGCTCGATTGGCTGCAGGCCGCCGGCTTCCGCGTGAATCCCAATGCGGCACGGCTGGCCGATCTGACGGCGGTGGAGGCCTTCTTCGCCCAGTGGGACACCGGCCGCCGCGCCCTGCCCTATGCCACCGATGGCGTGGTGGTGAAGCTCAACAACCTGCGCCTCCAGGCCGATGCCGGCTTCACCCAGAAGGCGCCCCGCTGGGCGATTGCCCTCAAATACGCCGCCGAAGAAGCCCCTAGCAAGCTGCTGCGGCTGGCCTGTCAGGTGGGCCGCACCGGCGCGGTCACACCGGTGGCCGAGTTTGAGCCTGTGCCCCTGGCCGGCACCACCGTGAGCCGGGCCACCCTGCACAACGCCGACCGGCTGGCGGAGCTGGATCTCCACGCCGGCGACACGATCGTGGTGCGCAAGGCGGGCGAGATCATCCCCGAGGTGGTGCGGGTGCTGCCGGAGCTACGGCCCGCTGGCGCCGTGCGGCTGGAGCTGCCGCTTGTGTGCCCGGAATGCGGCTCAGGGCTGGTGCGGGAGGAGGGCGAGGCGGCCACCCGCTGCGTCAATTCCAGCTGTCCAGCGATCCTGCGGGGCGCCCTGCGTCACTGGGTGAGCAAGGGGGCCCTGGATGTGGATGGCCTGGGGGCCAAGTTGATCGAGCAGCTGGTGGACAAGGGCCTGGTGGGCTCGATCGCCGACCTCTACGGCCTGGATGGGGCCCTGCTGGCCAGCCTGGAGCGGATGGGCGCCAAGAGCGCTGAAAACCTGGTGACGGCCCTGGCGGCCTCGAAGGCCCAGCCCTGGCACCGCCAGCTCTACGGCCTGGGTATCCACCACGTGGGGGAGGTGAATGCCAAGGCCCTGGCCAAGGCCTTCCCCAGTGCGGCCGATCTCGCCACAGCCGCCGAGGGCACGCCCGAGCTGATCTCAGCGGTGTACGGCATTGGCAGCGAGATTGCCCAATCCCTGCAGCAGTGGTTCGCCACTCCCGCCAACCAACAACTGCTCACGGCCCTGGAGCAGCTGGGGTTTTCCCTGGCCGCCAGAGCCGAGGAGCGGGCAGCGTCAGCCGGCAGCGATGGCGCCGAGGCTCCCCTGGCCGGCCAAACCTTCGTGCTCACGGGCACCCTGCCCAACCTCAGCCGCAGCCAGGCCCAGGCCCTGATCGAGGCGGCGGGCGGCAAGGTGAGCGGTTCGGTGAGCAAGAAAACCAGCTATGTGGTGGCTGGCGCAGAGGCGGGCAGCAAGCTCAGCAAGGCCGAAGCCCTGGGAGTGGCCGTGCTGGATGAAGCGGGGCTACAGGAGCTGCTCGAGCCTTAGCGCATGCCGGGCCTGTTGGCCGGACGGCCCACATTCGGACCCGCACCAGGACCGGCCGCCGGATGAACGTTGGCCGGACCGCCATAGTTGGGGCCGACCCCAGGCCCAGCGGCGGGCCGCACGCCCACACCTGGCGCGCCAGCACCCACACCGGGGGCACCGACACCGACGCTGCAGCCCACGGGGACGCCGGGGCGCACGCAGGTGACCACACCGGCCTGGACGGGTCCAGACGCCAGCAACGCCCCCACCGCCAGACCCACCACCCGCAGCAGAGAACCCATCACGGCAGAACCATCGCTGCCAACATCCTGGCCCCGGCCGGGTGCGGGTGCCATTCCTAGGCTGGCTCCCATGGCCACCCCCCTTGTGCATCGCTGGATCAAAACCGAATGCGGCCGGGCCAAATACGCCGAACTGGCGGCACGGCCAGGGCCGCTGGCCAAGCTGCGGCTGGCCTGGTTCGTGCTGATTGCGGCCCTGCGGGACTCGCGGCTGCCATGAAAAAGGGGCCCCCGAAGGGGCCCCTGCAGCAACAACCCTGAATCTGGTTCAGATCAAATCAGGGTTCTGAATCAGGGTGAGCTGGCCGCCCTGGACGAGGTAACCACTGCTGCCGATGTTGCCATTGGTGAGGCTGTGGGCCTGCACATCGCCCAGGAACACCGAACCAGCCGCCTCGCCATAGATGTCGGAGACATCGATGATCCCTGACGACTCCCAGTTGCCGTAATCAGTCGTCTTGGTGTCGGTCTGGCCATAGGCCGTGGGCACGGCATTGCGATCGATCTGCATCCAACGCTCCGCGATCGCCTCACCGGTGACAGGATCCGTGGCCGTGGCACTTACCTGCCAGATTGAGGCCTCCTGCTGGGCGAAATAGGCTGAGGAGACAGACTTGTCTTCCTGCACGTAGATCGAGCCATCGGCCGACCAAGTCAGGTTGTCAGGGTTGCGAATGATGGTGGCCCCAAAGGCAGCTTGCTCAGCAGTGTCGATCACGCCGTTGTCGTTGCCGAAAGCAGCATCCCAACTGGCGATCTGACGATCGCCGTCGTAGATCACCGCCAGGTCAGTGCTGTTGCCAGCAGCAATCAGGCCGCTGCTATTGAAGGCACCACTGAGATCGAGGGTGATCAGGTTGCCGAAGGTATCGGCAGCACCGAAGTCGCCATTGCCCGTGGTGGCGAACACCACCTGTTGACCATCGTTGGGGTTGATCGAGGCATCTTCTAGGCGGCTCAGCAGCAGGGCCCCAAGCTCGATTGCCTCGCTGCGCAGCTGGGCTTCACTCAGAAGGGCAACCTCGGCGCCCGTGCCCACCAGCACCCAGCTGCCGGCGGCAGCCGCCCCAAGGGCCAGGGCATTGAGATCGGCGGAATCGGGAACCCCAGATGTACCAGCGGACTTGCCGATGCTTCCATCGGTGGGAACCCAGGTGTAGAGGTTGCCCTGGCCGGCAGCCAGACCATTGCGCTCCAGGAAGCCGGCCCCTTCATCCGTCGACTTCTCGCCCACCCACAGGTAGATCGGGGCGGTGTTGTCATCCATCAACAAGACTCCAACCGTGTTGACGCTGCCGGTGTCAACCTGAACGGCGGTTTCCCAACCGCCGCGGCCCAAGCCGGGCAGCGCCCATATGGCATCACTCTCGGTGTCTAGGGCCCAGAACAGACCTTCGTCGCTCTCCTCACCCGTGAGATAGATGTTGTCCACAAAGCCACGGCCAGCGCCGAAGCGATCGGCCTGCTCGAAGCTGGAGGAGCAGAAGCGGCTGAAGCCCCCATTGATTTGGGATGCCGCAGTCACCTCTAATCCGTCGACGTCATAGATCTCGCTATAGGCAATGCCGCCGGAGATCATGGCCGACTGATAGCCATTGGAGGCGTCGTTATCGACATCCTTGTCAATGATGAACTTGCTAATCCGGGCTCCAGTCAGAGCCA
>NZ_JAGQBE010000043.1 GCF_024345475.1 Cyanobium sp. T1B-Tous
CGGTGCGCGGCGTCAAGCCAATGCCAACAACGTTGATGACGCTACAGCCCCAGAGAGATAGCCTTCGGGCTAGGGAATAGCAATTGACGCAATGACAGGCGAGGAGAAACTATTCAATGCCGCCGCTTTGATTTATTTGAAGGACCGGGAGGGTGTGACCGTGCCCAGCCCTGAAAAGTCCCATATCGGCAACTCGCGCATCACCCTCCGATCAGCTGATGGCCAGCTGCTTGCGCACATCCCTTCTCAACAGGCAAAAGATGCACTGACTTCCGGTCGCTTTGGAGACCTGGAAGGCAAACTCTCTTCCCTGGTCAAGCGCAGAGCAGAAGAAAAAGCCAGAGAAAAAGAGGAGAGGGGCCAGAAACTTCTTGAGCTCAAGGCTAAAGCCAGTACATGGCTGAAGATGGCGAAGGAAAAGCTAAACCTGGCAAAGCCACCTGAGAATGGAGGCCGCACTCCCCTGATCAAAGCTGGGGTTATCGCACTGGGGGGCGTGGCAACAGTGTGGGGCATCAACTTCATCTCACTGCAGGCACCGCTCAATAGCGTCATCTCGTCTGACTACCGAAACTCCGGCATCAAGGCGAGCGCCAGCTACCAATGGATGATCAATCCAGGCGTTCTGGTCTTCAGCGTGGATGAAGCATCATCTGCAAGCCCGGCCGACGTCTCAAGAATTCTGCTTCAGTACGCCGAGCGATTAGAGGGAAGAAAGTTCACCTCCGTCCTGCTGGCGCAGAAAGGCAAGCCGATCTTTCTCCTGAAAGGCGATTACTTCAAGCAACTCGGTGACGAGTACGGAGTACAGAACGTGATCTACACCCTGCGGACCATGCCCGAGAATGTTTACGAACTTGATGGTTCTCCCGCATTCTCCAGTTGGTCCGGAGGCTGGCTCGGGGTCGTGGGCCAGCAGTTTGATGACCTGAACGATTTCCACCGCAGGTGGTTGGTGGACGAGCCGTAGAGCCGAAATCAGCAACTTCCCCGGGGCCAGAGCACACCGCGGCTCGGCCGGCTGCTGCCTCCGTTGCCTCCACCACTCTCGCTCTCGCCACCGCCACCGGCATTGCCTTCCCTGGTGAGGGCCGCCTCCAGCCATGGCCGGGCCAGCCGATGGGAGAGCAGGTAGCTCGGGTAGTGGCCGCCGATGCTCCAGTCCCAGGTCAACCCCAGCAGGGTTTCGCTCTGGGGGACCACCCGCCGGATTAGATCGCAGTCATGGGTGCGCTCACGCCACTCGCTCCAACTCGCCCATGACAACCAGCTGCCGCCCATCGGCTGCAGTTCCCCATCCACCAGCTCCACCCACAGCTCTACTGCTGGTTTGGTCAGTTGATACAGCCGGCTGGCCCCATCGGGCTGGCTGATCCGGCCCAGGTTGTGGAGGTCACGGCCATCCCCACTCACGTAGTGGGCCGAGCTGCCCTGCCAGATCCGTGGCGGCAGTGGCACGCGGATGCTGTCCTCGCCCACAGAGGAACTGCTGCCGCTGATGCTGCGCAGCTTGGGGATCACCCAGTTGGGGGCAGCCAGGGTGATGCCGCCGTTCCAGCGCCGGCTGTCAGCCTGCAGGCCATCCAACCAGCCACTGCTGCTCCAGGCCGTACCGCAGGCTGTGGCCACCGGAAACAGCACGTTCCAGGAGGGGCTGGCCGTTGTCCGCCACAGCAGCAGGATCCAGGTGCGCCCCATGGTGTTGGTGATCGGCACCTTGGTGTCATGGATCGATGCCAGGAAGAACTCCTGGCCAGCGGCCCGCTCCTGCAGCACAAACAGGCCTCCCTTGGCGCCATCGCTCACGATCTGGGCCCCCTGCCGGCTGCCCCAGTCACTGGGCAGCAGGTCCACCAGGGGTTCAGCGAACGGGTTGGCAAAGCTGCCATAGCCGTCCTGGCTGCCGTCGTCACTCCAGAGTCGTTTGCGCTGCAGCTGGATCGTCAGGGCATTGGTGCTGGTGTCCCCCGGTGGCTGGGCCCATAGGAGGCACCAGGGGTCCACCGGCCCTCCGATCTCCAGCAGGAAGCCCCGCTTGCTGCCGTTCAGCGACGACGTATGGGTTTTGAGCAGGGCCAGCTGCGCGTTGGCGTTGCCCGGGTTGGCGTTCACCGCCGCAATAAATCCCTGCAGCGCCGCCATCAGCTGGGGGAACACCGCCGTTGCCGTGTTCACCGTCCAGTCCATGGCGCTCCAGGTTTGCAGCCCCGCCAGCAGCGCCATCTCAGATCAGCACCTGCAGATAGCGGTTGGGGTTGAACCAGTGGCTCTCGCTCTCGGCTGAATCCACCAGCTGAAACGGTGTGGTCTTGATCGCGTGCGCAAAGTCCGGCGGCAGCTGCGGCGACCAGTAACGGCGGATCGGCTGGGCGATGAACTCCGTTGCCCCGAAGCTCGTCGTCAGCTGCAACGGGCTGTGGATCGTCTTGCTGTTGGTGAGGGTCTCGACGCTGTCGGGGGTGCTGCTGGCCAGCACATGGCAGTTGCTCGGTGGGGCCGGCAGCGCCATGAAGGTCGTCCATTTGGTCTGGGCCATCCGCGCCAGCAGCAACCAGCGCTGGTTGGCCTGGCAGCGGGCGATCAGCAGCGGCAGGTGCTGGTAGCTGCTGCTGTCGAACGCAGTTGTGCTCCAGCCGAAGTACTCCTGGCCGGGTGCCATTCCCTGGAACACCACCGTGTCCACCGGGGTGCGGTAGCTGCCCTGATAGGCCAGAAGGTTGGCGATCGTGCCGCGGCGACTGGTGATCGCCGTGGCTGAACCGGAGGCCTGTTTCACCAGGCCGTGGCTGCCGATCGTGGTGTCCAGTGGGTCGTAGTGGGCTTCAAAGCCAAACCAGGCATCGATGCGGTTCACATCGCTGCTCACCGGCGCGTTGATGCTCCCTGCCACGCACTGGGCGATCACCGCCCCCTCTGGTTGCTGCAACCGCAACGTCCAGCCGCAGTAGAGGCCGTCGTCGGCTGGGCCCTTGAGCACCGTGATCGGCTCGCTCGGGTGCTGGCCGTTCACCACCGCCAGCCAGTCCGCCAGTAGCGCCTGGATCTGTAGGGCCACCGCATCCCAGCGGTACACCTTGTCGTAGCTGGCCAGATGGCTCAACAGCGCTGCCATCAGTCCTGCAGCACCACCGCCGTCACGTCCAGCTCACACACCGCCGTACCCGGGGTCTGGGGCCGCAGCAGGGCAAACAACCGCCGCTGGGGTGGATTGGCGGCGTTGTAGTAGCTCGCCCCCGGCGGCATCAGCAACTGCTCACCGGCCTGCTCAAACAGCAGATCGAGCATCACCCCGGCCGACGGGCTGGGGTCCTGGTTCAGCGGTCGGCTGCGATCCCCATCGCGGGCCTGGGCACTGCAATAGAAGCTCACCCAGGCCGGCTGGCTGCAGCGCACCGCCAGAAACTGGCCAAACACCCCCAATCCAACAAACTCCAGATCTGCGCTCGCCGGGTAGGTCAGCGCTGCGGTGGACTGCTGCTCCAACACCCGCCGCGGCGTGTCGATCCGCGGCACCCAAGTGCCGGCGGTCCCGCTGGTTGGTGTGCCCGTAGAAGGGGAAGCCATCAGGGCAGCACCGGAACCCGCCGCACCGCCCGCGCCAAGAAGCTGGTGGTTTTGCTGGCGTTGAACGGCACCCCTGAGCCGAACTCATAGGAGGCGGCGGTGCTGGCAGCCGCTTCCGTCGAACTCCAGAAACTCTCGAGCGGATCGAACATCTGCGCTCCGTTGGGGTACTGGAACGCCACCACCGAGGTGGTCGGTGGATTGCTGTAGGTGTAGTCGCCCTTCTGGGGAACGGCATAGGGGTTGGTGCCGTAGCCCATCTCCGCCTCGTTGCCGGCGGTGTCCTCCGGCTTGAAGTGCCAGTACAGGAGGTTCACCTCCAGCTTGGAAGGCAAGTACCAGTCGCTGTAACCACCGATCGTCAAGCTGCGGCACCACTGCGCCGCCGGGTGATTGGCGTCGTTGACCAGCTCGGAATTGGCAAACCCATCGATCACACTGAAGCTGCCCGTGTCATCGGCGGTGCTGGTCTTCCACTGCTTGGCGGCCTCGCCGCTAGCCCGCGGCGCCACGATCAGCGCATGGCTGGCCACCCCATCACCGGCCAGGGAGATCACCCCGGCGTAGTAGCCGCCGAGGAACAGCGAACCCAGCGGCGGCAGGTCCGCCACCCGCAGGGGCTGCAGCTGGTAGACATCGCCGCTCACGGTGTCGAGATAGAGATCGCCGTCGCGGGCCCCCTCCACCACCGCCGGTGGAGGCCCGCTGCCAACGAACCAACCAGTGCCCCGCTCACCATCGAGGCCATTTGCGCCGGCGGGGCCCTGCACACCTTGGCTCCCCTGGGGGCCGGCAACGCCAGCAGATCCCTGAACGCCCTGGCTCCCCTGGATGCCCTGACTGCCTTGATCGCCCTTGGGTCCCTGGGGACCCGCCGGTCCCGTTTCTCCCTGGGGTCCGGCCGCTCCAGCCGGGCCTGCCGGGCCCTGGATCGCCCCGGCATTCACCCAGCTGCTGCTGGCCTCATCCCAGCTGTAGAGCGTGTCGCCCTCGTCCTGAACGATGTAGGCATCGCCCTGGACCATGCCGCTGACTGGCAGAGCACTGGCGGTGGGCACGGTGCCCTTGAGGTTGATGCCGGTACCGGCAGGCCCCTGGATGCCGGTAGGGCCCTGGGCACCCTCAGGTCCGCTGGGGCCGGCTGGACCCTGAATGCCCTGCGCGCCTGCTTCCCCCTGGGGACCCTGGGGGCCTGTTGCACCGGGGGCACCGGCCAGGCCCTGGGCACCGGGATTGCCCTGGATGCCCTGGGGTCCAGCGGTGCCCTGCGGGCCGGTCGTCCCCGGCGAGCCCTGCGGCCCGGTGGCGCCCTGGGGGCCGCGGATATTGCCGGTTGCGTTCCAACCCATGGACGTTGCCTGCTGCCGAGGCGATCAGCTCTCCCCTATTGCCAGCAGAGGCGGCAGGCCGCTCAGGCCAGCTGCAACCACCACAGGCGGGTGGTGTTGGCACCCGCGCCCACATCGGCATCGATCACAGTTGAGCTCACCACTGAGGCAAAACCCTGCAGTTGCACGGTGGTGGTGCCCGTCAGCGCCACCAGGCACTGCAGGCTGATCGCCACCGATGAGGGGTTGCTGGAGGCCGTGGTGGCCTCACCGCTGGCGTAGGTCGTCGTGCCGTTCCAGATCCGGGCCCGGCCCGTCCACAGCGTGGTGGCGCCGCGCCGCATCGTGATCGTGGCGCCCACCAAATAGGTGCCGCTGTTCAAGTTGGCGCTCAGCGCCGTCACATAGGTGGCGGCCGCGCTGATCGGCACATCGGCCGCCAGCACCAACTGATCCCAGCCCGGCAGAGGTGGTCCGGTCGGGCCTGCGGGGCCCGCCGGACCCTGGGGGCCCATGGCGCCGGGAGATCCCTCCGGCCCGGCAGCTCCTGCTGTGCCCTGCGGCCCGGCCGGTCCCGCCGGACCCTGCAAGCGATCACCGGTTGTCGTCCAAACGCCCATGACTCACACCACCAGCTCGTACACCTGACCGCTGAGCCGATCGAGGTAGAAGTCGCCCGGCGCCGGAGCAGGCAGCAACAACTCGCTCAGCGGTGCCCCCTCGCCGGAGTACCAGCGCGTGCCGCGGCTAGCAGCGCCACTGCCGCCCACCACCACCAGGGCGGGTTCGCCATCCACTGGACTCGGCAGCAACGCCAACCCGCCCTCAGGGTGCAGGCGCAGCTTCCACACCACCGCCTGGCGGCCGTCGTACACCGCTCCGGCGATGCCATCGCCCGGCACCAGCGGTTGCACCACCCCGCTGCCGTCACTGATGGCACCGGCGCCTTGCTGCACCAGCGCCGGCGGCACGGGGCAACCCAGCAACGCCACCTCCAGCTCGCCGAGCACCAGACCGATCTGCACCTGCAGCGTCAGATCGCTGCGCTCCAGATAGATGTGCCGGGGCCGTGGCAGCTGACGGCTCAGCGCCGACCAGGAGAAGCTCTCGGCATGGCCGTCGCCCCAGCTCACCTGGATCGGCTGAGGGATCAGCCCGCGCGGATGGATCAGCAGTTCGATCGCCGCACTGCCGATCGGATCGTTCCAGCGCGGCGGTGAGGGCAGCCAGAACAGCTCCAGCGGATCCGCCGGTACCGGTCCGAGCCGGTAGGCAAGCTCAAGCCAGCGCGGCACCTCATGGGGCACTACCCACTGCTCCTCTCCCGGGCAGCCCGCAGGAGGCAACAGGCGGATCCGATCGCCATAGCCGGCGGCCGGCTCGGGGAGGGGGTAGGGCATGGCGACTCCCCCGCCTCAGACGTCGTCGCTGACCGGAAGCAACGCGGCTTCCCCATCCAGCCGCACGGCCTCCTCCACCAGCTGGGCCTTGGTGAGGCTGCCATCCAGCATCACCGCATGGGCCTCGGCGCAGTGGTCGATGATCTGCGCCTTGGTCATGCCGGCGTAGTCCGGAACGCCGCCGGCCTCGCTGGTCGAGAGCACCGGCACCTGTTCCTCTAGCGGAACAGCCATCGGCTCCTCAGCGGACTCCCCGGCTCCAGCCAACAGATCCAGGGGCACAGCGGCTGCATCGAGCGGCTCCGCTGACTCCGGCGGCGCAAGCTCGGCGGGCAACGCCGCAGTCGGCGCTGGCGCCAGGGCATCGGCCGCAACCGGGCGCTCTGGGGTCACCGGCAGCACCACTGTCCAGCCCAGCTCCATCCAGCCCTGGGCATGCACCGGCCAGATGAAGCGGCTCTCGCCGCCCTTGGTGATGCGCAGCATCCCCTCCGGCGGCAATTCCAGGATCGGATCAGCGGTCGTCACAGCCATCAGCTCGGTGGGGTCACTGGGTCGCAGGGCATCGGTGGGCGGCTGCTCCGCCGCCACTGGATCAATCGGCGGCGCAAACGGCAGCTCCGGATCACTAATCGGCACGGCCGGCTGAAACAACGCCATCGGGCTGCCGGGCACCACCGGCCGCACCAGCGCGCGCGGCGCCTCCTGGCCGTCGCCCTTCCTGGCCTCCGCCAGGAGATCGGTGCTGAGGTCGCTCATCACGCACCTCAAGCCGGCACGGTGGCGGTCAGACCCACGTAACAGCCATTGGGCGTCGCCGGGCTGACACTGGCGCGGGCAAAGCACAGGGCCGGCAGGTCCACGTCATCGAGGTCAGCCGACGCCACGCTCAGGCCGTGGCCGCCGATCATCGTCTCGATCCGCCCGCCCTCAGCCGGGATCGCCACGGTGGCGGCCGTGATCCAGCTACCCATCGTGCCGTCGCGCAGCACCGGCGCCAGCTCCACCACTACGGTCACAGCCACGCTGTGTCCCGGGTGGCTGGCCACCAGGGTGAAGTGGGAGCTGACATCGAGCATCGTGCTCAGCCGCACCACCTCACCGCTGACGCGGGTGCGCTCAAACGGATCGGTGGCGCTGTAGTTGATCCAGCCCACCAGGGTGGTGGCGGCATCGATCAGGGGGGTGCCCGCATGGCGAGTCATGGTCATGTCTCCGGTTGAATAGGAAGAAACAGGGCGCGGGTATGGCCGCCTCAGCCCGCCATCGGGGCGATGTTGAACAGCCGTCCCGCGGCACTCGGGTCACACACCGCAAAGCCCACGTACCAATCGACGCGGGTGCGGAACACCGGTGCATCGGGTACCTCACCGAAGTCCCGCACGGAGATGCCGTAGCGGCTTTCAAACGGGCCCTGCAAGCCAGTGACACCGAGGTCGCCGAGGGTGCAGCAGTAAAAGCTGGTGGTGCCGCCGGCTTCGTCGTAGCCGAGCACCTGCTGGCCCTGGGCGTCCTTGTCCACCCGCAGGATCTCGGCCTCCTGGTAGTAGTGCCGCCCGTCGATCACCTGGTAGAGATCGCCGCCGGCCTCCCGGGACAGTGAGCTGATCTGGCGCCGGCCGGCCTTGCTGGTGATCAGCACCGGCGCACTGCCGTAGGCATTTACCGAATCGAGCAGGGCATCGAGCTTCTTGAGGCTCAGGGCACCGCCGCCGTTATTGATCGCCATCGAGTGATCGGTGGGGATGCGCTTGCTCAGCCCGTTGAAGGCGCGCGGATCAAAGGCGTCATCGCCGTTGACGATCGCCGCCTCCAGGGTCAGGCGCATCGAGCGCACCTTCATTTCGGTCTGGGCGGCACGGGCCTCGGGGCCCTGCAGATCCACGATCGAGCGGTCCACATCCAGATCGCCACCAAAGAGGTGCACGAACTCCTGGCCGCTGTCGACCACGCCGTAATCGCGGCGGTAGCCCTCATTCACGGCGCGGAAGCCCACCCGCGGCAGCTTCTGCTCCACCGGAAAGGCGAGCGAGCCGCCCTGCAGGTTGCGGAACGGCAGCCGCCGCAGCAGCTCGCCCTCCATAAAGGTCTTGATCACCGCCAGACGCTCAATGCGCGTCTCGTATTTGGCGGCCTCGATCAGCGTGAGGCCCATGGCAACTCCCGGGGCCTGGCCCCAGCAACGTCCTCCCCTATTGCCAGATGGCCAAGGAGCGTCGGAGCGGGCCGTCGGAGAGGGCCGCTGGCAAGAGGTGCTGGTGACCTCCCTGCCATGCACACCGACAGCTTTTCCAACGAGCGCTGGCTCCAGTTCTGGGCGAACTACAAGGGCGCAGCCCACGCCAACCCCCAGCAGGATGCGGCGCTGCTCGAGCTCAAGGCCGCGATCGACCGGGCCGACAGCTCCATCCTGGTCGAATCGGCCAGCTGGACTGCCACCTGGCGTACCAAGCCGGAAGCTACCAGCAGCAATCCGCTGACGGTGCCTTACTTCTCCCAGCTGGATAACGCCTCCGGCGAGGGCTACCGCGAGTGCTTCTCCTCCAGCTGCGCCATGCTCGCCGCCTTCCACGGCAAGGTCAGCAGCGACGACGAGTACAACGCCATCCGGGCGCAGTACGGCGACAGCACCAGCTCAGAAGCACAGCTAGCAGCCCTGCGCTCCCTGGGGCTGCAGGCTGATTTCCACACCAACGGCGGGCCGGCCGATCTGATGGCGGAGATCGATGCTGGCCTGCCCGTGGCCACCGGCTGGCTGCACAAGGGTCCTGTCTCAGCACCCACCGGCGGCGGCCATTGGACGGTGGTGGTGGGCTACACCGATGGCCAGTGGATCCACCACGATCCCAACGGAGAAGCCGCCCTGGTGGGCGGGGGCTACACCGCCAGCACCAACGGCGAAGCCCAGCACTACTCCTTCCAGAACTGGAACCCCCGCTGGATGCCCGGCGGCACTGGCGGCTGGTTTCTCAGCGTCCGGCCCTGAGCCATGGCAGCTGCCCCACCGAATGGGCCGGAGCAACCAGCCGGAGCTGGGCCCGTCGGAACTCGACCGGGATATTTCAATCGCGAGCGGTTCCTCTTCACGCTGCTGGCCGCCGTGATCCTCACGGAACTGCTCGTCTATCTCACTGGCACGGCGGTCTGCAGCTACCGCTCCCTGCATGGCCTGGTGCAGGACGGTGCCTGCCTGACCTTCCTGGATCGGTTGCGCACGGCCTTTGATGCCACCACCCAGACCCTGCTCGGGCTGCTGGGTGGTGTGGCCTTGGCCAAAACCAGCCGGAGCCAGTGAGCGAGACACGGCCATCAGAGCGCCGGCTCGACCCTTCCCTCAGGGACGGGGACGCAGCACCAGCCACACCACCAACAGCAGGCTGGTGGTGCTCACTGCCGTGAAGATCCAGTCGGCGTAGGGCGTCCAGGGCATCGCGCCAGCCTGCCAGAGGCTGCTCAGCCGAGAATGGCTCAGCTCATCACGGTCCAACCGCCATGGCCAGCGGGATCAAGGTCACGTCCAATCCGGATCCTGCTCACCTCCAGAGCCTTGGCGTGATGAGCTGGCCCACCTGGGGCTGTGAGGTCAGCACCTTCCCTTGGACCTACGACGAGCAGGAGACCTGCCTGCTGCTGGAGGGGGATGTCACGGTCACCCCGGATGGCGGCGAACCCGTGCACTTTGAGTCCGGTGATCTGGTGGTCTTTGATGCCGGGCTGAGCTGCACTTGGGAGGTGCATGCCCCAGTGCGCAAGCACTACCGCTTTGGTTGAGCACTGCCACAACAGTGGGGCCGCCAGAGTGGAGCTGATGCAGGCACCGCACCCACCTTCACCCCGCGAGACCACAGAAGCGATGGTCCGCAACATCGGCCGGGAGATGGCTGAAATCCAGCGGGCCATCGGGCGCTGCCGGGGTGATGCGGTGGCGGAACCTGAGCTGACTGGCACGTGGATGGCTCACCTGCTGATCTGTAGCAAGGAGCTGCTGCACAACCTGCTGATCGACACGGCGCCCAGGCCCAGGCGGATCGAGCCATGGGCGGCGGCTGATCCCAGGGCCCAGACGCCTTGAATCCCCGTAGCCTGAGCTCATGAGCTCCCGCATCACCCACAACCCGGCGCAATGCGGCGGAAAGCCCTGCATCCGCGGGATGCGCATTCGCGTGCGGGACGTCCTTGAGCTCTACGCCGCCGGGATGAGCAGCGAGCAGATCCTGGCTGACTTCCCGGATCTGGAGGCGGAGGACCTCAAAGCGGCTTTGGATTACGCCGCCCGCGAGATCGATCACCCGGTTCTGGTTGGATGAAGCTTTGGCTTGATGCCCAGCTTCCGCCCCTGTTAGCGCGGTGGATCAACGAACAGGGCTGGGGATTGGAGGCCTAGCTCGCCTGCTTCTGACCTGCTGAATAATCCGTGATTACCCCTGTTTGGGGGTATCCCTGCTGAAGCCTGCCGTAAAGAATAAGCTCACTTATGAGCTGATCTTGCTTCTCCTGCGCTCCTGGCTAAAGCAGGAAAGCTCGGTCGCTGGGAACCGCCGCTTTCTCTGGATGAGGAAGCTTCGGGCGAGCGCGCTGCTCCTTGTACTGATCACCGGCCTGGAGGGGTTGCGCCGTCATCAGAACACCCAGCAGCAGCTGGTACGTCAGCAGCAGGAACAGCTGGAATTGCTGCAGGTGCTGGTTCGGGACAACAAACGCCCACTCTCGGATTGGGCGGCATGGGACGAGATTCTGGCCTTCAGTGAAGGACAGCAACCAGATTTCGTGGACCGTCTGATGCGCACCACCGCGCTGCTCGATGGTGGCGCCGTGATGGCCATCTACGACGCTGACGGCCAGCAGCTGGCCCTGGAAGGCGTGGATCGGCAGGAGCGAACCAGCCAAAGTCTTCTGATCCGTTGCCTCCATGACGTGCTCCGGGAGCGCCTGCGCCAGGACGCCGACCATCTTCCGCTGATCTGTCCGAGCACAGCAGGCCCACTGGTTGGCGGGATCGCGGTCATCACCGATACCGCCATGCAGCGGCGCAGCGATCACAGCCTCATCTACCTGGTGCCTCTGCTGTCGGCCAGTGATGGGACGCAGCTGCAATCAGGCCTGCGAAGCCTCGCCGACCAACTGGTGCTCAACGGGGGCGTCCCCCCTACGGCTCAAGATGGGCTGCGCACGGTTCAACCATCGCTCTGGACGGTCGGTGGGCGCCAGCTGCAGGTGCGTCAGCCCCCTTCAGGCGAACGCTTGCGCGAGGAATGGCTGACTCTCAGCGGGCTGGTGGTGGTTGGTTTACTGCTCGTCCTGGCCCAGCGGATGCGCTGGATGCTCGCCCAGAGACGTCTGCAGCTGGAGAGGATTCGCGGCGAGCGCCTGGTAAACCAACGGATGCGAAATACAGAGCGCGAGCTCACCAGCCTGCTGGATCAGGTGCAGATCGGCGGCGAGGGGTCGGAAACCAAGGCCTTCGCATGTTTGTTGAGACGTCACGAGGATGATCCGAGTGAGCGCATGCCGAAGCAGGGTCGCTTCGAGCGACTGGCTGAGCGACTCGAGATGGTGCTTCAGACGGCGCGCTCCCTGGCGCTGTTGGATCCCATCACCGGCCTGCCCAATCGCCACTACTTTCTCGAAAGGCTCCAGTGGGAAAGCGAGCGCAGCTGCCGCATCGGCAAACCCCTCGCCCTGCTGTTCATCAACATCGAAAAGTTCAAGGAGATTAATGATACCTATGGCCTCAGCACCGGAGACAGAACGCTGAAGGACGTCGCCCAAGAATTGCGACACCTGATCGGCGACGACGACTTCCTCGCCCGTTTCGGTGGGGACGAATTCAGCCTGATTCTCAACACAGAGGACCTGGATGACCGCGACGAGGCCGCAGTCCGCAGCTATGCCCACGGGCGCGCGTTTGAGCTCCTCGAGAAATTACGAGCTCAAGCCAGCACCCAGCCGGAACGCATCAAATTCAACCTGAGCATCGGCATTGCCATCAGCGATCCCTGTGGCACCACGGCGGAGGAAATGATCCGGCGCTCAGATTCGGCGATGGTCATGGCCAAATCGAGACATGAGCGTCACATCTCAGTGTTCGACATCGAGAGCGACCGGGATGCGCAGAACAACTACCGCCTCTTCAACGCTCTGCAGAGCGACATCAGCCATGCCCCGGAGCGCTTCAGCATTTTATTTCAGCCAATCGTCGATGCAAGAGGTCAGCTGCTGAAGGTCGAAGCCCTGGCGCGCTGGAGCAACCCTGAATTTGCAGCTGTGCCGCCCGATGTGTTCTTTGCCCTGGCGGAGCGTTATCGGCTGATGCCAGAGTTTGGACGCCTGCTGCTTGCCATAACACTGCAGGAGCTGAAAAAGCTGCGGCAAGACTTGAAACAGCCAACACTTCCCCTGGCACTTAATGTCAGTGCCAGCCAACTGGCACAGGAAGGATTCGGGACAATGCTGCTTGCCGAGTTCAGCCAGCAGCGCATCGCAGCAGAAGGAGTGACGTTAGAAATCACGGAATCCGCAGTGGTGGAGGCCAGCGTCGAGCTCACCGACAATCTCAGGAGACTGCGACGCGCTGGCTGCAAGCTGGCCCTGGACGATTTCGGCACCGGTTTCTCCTCGCTGCGTCTGTTGATGTGGCTGAGGCCAGATGAAATCAAGATCGACAAATCCTTCGTGATGTCTGCCGCCGACGATCTCATTGCGCGCCAGATTGTCCGGCTGCTGTGCACCCTCTCCCGGGACATGCGCCTCACCTTGGTGGCGGAAGGTGTGGAAGAGGAAGTCCTCTTCCAGCTGCTGCGCGAGGCGGGCGTTGAGCATTTTCAAGGCTACCTTTTCTCCGCCGCCCTGAGCCATGAGGAACTGGCGGCTAGTGAAGGATGTTTCCCGCCACGGTATCCTCCAGATCCAGTTATTGCGAAAAAACTCATCGAAAGCGAATCGAAGGTAAATCGAGCTTTAAAACTCCAGCCTGGGGGAGCAGCTTAAGATGGAAGATAAAAAAGTAGACGTAGAAACCTTCTCTCCCCCAGAAAATCACTTCAAAGAAGTTGAACGACTCAGAATTCTATTAGGCCTTAAGATTCTTGATACCAAACCAGAAGAAAAGTTTGATCGCTATACACGCATAGGCAAAGCCTTGCTTGGAGTTGAGCATTGCCTGATATCCTTGGTTGATGCAGAAAGGCAATGGTTTAAAAGCGATGCGGGCAATATTGGATGTTCTGAAACAAGTCGTGGAGTATCTTTTTGTGGGCACGCCATTAATCAGCAAGGTAGGATACTGCTTGTTGAAGACGCAAGTAGCAGCCAAATATTCAAGGGCAATCCGTTAGTTGTTGATGGTCCTAAAATACGCTTTTACCTTGGCGTGAAGATACGAGACAAGGCGACAAGTCTGCCCCTAGGGACACTGTGCGGAATCAGCTCATCACCAATGAGCCCCACCGACGAGAAAATAAATAGCATGATTGAACTCGCAAACTGCGTCGAGGCGGACATTGCCAATATGCAATATGCCTCATGTGACCCCCTTACAGGGCTAAGCAATCGAAGAGCCTTTTTTTCGTTTGCAAACCAATTAATCAATATCGCAGCGTCAGCCCATCATTGCCTTATTTTCCTTTATTTCGACTTAAACAGGCTTAAGTTTGTTAACGATAGTTATGGACATGAGGCCGGTGATTTTTTTATCAAGCATTTCGCATCTGCACTCCAAGCCTCAGTACGTAGCGGCTCCCACTGCGATGTGCCAACTCGACTTTCTGGCGATGAGTTTGCCGTTATACTCATTGCCGAGAATCCCAATGGCCTTGTCAGAATACTGCTTGAAAGATTGGATGTAAATCTATCGAAATCTAGTAAAAAGTTTAAAGATACATTCTCTATTAATGTAGACATCACGTGTTCGGCGGGATCATCTCAGTCCATGCCGGTTTACAGCGCGGATGATATCAGCATACCTGCACTGCTTAATCAAGCTGAGGCTCACATGCGCGCCTCAAAATCAACCTTGAAGCATAACGCTATGAGTGAACAAGAGCCGTCTCCTTGCATCCAGCATGTGACCTGGCTTGATACCAGCAGCTGACGGTGTCGGCCTCAAGCCAGGCCCATCGGGCCGACATCACAGACTAGTAGAACTATAAGAAGGGGTCCCCATGGCCACCTGCGATCTGTCGGCCTCCCAGGCCGAAAATCCTTCCGCTGCAGCCCTGCACCAGCTCAAGGAGTTGCTGGAGCGCGGTGCCGCATTGGCCCAGGTTCTGCGTGCCACCGCTTCCACCGATGCTGCAGCCAAGCTGGCCGCTGAGCACGGCGTTGAGGTGTCACCCGAGGCGCTCTGGCGTATTCGTGGCACCCTGATTAGTGGCGACCTGCCCACCTGGCGGGGGTGAATCGAGGGGATCGTGTCCAGCCGAGGCGATTTGCGCCGGATGAGAGGCTGGCCACCGTTGCTGACTGCGGCATGCAATCTGCAACGGTGAAAGGGCGGGGAAGGGGGTTGCCCAAGACGCCTTACCTGTTGCAGTTCCTATCGGCTGCGGGGAGCTGGTTCGCGATCTGGAGGCCGAGATTGGGGCGCTGCAGAGAGGTCAACCAGTCGGGAGGTTGGCCGAACTCCTACTTTCAGCTATGGACAAGCATCCGGGTTAATGGCGTTACGGACGTTCCTCTCTGTTGCTCGCAGCTTGGTGCGTTGAGATTCCTCTGATCCAGTTCTCTTCCAGGGGTACTAACAATATCACCGGCTATCTGCAGGTCATTGGCGGAGATTGAATCGAGCAATTCCACCCCAGTCAGACCATGAGTCTAGATGTCAACCCGGCTCTCTGATGGACAATCAAATAGCCAGTCTTCCAGAGGAAAAACAATCTTTTCTTGGAAGAAAGCGTTTAGCCCGATACAGCGCAGGATCACCATCTGGCCGCAATCGTTACGGTAGTGATGGTCGCCCATGATTCTCGCTTGTGCTGTGAGGACCACGATGTCGAATCTTTTGTGCCGTAACGGTCGCCAAGCGCACCGCTTTGGCGATTGTCCCCAAATGGGGCAGGCTGTCTGTACTTAACTCTTGGGACTTCCCGTTGGGTTCGGGGGGGGCCTGGTGCTGAGCTCCTAAACGGTGCAATGGGTGGCGAATGCGACACGCGTCAGGGAAGCCGGAGGTCCGTAAAGAATGTGGAGCAGGGTCACTACCTCATCCCTGATGTCCTGAACTGAAAGTCTCTGGCCGTGCGCGTCCCTGGTGGCCAGCAGGTGCATGCATGACTGCCTTACGCGGAAATGCAAGTAGTCTCAATATTTGCTAGCTCAGGCTGAAGTTCGGCAGCTGAGCCGCTCAGGCAAGCATCCTCCTCACATGGCTGATGATCCTGTCGGGATCAAGGCCGTGGCCGTGCGCGAACTCGGTCTGCGCGATGCACCGATCCTAAAATCTTCCAGGCCGCACGCCAGAGCACTGCCGTGGTGATGACCAAAGATCGGGACTTCATCCACCTGCTCGATGCTCAGGGCCCACCTCCCCATGTCATCTGGCTGCGGATGGGCAACTGCAGCAATGCCGAATTGCAGCAAGTCCTGGCAACAACCGTGCCACAAGCCATTGACCTGCTGGCCAGTGGAGAGCCCTGGGCGGAGATCCGGCCCAGCCAAAACAAAACCCCCGAGCAAAGCCCAGGGGTCTGAGGGCCAAGGTCCTGGGGATGGCTCAGAAGCAGAAAGGCAGGAACTGGGTTCGGCAGGCGGCGTAGCCATCCACCAGGGCGCCGAGGCCGATCTGGTGGGCAATGCCCGAGCCGGTGATGGCCTCAGTGACGATGCCGAGCACGATGCCCAGCATGGCGGCGCGGCCATTGAAGAGCTCAGCGCGCTTGAGCTGATCGAGAAGGATCAGCTGCTCAGCGCGGTGCTCGAGCCACTGGTTGTTGGCGGGGGTATTGATCATTGGGGAGGTGTTCAGGGGTGGGCTGAAAGTGAAACCGTCAGTCCGCAAGATCGGGCTGGAGCAGTGCGCCCATGACCCAGGAGCCAAAAAGCACAACGCAGAGGGTGGCGATCATCTAGCCCTCGGGGCAAGGTCGGTAGGGCGACTGAGCATGTAGGTCGTCATGCCACCGAGCACAACGACAAGGGCGATAACGGTGGCAATAGCGGCGGTGTAATCGGTGCTCATGGGATCAGCCCAGGCCCAGTTGGCCGAGGATGCTCTGGCCGGTGAGCAGCTCGGTGCCCAGGCCGATCACGAAGCCGAGCATGGCCAGACGGCCATTCCAGGTCTCGGCGAAGGCAACGAATCCGAAGCGGGGAGTGGGCTCAGCCATGAGTGTTGCGGTTTGTTACGAGAACTGTAACGGGGCGTTAAGCGCCTGACTCGGGCGGGTTCCCGCCTGATTCCGATCTGTAGCAGCGCTGCCTCGCCTTGCCCTGCCATCACTCCAGCCAGCCACCACACAGCGCAGATCCCGGCAAGCCCGCCGCTGCCGCTGCTCAGCAAGCGGGTCTGGATACCGCTTAAAGCCACTGCTCTGCCTGTGGCACCACAGCGACCGGTCAGCAGCACAGGGCGCTAGCGGCTGGGCTGTCTCGAGGGGCCCCAGCACGGTGCCCTGGCGGCGCGGCTCGGCAAGGGCTGCGCAAGCGGCGTAACGCCGCCCCTGCCTTCTCCATCACACGCCGGGCTGATCGGTTGGGTCCCTCGCGCCCAATCCCATGGCCGCCAGTTCTGCCCCCAGCTGCGAAATCCGCCGCGTGGTGGTCCACTTCTATCCCGCTGGCATCAAAGGCGGTGCCCATCCCTGCGAGCAGCAGTTCTTTGGCCGCCGCGGCAAGCCCGTCAAGAAGATGCGCTTCGTGCCGGCGGAAAAAGCCTTCTCGATCGCCAAGGCAATGCAAGGCACCAAGGGCTGCACCGTCTCGGTGATCTGAGCCCAGGGGGGCCTCACGGCCCCCTTCCTCATACCAAGACTGATGTACCTGCAGCTCAGCAGCCCTCGTGCACGATACGTTCGACGTGCTCCACAAGGTCCACGGCCCGCTGCTGCCACTGAGGGCGATTCAGCTCCATGGGTTCAGGCTCCGCGTCGTAGCGGAACTGCACAGCAAACACCGTGAAGGCCTCCAGAGCCAGAAACGGCTCCACAACATCGCCCGCATCAGCAACCCGGTCCAGCAACGCCGTGAGGTTGTGGATCAGTGGTGGCTCCTCGCCAAGGCTGAACAGCCAGGCCTTGAGGGCCTTCTCCACCGCCTGCTGAATCTGGAAGCCCCAATTGGCTTCATCAACGGCCGGATCCTGCAACACCTCTGCCGCTTTGAGATCGCGGCGAGCGATCTGCAGCAGGGCCTGGGCCTCAGGACTGGCCATGGAGCACGCGACCTTCTTGGTAAGCCCGGGCGATCACATGGCTGAGCCAGTGCCTCTTCTGCGCCACCTGGCTGTGGGAATAGAGCAGCAGGTCCACTGGGATCCGGTGGTGGGACAACCGCCGCCAGAGCTTGCCAAGGGTGTCAAAGCGGTTGTGCTGACTCAGCCAGCTATCGCTGGCGGTGATCAACAGATCCACGTCGGAATCAAGGCGGGCCTCCCCGCGGGCATGGGAGCCAAACAGGCGCACCTCAGCACCCGGGATCTCATCACGGATCTCGGCAGCCATCTGTTGCAGCTGGAATTCGCTGATCGCGGCAGCAGGAGCTTTGGTCATCGGCTCACCTCGGCCTACAGGATGCCGCGGCCCGGCTCAAATGCACAACCCGAAGCAGAGCCGGCAGCGCCGGTGCCGATGCAATGCGCAGCAGGCCTCTTGCCGGCGACCCTCCACCCGCTCCCGCCTGGTCAGGGTTTCAGGCCACCGGCCCGTGTCGGCCCTCAACCAGAGCAGGCCAACCGATGGTTCCCAGCTGAACCGGCATTTTCCAGTTTTTGGGACATTTGAGCAGCAGGGTTCCGCAGCATTCCTGTTTTTGGGGGTATACCCCCCTTTTGAATGCCGTTCGGTTGGCGCGGGTGTAGTTGCGCCCCGTCAGGGTGAGACCGGGCTGTGGTTGCGCGACTTGGGTGTGGTCTTGCGGATCGACGCCAGGTACAGCTCTGCCGTACTCATCGACTGCAGGCTGACCGGTGCGCCGTTGTGATCGAAGGTCAGCTCCGGCACCGACGCCATGAACGGTGCACCCCGTTGCTGGAACAGGAAGCCATAGACGGGGTGACCGCGTAGCTCCTCGACGTAGTCCGCAGCGGAGATCACCACGCCATCGGAGGTAAGCACCTGGCCCTTGCCGTCTACCGGTTCGAGCAGGTCGCGGCCGTGCTCATCGGCAGCCAGGCGGAAGGAGCTGCCGCACTGCGCCTTGAAGATGTCAAAGAACGTGCCGCGCACATCGCCGCCGTGACGGCCATCGGCCTCCGAGAAGAGCCGCTCCAGCAGCCGTTCCTTGCGCAGGCCCAGCACCTGCTGGCGAGCTTCATCGCGCTCCTTCTCCACGCTGAGCACTTTGCGGCGATTGGCATCGTTGAGCTGGCGCTCGCGTTCGGCCACCTGGCGCTCGAGCTCCTCTTTCTTGCGCTCGGCGTCCTGGAGGCGGCTGTACTCCTCGGGGTTGATCTCCGAGAAGCGGGCCAGCTGCTGGCGCATCTTGCGTAGCTCCTTCTCCAGTTGGTTACTGCGGCGCCGTTCAGCGTTCAGCGGATCCGCAGCCGGTGCCGGGGCAGGCGTGGGAGCGGGCTCAGCCGAGATGCTGTCGGCTTCTGGGTCGAGGTCAGTGCTGTCGAGGCCTGAGCCGTCGTCGAGCTCCTCGTCAAGCAGGGTGTCCTCGTCGGCATGGCCTGCAGGTGATTGGGAGGCAGGTGGCTCCTGGTTGGGCTGCTGCTGCAGCTGCTGGAAGGTGGCACCGAACGGTGCCTGGAACTGGTTGTTGAGAGGCATCACCCATCACGGCTGTGGTGCTGCGAAGCGCCCCATCCGGGCTGCGCTCGCCTCTCCTATTGCCAGCACCGTCCGCAGCCCGTCGGCAGCGGCAGTCACCTCAGCCGCTGGAGGGTGTCGGGTCGATGTCCAGATCCCAGTTCTCCGCCGCAGCGGCTCGGGGTTCCGGCAGGTAGATCCAGCCGCCACCAGGCAGCAGCGTCGAAGGGCGCACCGCCGGCACCAGCAGGGCCTGACCGGGATCCAGCGGCGTGGAGGGCCGGATCGCTGGCACCGCCAGAACCACGCCGACCGGCAGGGGATCGCTCTGGGGCCAGCGTGTGTAGTCGGGGTTGTAGTTGCGCAGGGTGGTCACGGTCGTGTCGTATGCCGCGGCCACGCTCTTGAGGGTGTCGCCCTGCTGTGTTGTGTGACCGTCCGAGCGCAGCAGCTCCGGGTTGAGGTCTCGCAGGTAGTCGACGGTGGTGCCATGGCGTCCGGCCAAGAGCGAGAGGGTGTCGCCAGCGGTGGTGCTGATCTCCTCGTAGCGCTCAAGAGCCGGGTTGATGCGCCGCAGCGTCTGCACGGTGGTGCCGTAGCGCTCCGCAAGGCCGTTGAGGCTGTCGCCATCTCGCAGCACCAGCACTCGGTGGGGCTTAAGCACCAGCGAGAGGCGCTCCCCCAGCAGCGGCTGGGTCAGCCGGCCGATGCCACCGGGGCCGTAGTCCGCGCCGAACTGCAGCACTGAGCAGGCGGCGAACTGGGCGCGAGGACTATTGGGCAGCACGCCAGTTGGCTCCAGCAGGACCAGATCGCCCAGCCAGATCACGCCCTCGCAAGGGGCGACCACGGTGCCGAGCAGCTGCGGATCCCAGGGCAGGGGGATGGCACCGCGAAAGCCGGGGGTGCTCCAGTCCTGCTCAGCAGCCAGCCAGTCCCAGGGGTTGGTGGTGCTGAGAGGCAGCACGGCAGCGCGGCAGAGGTAACCGGCGTAGGCGTTGTCGCCGGTGTCCACCAGCGGGCCGTTGTCGCGGCTGCCCACCAGTTGATCGAACTTTAGAAACAGGTCAAAAACGTGGCGGGCGATCGGCTGCGGTTCGCGGCTGTTCGGCCGGTCCACCTGAAACAGCATCAACCGGGCATTGGCATGGGCCTGAAGCGCCAGCCAGAGCGGCAGGGGAGATAACGGCGCCATCGTCAGCCGCGGCAGAGGTGGCCGGAGAAGCTGCCGCCGCGCTGGGGGATCCAGCCCTCCAGCCGCGGCAGCACCAGCAACACGGCATCGCTATGGCTGCGGCGCTGCTGTTGCAGCACCGATGCGGCGGAGGGAGCACCACTGGCGAATTCGGTCTCGCTTTCTTCCAGGAAGAGCGAGGTGTCGTACTCGATCACATCGAGCTTCTTCATGGGAGCGGTGTCAGGCGGCTCGCCGGCGGCGCCCTTGCGCGACACCTTCACAGGTGAGGCGAGATCGACAGCGGTGAGGGCGGCGAGCTGGCTGTCGATGGCGGCGATGGCATCGAGGTGGCCCTGGGCTGCGGGGATGGCGTCGGGATAGTGGCGCTCCAGCTGCTGCATGGCTTCAGCAATGGCGCGGATCGAGGCCGGGGTGACGGGGATGCGCATGGCTACGCGTACCGCCTCCAAGTCGTTCGGCCGCCAGAGGACTACGGAAAGTGGCTCGCTCATGGCAGGGGGGTGCCTGGCGGGGCGATGCGATCGCTGCGGCTGTAACCCACCGGGGCGGTGAGCCCCGAACCGGCCGCAAGGGCCAGTTGATGGCGCAGTTCTTCTGTGCTGATCACCTGCCGTTCGTGCAGGGTCAGCCACTCGCCGATCGAGGGCTGGGGCCGGCTGGGCGGAGTGAGCGGAGTCACGGTGATCGAGAGCCCGGGGTTGTCTGCCAACCGCTCGCCGCTGAGGCGGCACCACTGCTGCAGCAAGGTCGAAAACATCGAGGTCTTCTGCGTCGCCATCGACTGCAGCAGCGCGTAGCTCTGGCCGGCGGTGAGCGACACCTCCATCTCGGTGCGGGCGGCACCCCGGTTCTGAGAGGGGATCAGGGCATCGCGCCGCATCGTGTCATCGAGGATCTGCAGGTAGGCGCGGTGCTCGGCCAACGAGCGCGCCCGGATCTCCACCCATTCGAAGGTCACCCCCTGGGGCAGGTCCATGAAGGTGGAGGTCGAGAGCACGAGCTGATCGGGCTTGGAGGCCTCGCCGTGCTCGCCCCGCCGGAAGCCGTATTCATCGACCATGCCGGTGCGCACGCCGACGGGCAGGGCGGTGCGGGAGAGCAGGTCTTCGTATTCGCTCTTGCAGCGGTAGTGGTTGAGGTACTGGTTGGCGAGGCCCAGATGGGGCAGGTCCCCCTCCCCGAAGGCCGCCCCATCGGCGGTGTACCAGAAGGCCGGCAGGGTGTGCTGCTGGGGGAACAGTTCCGGCTTGGCAAGCAGCTGCGCCTCATGGCCGCCGGGTTGCTGCGGCGAGGCCTGGGCCCGGTAGCTGCGGTAGACGAGGCCGTCGTCGCTGAGGGTCGCCACCCGGTAGATCCAGTGATCGAGCTCCGGCAGCAGGCCGTGGTGAGCCAGCAGCATCTGCTGGGGCACCGAGCTCTGCAGCACCGGGGCGATGGCCTCTGGATCCGGTTCGCGCCAGACAATCTGCGCCGGCAGGCCATTGGGGCTGGGCAGGCGCCAGTTGAGCAGGTCGCTGCGGGGCACTAGGGCCAGCCGCGGCAGCGATAGCCGATCGCCGCGTTGCAGGGCCGCCAATCGGTCCCCTTCTGAGGGCCAGCGGTGGATGGGCGGCAGCTGCAGGATCAGGCAGCCGCCATCGCGCAGCACCAGCAGGTCGGCCAGGAACAGGAACACCCCCAGGTCGGTGCCGCGGCCATCCACATCGGTGAGCACCGACAGCAGCGAGGCCGGCAGCGACAGCCAATGGCAGTGGGCGAGCATGCCGGCGTAGGTGCGCAAGGCATCACGGAAAAAGCCGGTTGGCCGCGCCGCATCCAGGCGGCGGCGGTAGCAATCGGGCGGCTCCTGCTGGCCGGGGGGTAGGTAGATCGAGCGCCGGCTGCTGCCATCGGGGGCATCCAGCAGGTTCCAGCAATCGAAGGTCAGCTGCAGCCGCTCGCGCAGTCCCGAGAGGGTGGGGTGCTCCATCCAGGGGATGAAGGAAGCGGAGCTGGGCTGCTGGGCATCGGCGAGCAGCTCCTCCGGGGTGGGCGGCGCCCACTTGTTGGCAGCGCGCCGGCGTCTGGCGGAAGCAGGGGCCACTGGATGCGGGGGAACTGCTGGCTATTGCCACCGGCCCTCAGGGGAGGTCGCTGCTGTCATCCGGCATGGCGGCGCTGTCGTAGGCCACCACCCGCTGGCTGCAACCCAGGACGATCTCCTGCCACTGCTCGGCAGTGATCCCCAGCAGTCCCGGCAGCTCGGCGAGAGCCCGGCCCTGCTGGAGCAGCCGCTGCCCGCGCACATGCAGCTCCCGCCAGGTGGGCGGCACCTTGATCAAAAAGCCATGGTCCCGCAGCCAGTGGGTGATCTCGCCGTTGGCAAAGGTGCGGCCATAGGGCCGGAACGGACCGCGGCCGGGCTCGTAGCGGCGGGCGGCCTTGATCAGCCCGAGGGTGGCCAGCTGCAGCAGGTCGTCGCGGCAGTGAACCGTGCGCCGGGCAAAGTTGCCGGCGATCTTCTCGGCCAGATCCAGGTGCTGCAGCACCAGGGCATTGGCGGCGGCATGGGGGTGAACGGGACGCCGCCTCGGCTGAGATCGCTGCCGGTGCCGGTGCCGAGGTGGCGGCGGTGGTGGTGGCGGGATCGGATCGGGGAAGGCCAGCACCAGCTGCATGTGCCAAGCGGGCGGATGGGGCCGGTGGCTGCAGGGCAGCCTGCGGCGTTGATGGGCGTGGGGCGCTGTTGGCACGGCGGGGCGTAGGGGCAGCGGCAGCTGGGTACTGCCGGACGGGGTGCTGGCTGCTGCGGCGTAGAGCAAGACGGCCATGGCGACTCAGCGGGAGAGGAGCATCGGCACCGGCTCCTTCTGGATGCCCAGGCCGCGCCAGTAGCGGGTCTCCAGCCACAGGGCCCCATGGCAGAAGGCATCCACCAGATCCTTGGTGCCCTTGGGGAAGCGCAGCATCTCCTGCACCAGGGGATCGGCGCGGTGGTGAAAGCGCACCTGGCCCGCCTCCACCAGGGGAGCAACAGCGTGGGCGCGGGCCTCCTTGCTGCCGCGGGCGGGCACCGGCAGCAGGCCTGGCACCTTGCGGCGCAGGGTTTGCAGCACCGCCGGGCCGTTGGCGGCGTCTTCTATCAGGACGG
>NZ_JAGQBE010000044.1 GCF_024345475.1 Cyanobium sp. T1B-Tous
GGTGGAAAACACCCTGTTCGAAGACTCCGAGCAGGCGAACACCTTCAAGGCGTTCGAGCCCACCCAGGAAGAGGAGACCTACTCAATGGTCACCGCCAACCGCTTCTGGAGCCAGATCTTCGGGATCGCCTTCTCCAACAAGCGCTGGCTGCACTTCTTCATGCTGTTCGTGCCGGTGATGGGTCTGTGGACCAGCAGCATCGGCATCATCGGCTTGGCCCTCAACCTGCGTGCCTACGACTTCGTGTCGCAGGAGATCCGCGCCGCTGAGGACCCCGAGTTTGAAACCTTCTACACGAAGAACATTCTTCTGAATGAAGGTCTGCGTGCCTGGATGGCACCGGCTGACCAGCCGCACGAAAACTTCGTCTTCCCTGAAGAGGTTCTGCCCCGTGGAAACGCCCTTTAATTCCAACCTGGTGGTCGGGGGCAAAGACCTCGACTCCACCGGTTATGCCTGGTGGGCCGGCAATGCCCGGCTGATCAACCTCTCTGGTCGCCTGCTCGGCGCCCACGTCGCCCACGCTGGCCTGATGGTCTTCTGGGCTGGCGCCATGATGCTGTTCGAGGTGAGTCACTTCACCTTCGACAAGCCCATGTACGAGCAGGGCCTGATCCTGTTCCCCCACGTGGCCACCCTTGGCTACGGCGTGGGTCCCGGCGGTGAGGTCGTCGACCTCTATCCGTTCTTCGTGGTGGGTGTGCTGCACCTGATCAGCTCGGCCGTCCTCGGCCTGGGCGGTCTGTACCACGCCCTGCGCGGTCCTGAAGTGCTGGAGAACTACTCCTCCTTCTTCTCCCAGGATTGGCGCGACAAGAATCAGATGACCAACATCATTGGTTATCACCTGATTCTTCTCGGTGTCGGCGCCCTGCTGCTGGTCTTCAAGGCCATGTTCTTCGGCGGCGTCTATGACACCTGGGCCCCGGGCGGTGGCGATGTGCGCATCATCACCAACCCCACCCTCAGCCCCGGTGTGATCTTCGGCTACCTCACCCGCGCCCCCTTCGGCGGCGAGGGCTGGATCATCGGGGTGAACTCGATGGAAGACATCATCGGCGGCCACATCTGGATCGGTCTGATCTGCATCTTCGGTGGCATCTGGCACGCGATCACCAAGCCCTTCGGCTGGGTGCGACGTGCCTTCATCTGGAACGGTGAGGCCTACCTGAGCTACAGCCTCGGCGCCCTGAGCTTCATGAGCTTCATCGCCTCGGCCTACATCTGGTTCAACAACACCGCCTATCCCTCGGAGTTCTACGGCCCCACCAATGCCGAGTCCTCCCAGGCTCAGAGTTTCACCTTCCTGGTGCGTGACCAGCGCCTCGGCGCCAACATCGGTTCGGCCATGGGCCCCACCGGTCTGGGCAAGTACCTGATGCGCTCCCCCACCGGCGAGATCATCTTCGGTGGTGAAACCATGCGCTTCTGGGACTTCCGCGGCCCCTGGCTAGAGCCCCTGCGCGGCCCCAACGGCCTGAGCCTCGACAAGCTCCAGAACGACATTCAGCCCTGGCAAGTGCGCCGCGCGGCTGAATACATGACCCACGCGCCCAACGCGTCCCTGAACTCCGTTGGCGGCATCATCACCGAGCCCAACTCGGTGAACTTCGTGAACATCCGCCAATGGCTGGCGTCCACGCAGTTTGTGCTCGCCTTCTTCTTCCTGGTGGGTCACCTCTGGCATGCCGGCCGCGCCCGCGCCGCCGCTGCCGGTTTCGAGAAGGGCATCGACCGTCAGGCCGAGCCCACCCTGGCCATGCCCGACCTCGACTGAACCTCAGAGTTCAATCGACGGTTCATCAGCCCTCGCCGCAAGGCGGGGGCTTTTTTTGCAGCGGTGCGCGGGCGTGCGTAAGTTTTCGCCAGAGCCTCTCCTCCCTGGATGTCATCCCTGTCACCCACCCTGGTCGGCCTGCTCTCGGCTGGCCTGCTGAGCAGCAGCCTTGCCGGATCGCCCAGCGCCGCCCAGGCCCAAGGGGCCATCACCGGCCCTGCCCCAGGCGTGATCTGCGACCAGGCCGGCCCCACCTGCTACGACCGCCAGGGCCCTTCGGTGGGCCTCACCCAGACCTACTTCGGCAGCATCGCCGCCAACCGGCTCACCGCCGAGCTGCGCAACCGTCCGCTCCCCAACGACTTCAGGCTCAGCAACGGCGCCGTATGTGACGTGCGCATGGCCACCTGCTGGAGTGATGGCTGGCAGAAGGGCCAGCTTGCGCCCAAGCTCACCCAGCAGCTGTTCGGGTCGCTACCGCCAGCTGCCAACGGATCCGGCAACGGCCTCCAGGGGCTTCAGGCTCCCCGAGCCGGGGTGGTGTGTGATCCCGGCGGCCAGCTCTGCTACGACCAGGCAGGCCTCTCCCTTGGCCTGACCCGGGAGTATTTCGGCGCCTACGCCGAGCAGGCCGCCCTGCGCAACCTGGCGGGCCAGGCTCCGCCTCGGCAATTCCGGCTGAGCAATGGCAGCGCCTGCGACGGGATGGCCCGCACCTGCTGGAGTGATGGCTGGAGCAGGCAGCGGGTGAATGCGGCCCTCTCCAACCAGCTCTACGGCGGCGGTGGAGGAGGAGGTGCCAGCACCCAGGCCCGACTGGGCCAGTGCAAACTGAGCCGCTGGTTCAAGACCCTGTTCAATGGCAGCTGCGAATTGCGCGAGATTCGCAGCAACCGGGGACGGCTGCTCGAGGTGAGCCTTCAGGACGGCAACGTCTACACCATCAGCCGGCCGCGGAGCGGGAGCTACCAGATCAGCGATCGCAATGGCACGGCATGGCCCTTGCAGGTGAGGGACCAAGGCGGCACAACCAGCTTCAGCTGGTCGGATCGGGTGCTCACCGTCACCCCCCAGGCGGCCCCCAGCAGCGGCCTCAGCCTGGGTCAGCTGATCGACAGTCTGCTGGGTCAGTGATCTCGGGCTGGAGCCAGCGCCGCAACAGCGGCAGGCTCAGGCCGATCACATTGCTGAAGCAGCCCTCGATCCGCTCCACCAGCAGTCCACCACGCCCCTCCAGGGCAAACCCACCGGCGCACTGGAGGGGTTCCCCACTGGCCACGTAGGCGTCGATCTCCGCTGGGCTCAGGGAGGCGAACTGCACCCGGGTGGCCACCACGGCGAGTCGGGGGAGCCATTCAGCGGCTGGATGGCGAGCCTCGAGGAGGCAATGGCCCGTGATCAGCTCACCCCAGCCACCAGCCATGCGCCGCCAGCGAGCTTGGGCCTCCGCCGCGTCCGCTGGCTTGCCAAACACCTCCCCCTCAAACACCAGCAACGAATCACAGCCCAACACCGCGCTCCCCGCTGCAGCCACCGCCTCAGCTTTGGCCCGGGCCAACTGCTGCACCAGGGTGCGGGGATCGGGGTGGCGGATCGCCTCCTCATCCACACCACTCACCTGCACCCGATGGCCAATGCCCGCCTGCTCCAGCAGACGACGACGGGCGGGGGAGGCCGAAGCGAGAACGAGCATGGGGATCAGGGAGAATCCTTCTATGCAACACCGGGCAGACACCCCCAGCAGCCCTCCCCTCAACGATCAGCGCGCCCTCACCCGGGCCGGTCTGGCCCTGCGCTGCCTGCCGTTCCGAAGGGCCTTCTACGACGAGGTCACCGACCGGGCCCTCAGCAGCACCGGGCTCTGCAGCCGCAACGACGCCTCCAGCCTCTGCCGGGGAGCCCCAACGCCCGATCGGGTTGAAGCCCATTGGATCTGGCTGATCCAGCTGGGGGTGCTGCGGCGGGAGGTGGATGGCCAGGGCCTCACCGAGCGGGTGCGGCTCACGCCCATGGGCCGGGAGCTGCTGGCCCAGTGGCCCGGAGAGATCCCCACCCCCAGCGGCCTCGATCGCCTGCTGCACGGGTTGCGCCGTTGGCGGCCCCGGCTGTGACGACGCACCACGACCAAAAGGGCAAGTAGCATTGAAGTGCTACTGCCGTCGCGGAACGATGCCAACGGAAGTCACGCTTCGCCAAGCTGGCGGTTCTGTGAGCGCCACGATCCCCTCTGAGATGGCCCGCCGGTTTCACCTGGCTCCGGGAGATCGCGTGCAGGCGATTGAAACAGAGCACGGCATCCTGCTCTCCCCCTTCGATCCCACCGTGCAGGAAGCGCTCGCACTCGCAACGGATGCGGCCCGCCAGTTCCAACCAGCCCTGCGTGAATTGGCCCGTTGAGCGGCACCCAGGAACCACGATGGGTGCCTGACGTCGCGGTGAACGCCATCCATCACCAGCAAACCCTGGAGCATGGTGGACTTCGGGGCGTTCGCAGCGAGACGGCTCTGGCCTCGTCTCTGGCCAGGCCCAGGCAGCGCTGGGTCTACGGAGAACTGACCACCATCCCCCAATTGGCCGCTGCCTACGCCGAGGCGCTCGTGCGCGCCCACCCCTTCAGCGATGGGAACAAACGGAGTGGGTTTCTCGTGGCCGTTGTGTTCCTGGGCCTCAACGGCTTCAGCTTTCAAGCCAGCAATGCGAGTGTTGTTTTGACGATTCAACGGCTTGCGGCAGGCGACCTTCCCTGGTCGGAACTGGAACGTTGGTTTGTCGACCACAGCAGGGCCAAAGGATGAGCCAGCTCTCCCCCCGGCCCCTGATGGTGCTGGGCACCAGCAGCGGTGCCGGCAAATCGCTGATGACGGCCGCCCTCTGCCGGGTGTTGCGCCGGCGCGGCGAGACGCCCTTGCCGTTCAAGGGCCAGAACATGAGCAACAACGCCTGGGTGGACCAGGTGGGCGGCGAGATGGCCTACTCCCAGGCTCTCCAGGCCTGGGCCGCCGGGCTGGAGCCCCACCACAGCATGAATCCGGTGCTGCTCAAGCCCCAGGGGGATTCCACCAGCGAAGTGATCCACCTGGGCCAGTCGGTGGGGCAATGCCGCGCCGAGCATTACTACCGCGATTGGTTCCGGCCGGGCTGGGCCGCCATCCGCCAGGGGCTGCACGAGCTGCAGGGCTCCCACCCCGGTGGCCGCCTGGTGCTGGAGGGGGCCGGCAGCCCGGTGGAGGTGAACCTGCAATCCCGCGACCTCACCAACCTGCGGCTGGCGCAGTTTCTGCGGGCCCGCTGCCTGCTGGTGGCCGACATCGAACGGGGCGGCGTGTTCGCCCAGATCGTGGGCACCCTGGCCCTGCTCAGGCCGGTGGAGCGCCCCCTGATCCGCGGCCTGCTGATCAACCGCTTCCGTGGCCGCCGCGAGCTCTTCGACGAGGGACGCCGCTGGCTGGAGGCCCACACCGGCGTACCCGTGCTGGGGGTGATGCCCTGGCTCGATGAGCTGTTTCCCCCGGAAGACTCCCTCGATCTGCTCGAGCGCCGCGGCCGCAAGCGGGACGCCGCACTCGAGATCGTCGTGCTGAAGCTGCCGTCGCTGAGCAACTTCTCCGACCTCGATCCCCTGGAGGCCGAACCCAGCGTCCAGCTGCGCTGGCTGGCACCGGGGGAACCGCTGGGTGGCCCCGATGCGGTGATCGTGCCGGGCAGCAAGCAGACCCTGCGCGACCTGGCGGCCCTGCAGCGCTCCGGCCTGGGGGAGGCGCTGTGCGCCTACGCCGGCGATGGCGGCCAGGTGTTCGGCATCTGCGGCGGCCTGCAACTGCTGGGACGCCAGCTCCAAGACCCCGACGGCCTGGAGGGCGGCGACCCCGTCACCCCAGCGGGGGAACCCGTGCCGGGCCTCGACCTGCTGCCGCTGCACACCTGCTTCGGCGGTGCCAAGGCCCTGCGCCAGCGCAGCAGCCAGGCGCTCTGGCCAGGCCAGGGCCTCAGCCTGGAGGGCTTCGAGCTGCACCGCGGCATCAGCACCCCTCTGGCCGACAGCGGCCTGCGGCCCCTGGCGAGCGACCCGGACCTCGGCCATTGGCAGCCCTACGGCACGCAGGGGGGAGTGGTGGCCGGCACCTACCTGCACGGCGTGTTTGAAAGCGGCCCCTGGCGTCGGCGCTGGCTCAACCAACTGCGCCAGCGCCGCGGCCTGCCGCCGCTGCCGGAGGATCAACCCCACCACAGCCGCCAGCGGGATGCCCTGCTGGACCGCCTGGCCGATGCCTTTGAGGCCCATGTGAACCTCGAGCCCCTGCTGGGCCCCTGAGCCGCCACACGATCCCCACCGCCCATGGCCGCCACCACCGTCACCATTCGCTGGCCCAACGGCCACACCAGCCAGTGCCAGGCCGGGTGCGACTGGCTGCTGGCCGCCCGGACGGCGGGGGTCACCATCCCCACCGGCTGCCTGGGGGGCAGCTGCGGCGCCTGCGAAATCGAGGTGAACGGCCAGGTGGTGCGGGCCTGCATCGCCACCGTTCCCGCCAGCCGCAGCGGTGCGCTCGACGTGGAGCTGGCCAGCGACCCCTACTGGTGAGGTCCCGTGGCTGGGGCGGGATCGGCCTGGATCAGGCCGCCACCCAGCAGCACCTCACCGTCGTAAAACACCGCCGCCTGGGCGGGAGTGATCGAGAACTGCTCCTCGGCAAAGGTCAGCTGAACCCGGTGGGGACGCTGGGCCGCCCGGTCGGCATCGGTGGCGGGCAGGGGAGTGAGCAGGGCTCGCTCGGGGGCGCTGCGGTAGCGCACCTGAACCGCCACCTCGATCGGGTCCTCGGGGGGCGGCACCGAGACCCAATTGACGGCGCCCACCACGGCCCCGGCCCGGGCGGCCTCGGCTCTGGGCGCCACCACCACCTGGTTCATGGCGCCGTCCAGCCGCACCACATGCAACGGCTCGCGCCAGGCCACGCCCAACCCCTTGCGCTGGCCGATGGTGAAGTGCTCGATGCCGTCGTGCTCACCGACGACCGTGCCATCCACCAGCACAATCTCGCCGGGGCGAGGCGGCAGATAGGCATCCAGGAAGGCCTTCATCGAGCCGTGGTGATCCGCCAGGCAGAGGTCCTGGCTTTCCGGCTTTTTCGCCGTGCGCAGGCCATGGCGCTCCGCCTCAAGGCGGGTGTCGGCCTTGGTGAGCTCCCCGAGGGGAAACACCAGCCGGCCCAGGACCTCCTGGGGCAGGTCGTAGAGGAAATAGCTCTGATCTTTCTGGCTATCGAGGCCCCGCAACAGCTGGTGGCGGCCGTTGTCGCTCACAGCCCCATGACGCACCCGGGCGTAGTGGCCTGTGGCCAGGCGACCGATGCCCCGCTCCGCTTCCGCCCACTGCAGCATCGGACCAAACTTCACCTCCCGGTTGCAGCGGGAGCACGGCAACGGCGTCACCCCAGCGGCGTACCCCTCCACCAGAAAGTCAACAATCTGCGCCTTGAAGTGGTCGCGGAAATCCACCACGTGGTGGGGCACGCCCAACTCCTCACAGATGGCGGCGGCATCCACCAACCCTTCGGCGCAGCAAGCGCCCTTGCCACTCATCAGCCAGAGGGTGAGCCCCTCCACCTGCCAGCCCGCCTCCACCAGCAGGGCCGCCGTCAGGGAGCTATCCACTCCACCGGAGAGCCCCACGGCCACGCGGTGCTCTCCGGGCCAGGTGCGCAACCGATCCAGGGCCGCCAGGCCGGCCGCAGTGCAAGGTGTCGCGGGGCTGCTGGACGTGGCGACGGAAACGGACAACAGGGCAGACAGGGAGCAGGTGTTCTCCCATCATGAAACCCAGTTGCCGAAACGGGGTTGGTGCACCCACCCGCATTGCCCGCCTGGCCCGAACGGGATGGCCGCCATCTGCTGGTGAGCAGCGCCCAGATGGCGGCTCTGGAGGAGCAGCTGTTCGCCAGCGGCCTGCCGGTGGAGGCCTTGATGGAAAAGGCCGCCCTGGCGGTCACCCGCCGGCTGCTGGAGCAGCACGGCGAGCAGCTGGCGCGGCATGGGGCCCTGGTGCTGGTGGGCCCGGGCCACAACGGCGGCGATGGCCTGGTGATCGCCCGCGAACTGCACTTGGCCGGAGTGGCTACCGCGATCTGGAGCCCCTTCGAGAACCACAAACCCCTCACCGCGGCCCACCTACGCCACGCCATCTGGCTGGGAATTCCCCGGTTGCAACGGCCACCTGCGGCCAACGGCCCGGAACTCTGGATCGATGCCCTGCTCGGCATCGGGCAACGGCGGGCACCCGATGCGGCACTCGAAGCCCTGCTCGAGGAGCGCCAGCAACGGCGGCCCGGAGCCCTGGTGGCCGTGGATGTGCCCACGGGCCTCTGCGCCGATACGGGCCGACCCACCGGCCGGGTAAGCGCCCGCGCCAGCACGACCTACGCCATCGGCCTGGTGAAGACCGGGCTGGTGCAGGACGCTGCCCTGGCCGCGGTGGGGGCCCTGGAGTGGATCGACCTGGGCCTGCCCGGAACCCTGCTGGAGACGCTGCCGCCGTCCACCGTGTTGGGGCTGGGTGAGCGGGATCTGGTCGATCGGCTGCGCGCCCCCCTGGATCCAGCCGCGAGCAAATACCAGCGTGGTCGGCTGCTGGTGGTAGCGGGCAGTGAGGCCTACCCGGGGGCGGCCAGCCTGGTGCTGGCGGGGGCCACCAGCAGCGGCTGCGGCAGTGTGCGGGCGGCCTTGCCGGCAGGCCTGGCCAGCAGCCTCTGGCAACAGCACCCCCATGTGGTGGTGAGCCAGACCCTGGCCTGCCACCCCCACGGCAGCCTGCGCCTCGATCCCCTCCTCGACCTCGACCCCCAGCGACTCGATGTCCTGCTGATCGGTCCGGGCATCGGGCCCCTAGCCCCCCCCGCTTCCCAGGGAAACCCGGAAGAAGCGGATGGCTGGCAGCGCCTGCTGGCCTGGACGGGGCTGCTGGTGCTGGATGCCGACGGCCTCAACCGGCTGGCCGGCCCCGTGGCGCAGGGCCTGGGCCTGAGCGCCGGGGTCTGGTTGCAGCAACGGCTGGGCCCCACCTGGATCACCCCCCACCCCGGGGAATTTGCCCGCCTCTTTCCCGAGCTGGCCCACCAAAGCCACGACGCCGCCACGGCCCCGGACGCCGCCGCCGCCGCCGCCCGATCGAGCGGCGCCTGCGTGCTGCTGAAGGGGGCCCGCAGCGTGGTGGCCGCGCCCGATGGACGCCGCTGGCAACTGCTGGAAGCCGCCCCCAACAGCGCCCGGGCTGGCCTGGGAGACGTGCTGGCCGGCCATGCCGCCGGGCTCGGTGCCATGGCCATGGCCGGCACCGGGGATGCCGATGCCAGCTGGCTGGCCGCCGCCGCCCTGGCCCACGCCCAGGCCGGACTTCAACTCAGCGCAGCAGGCGTTGGCGCATCCAGCCCCATGGCGGTGGCACAACAACTCGCGAACCTGTGTTGATCACCACACCAAATACCGGCACGTGTTGGGCGTCATTGTGTTGTTTTGCAATTGAAAGCTGAAGGGTTGCTGAAAACACACACTCACGGCTGAATTTGCCTCGATAGTCGACTTCTCCCAAAGGCGATCCGATGACATCCTCACCGCTGCGGGCCAGTGAAAGCAGTCGCCGCCGAAGTAGCGACCCGATCACCTGGTATCTGGCGACCATCGGCCGCGAACCCCTGCTCACCCCAGCCGAGGAGATCGAACTGGGCAACCAGGTGCAGACGATGATGCGCCTGATCGAAGAAGGGGAGCGGGACTACACCGACCTCGAAAAAAAGCTGCTGCGCATCGGCAAGCGCTCCAAGCAGCGCATGATGAAGGCCAACCTGCGCTTGGTGGTCAGCGTTGCCAAAAAATATCAAGGCAAAGGCCTGGAACTGCTCGATCTGATCCAGGAGGGGTCGCTGGGATTGGAGCGGGCCGTTGAGAAATTCGATCCCACCCGTGGCTACAAGTTTTCGACCTATGCCTTCTGGTGGATTCGCCAAAGCATGACCCGGGCCATTGCCTGCCAGTCCCGCACGATCCGCTTGCCCGTCCACCTGAGTGAACGGCTCACGGCCATTCGCAAGGTGAGCCTCGACCTGGCCCACAAGCTGGGGGCCATGCCCAGCCGGCAGGAAATCGCCGAAGCGATGGCCATGCCGATCGACGAACTCGATGGGCTCCTGCGCCAGGCGCTCACCACCTCCAGCCTCGATGCCCCGGTGAACGGGGACGAGGGCCGCAGCTTCCTGGGCGATCTGATCGCCGATTCCTCCGAGGAGGAGCCCCTCGATCGGGTGGAGCGCGGCATCCATCAGGAACAACTGGGGCGCTGGTTGAGCCATCTGAGCGACCAGGAGCGCCAGGTGCTGCACCTGCGTTTCGGGCTGGAAGGCGAGGAGCGTCACACCCTGGCTGAAATCGGCCGGCAGCTGGATGTCTCCCGGGAACGGGTTCGCCAGGTGGAGCTGAAGGCCCTGCGCAAGTTGCGCAATCTCACCCGCCGCACACCCACCAATCTCTGAACCCCATCGCTGATGGGTTGTCGCTGAGGAGTCGGCTCTGGGGCCTCCGCTGATCTACCACCCGGCCTACTCGGCCCCCCTGCCCAGCAGCCATCGCTTTCCGATGGCGAAATTCCGGCAGCTGCACGACCTGCTACTGAGCCAGGGGATCGCGACAGCGAGCCAGCTGCACACCCCCTTACCAGCCCCCCGCCGCTGGCTGGAGCTGGTGCATCCAAGGGCGTATCACCAGGCCTTTGGCCGGGGGGAACTCAGTGCCGCCGACCAGCGCCGCATTGGCCTACCGGCCACCCAGCCCCTGGTGCGTCGCACCTGGCTGGCGGTGGGAGGCACGGTGCTCACGGCCAGATTGGCGCTCCAGCAAGGCGTGGCCTGCCACCTGGCGGGGGGCACCCACCACGCTTTTCCCCTGCATGGCAGCGGCTTCTGCATCTTCAACGACTGTGCGGTGGCCGCCCGGGTGCTGCTGGCCGAGGGTGCGGTGGAACGGCTGATGGTGGTGGATCTGGACGTGCACCAAGGCGATGCCACGGCAGCGATCTTTGCCACCGATCCACGGGTGTTTACCTTCTCCGCCCATTGCGCCAGCAACTTCCCCCTGCGCAAACAATGCAGTGACGTCGACCTCCCCCTCGACGATGGTCTCGACGATGACGCCTACCTGGCGGCCATTGGCGACTGCTTGCCGGATTTGCTCGACCAGGAGCGTCCGCAGTTGGTGCTCTACAACGCGGGGGTAGACCCCCATCGCGACGATCGTCTCGGACGGCTCTGCCTCAGTAGCCAAGGGCTGCTCAACCGCGACCGGCTAGTGCTCGATGCCTGCCTACGGCGCCGGATCCCCATCGCCACGGTGATCGGCGGGGGCTATGACGAGATCGGGCCCCTCGTGCAACGCCACAGCCTGGTGTTCCGGGCCGCCAGCGAACAGGCCCGTCTCCACCGCTTGTAGGGGCTCAATCCCCAGCCAGGTTCAATCCTCAGCCCAGATGTAGCGGGTGAGCTCTTCGGGCTTGGGCTCGGGGGCGGCGAGGGCAAACTCGACGCAGTCGGCCACTTCGGCGTCGATCTCCTTCTCGATCCCCTTGAGCTCCTCGGCACTGGACAGGCCCTGCTCGATCAGGCGGGCGGCCAGGGCCTTGATCGGATCGCGCTTGGCCCAGAACTCCTTCTCCGCCTCGGCCCGCAGCTCATCGGGGTCAGCCAGGGAGTGGCCGCGGAAGCGATAGGTGAGGCACTCGAGCAGGGTGGGGCCTTCACCGGCCCGGGCCCGCTCAATCGCCCGCTGGGCGGCGGCCCGCACCGCCAGCACATCCATCCCATCCACCTCTTCGCCCGCCATGCCGAAGGCGGCGGCCTTGCGCCAGATCTCGGGATCACTGGTGGCGCGGTTGTGGTCCATGCCGATGGCCCACTTGTTGTTTTCCACCACAAACAGGATCGGCAGCTTCCAGAGCGACGCCATGTTCAGGCACTCGTAGAACTGGCCGATGTTGCAGGTGCCATCGCCGAAGAAGGCGGCCGTCACGGCATCGCTGCTGGCATCGCCCAGGGCATCGCGCTTGTAGCGACTGGTGAAGGCGGCGCCGAGGGCCACCGGGATGCCCTCGCCGATGAAGGCGTAGCCGCCCAACAGGTGGTGCTCCTTGGAGAACAGGTGCATCGAGCCGCCCCGGCCCTTGCTGCAGCCGGTTTCCTTGCCGAACAGCTCACTCATCACCTCCCGAGCCGGCACGCCGCAGCTGAGGGCATGCACGTGGTCGCGATAGGTGCTGCAGAACCAGTCGTGCTGCATCTTCATCGCCTTGATCACGCCCGTGCTCACGGCCTCCTGGCCGTTGTAGAGGTGCACGAACCCGAACATCTTGCCCCGGTAGTACATCTCGGCGCACTTGTCCTCAAAGCGCCGGCCCAGGGTCATGTCGCGATAGAGCATCAGGCCCTCCTCGCGGGTCACCGTCGCCGGAACGGAGGGATAGAGATTCTCCAGGCGCTCGGCATGGGCTCCGACCAGGCTGGTGGAGTCAGCAGAACAGGAAGGGGCCCCGGACGACGCTGCTCCAGGCGCAGCTCCTCCAGTTACAGCCGCGATGTCGGGGCCCATGTCTGCCTGCGTCATCGAGCAACTCTACGAGGTCCAACCTCAGCGGCCCCGAACAAGTTCTGGCAAAACCGCTGACCCTGCCTACAGTCAGCCACCAGTGACGGGCCTGGATTGGAACTGCCGATCGATCACTTCCGGTTGCTCGGAGTCAGCCCGACCACCGACCTGCAGTCGCTGCTCCGCACCCTGCAGCAACGCATCGACCGGGCTCCCGACCAGGGCTTCACCCAGGACACCCTGCTGGCCCGCGAGGAGTTGCTGCGGGCCAGCGCCGACCTGCTCAGTGACGAGCCCCGGCGCCAGGCCTACGAATCCGACCTGACGGCCCTGGCCGGCGATGAGCGCTCGGTGATGCCCGCCCTGGATGTGCCCACCAGCAAAGAGGTGGGCGGCCTGCTGCTGCTGCTGGAGTCGGGCCAGGCCCTGGACTGTTTCGAGCTGGCCTGCCGCGCCCTGCAACCACCCCAGGCTCCCGCCCTCGGCAGCACCCGGGAGGCCGATCTCACCCTGCTGGCGGGGCTCGCCTGCCTGGCGGGTGCCGCCGACCTGCACCAACAACGGCGCTACGAGGCCGCCGCCCAGACCCTGCAACAGGGCCTGCAGCTGTTGCAACGGATGGGCCAGCTTCCGGCCATTCGCCAGCAGCTCAACGACGAGCTGGATGGGCTGCGGCCCTACCGGGTGCTCGACCTGCTCAGCCGCAATCTCACGGCCCAAAGCGAGCGGGCCGAGGGACTGCGGCTGCTGGAGGACTTGGTGGCCCGACGCGGCGGGCTGGAGGGCTTCGGCGATCCCAGCATGGGGCCGGCGGAGTTCCAGGCCTTTTTCAAGCAGATCCGCTCCTTTCTCACCGTCCAGGAGCAGGTGGACCTGTTCAGCCGTTGGGCTCCCACCTCCGCCGCGGCCGATTTCCTGGCCAGCACCGCCCTCACCGCCTCTGGCTTCGCCCAGCGCAAGCCGGAACGGATCGCGGCCGCCCGCCAGCGGCTGGAAGCCAGCGGCCAGGAGGGGGTGCAACCGCTGGTGGCCTGCCAGCACCTGCTGCTCGGCCAGGTGGAGCTGGCCCGGGCCACCTTCGAGCGGGGGGCCAACCCCGAACTGAGGCGCTGGGCCGAACAGCAGAGTTCCGATCCCCTGGCCCAGCTCTGCGCCTACTGCCGCGACTGGCTCACCCGCGATGTGCTGCCCGGCTACCGCGACCTGGAAGCCGATCCCGACCTGGAGGCCTACTTCGCCGATCGGGACGTGCAGGCCTATGTGGAGCAGCACGACCCACCCAGCGAACCCCTGCCGGCAGCGGCCGACAGCGCCCTGTCCTGGGAGATGGCCGCCAATCCGGCCACCCCGGCCGACCAGGACGAAGACATCGAGGGCGAAGACGAAGCACCCTGGCTGGACAGCTGGCTGGCCGACTGGCGCTGGCCCCAGATCCAGTGGCCCCAGGTTCGGCTTGCCCCAATGCAGTGGCCCCAGCTGCCGCAGCCCTCGCGCCGCACCGCCACGGTGGCGGCAGCCGGGGCCGGTGTGGCGCTGCTGGCCATCGCTGCGGCCGTGCGCCTGCGCCCCCTCCCCCCAGGCCCGGGGCGAACCCCGATTGCGGTGCAGCCCGCTCCCAAACCGGTGGCCAAGCCCCCGGCCCCGGCAGCGCCCGCCATCCCCCTGCGGGCAGACGCCCCCAGCGAAGCCGAGGTGCAGGCGCTGCTCGAGGCCTGGCTCGACGCCAAGGCCGCAATCCTGGCCGGCAAGGACAGCCGGATCCCCCTCGAGGTGCTGGCCCGGCCCACCCAGGTGGACCGGCTGGAAAGCGAGCGAGCGGCCGACCAGGCCCGCGGCGAAACCCAGACCATCAGCACGAGCATCACGGCGCTGGCCATCGAGGAACGGGACCCGAAACGGATTGCCGCCACGGTGAGCCTTCGCTACGCGGACCAGCGGCTCAACGCCAAGGGGGACCCGGAAGGCGATCCCACCAAGCTGGAGCTGCGCAACCGCTACGTGTTTGCCAGGGATGGGGGCCTGTGGAGGCTGGCGAGCTTCCAGAAGGCCCCCTGAGGGTCCGGTTCTGCGCCGCGCCACCCGGACCGTGGCGGACCGGCGAGCCCGGTTTTTACGATCAGCTGAATCCCGGGGCCTGGCCCCCACTCCTGGCCCCCGAGCGGCAACGCGATGTTTGACGAGCTTTCGCAGCGATTTGAGGACGCGGTCAAGAGCCTGAGGGGGCAGGCCGCCATCACCGAAACCAACGTGGAGGGGGCGCTCAAACAGGTGCGCCGGGCCCTGCTGGAAGCGGATGTGAGCCTGCCGGTGGTGCAGGACTTCGTCGAGGAGGTGCGGCGCAAGGCCGTCGGTGCCGAGGTGGTGCGGGGGGTGAGCCCGGATCAGAAATTCATCCAGCTGGTGCACGAGCAGCTGGTGGACACCATGGGCGGCGAGAACGCGCCCCTGGCTGCCGGCGGCAAACCAGGCGAACCCTCTGTGGTGCTGATGGCCGGCCTGCAGGGCGCGGGCAAGACCACCGCCACCGCCAAGCTCGGCCTGCACCTCAAGGAGCAGGGCCGAAAGGCGCTGCTGGTGGGGGCGGACGTCTACCGGCCCGCAGCCATTGAGCAGCTGAAAACCCTCGGCGGCCAGATCGGTGTGGAGGTGTTCAGCCTCGGCATTGACGCCAAGCCGGAAGCCATCGCCGCGGCCGGCATCGCCAAGGCGAAGGCCGAGGGCTTCGACACGGTGCTGGTGGACACCGCCGGCCGCCTCCAGATCGACACGTCGATGATGGAGGAGATGGTGCGGATCCGTGAAGCCGTGCAGCCCGATGAGGTGCTGCTGGTGGTGGATTCGATGATCGGCCAGGAAGCGGCCGAACTCACCCGGGCGTTTCACGACCAGGTGGGCATCACCGGTGCGGTGCTCACCAAGCTGGACGGCGACTCCCGCGGCGGCGCCGCCCTCTCGATCCGCAAGGTGAGTGGCGCCCCGATCAAGTTCATCGGCACGGGCGAGAAGGTGGAGGCGCTGCAGCCCTTCCACCCCGAGCGGATGGCCAGCCGCATCCTCGGCATGGGCGATGTGCTCACCCTGGTGGAGAAGGCCACCAAGGAAGTGGAGCTGGCCGATGTGGCGAAGATGCAGCAGAAGCTGCAGGAAGCCAGCTTCGACTTCTCCGACTTCCTCCAGCAGATGCGCCTGATCAAGCGCATGGGCTCCCTGGGCGGCCTGATGAAGCTGATCCCCGGCATGAACAAGATCGACGACGGCATGCTCAAACAGGGCGAGCAGCAGCTCAAGAAAATCGAGGCGATGATCGGCTCGATGACGGAAATCGAACGGCAGCAGCCGGAACTGCTGGCCTCCCAACCCTCCCGCCGCCGCCGGATCGCCGCGGGCAGCGGTCACACCCCGGCCGACGTGGACAAGGTGCTGGCCGATTTCCAGAAGATGCGCGGCTTCATGCAGCAGATGACCAAGGGCGGCGGCATGCCAGGAATGCCAGGCATGGGCGGCATGCCCGGGATGGGCGGGATGCCCGGAATGCCGGGGATGCCTGCCATGGGCGGAATGGGCGGGGGGGCGGGCGGTGGCGGCGGACGCCGGCCCTCACGGCCCGCCAAGAAACGCAAGGGGTTCGGGGAGCTCTGAGCACCCGAGCAGGTACATTGGTTGTTTGGACACCTAGCGGCAAGGCCACGATGATCAAGCTCCGCCTGAAGCGGTTTGGAAAGAAGCGGGAAGCGAGTTTCCGCCTCGTGGCCACCAACAGCACCTCCCGCCGCGACGGACGTCCGCTGGAGGAGCTGGGCTTCTACAACCCCCGCACCAAGGAAACCCGCCTCGACACCGAGGCGATCCGGGCCCGCCTGAGCCAAGGCGCCCAGCCCACCGACACGGTGCGCTCCCTGCTCGAGAAAGGCGGACTGGTCGAGAAGAGCGTCCGTCCCGCCGAAGTGATCGGCAAGCAGAAGCAGGCTGAAGCCCGCGACGCCGCGGCCAAGCAGGCCGCCAAGGATGCGGCCGAAGCCAAGGCTGCCGAGGCCGCTGCTGCCGCCGAAGCCAAGGCCGCTGCTGAAGCTGCTGCCGCCGCCGCCACTGCCGAGGCGGAGCCTGCCGCTGAGGCCGAGCCCGCCTCCGCCGAAGCTTGATCCCTCGCCCCATGGCTGAGCCAGAGGGGCTGTCCAGCTTTTCCATCCCCCTGCCCAACCCCGCCGCGGCCCTGGCCCTGGCGGGCGACGCCGAGTCGTCGACCCTGCATCGCCTGGAAGCCCTCACCGGAGCTTCCCTGGTGCTGCGGGGCCTCGACCTGGTGATTCAGGCCCGCCCCAGCCAACTGGAGCGGGCTTCCGCGTTGGTGGAACTGCTGCGCCCCCTCTGGGAAGAGGGGCAGACCATCGGCGTGGTGGACGTGCAAACCGCCCTACAGGCCCTCGACACCGGCCGGGGCGAGGAGCACCAGCAGCTGGGACGCCAGGTGCTGGCCCGCAGTCAGAGCGGCAAGCTGCTGCGCCCGCGCACCCTGCGCCAGAGGACCTACGTGGAGGCCATGGAGCGCCATGACCTCACCATTGCCCTGGGGCCAGCCGGCACCGGCAAAACGTTTCTGGCCACCGTGCAAGCGGTGCGGATGCTCACCGAACGCAAGGTGGAGCGGCTGGTGCTCACCCGGCCCGCGGTGGAGGCGGGGGAGCGTCTGGGGTTTCTGCCCGGTGACCTGCAGCAGAAAGTCGACCCCTACCTGCGCCCCCTCTACGACGCCCTGCATGCCCTGCTCGGTGCGGAGCGCACCTCCGCCCTGCTGGAGAAGGGGGTGATCGAGGTGGCTCCACTGGCCTACATGCGGGGTCGCACACTGGCCGATGCCTTCGTGATCCTCGATGAAGCCCAGAACACCACCGCCGCCCAGATGCGGATGGTGCTCACCCGCCTGGGCGAGCACTCCCGCATGGTGGTCACCGGTGACCCCACCCAGATCGACCTACCTGCAGGCCAGCTCAGCGGCCTGATTGAGGCGGCCCAGGTGCTTCAGGGGGTGGAAGGCGTGGCGATCTGCGAACTCACGGCGGCCGATGTGGTGCGCCACCCGCTGGTGCAGCGGCTGGTGACCGCCTACGCCAATCGGGATGCCCAGAAGCTGGCGCCAGCGGTGAAAAAGCGATTCGATACCCCCCGCAGCCGCCTTGAACCATGACCAGCGCTGAGCGCCTGCGCATCCCCGCCGAAATCGCCTTGGCAGCCCTGGTGGCTTACGTGCTCGGCTACTGGTTCACCAGCCTGTTTCCCGGCTATCTGCCCAAGATCGGCGGGCTCTGGTCGGCCATCTCGGCCATCGTGGTGACCCAGTCCAGCCGCAGGGACACAACCTCCTCCGCCTCCCTGCGCATTCTGGGATCGGCCATCGGCGCCGGCAGCAGCGCCCTCTACCTGACGCTGCTGCCCTTTCACCCACTCGGCATGGCCCTGGCGATCTTCGCCACGGTGCTGCTCTGCACCAGCATCCACATCCCCAGCCACGGGCGCCTGGCCGCGATCACGGTGATCGTGGTGATGGTCACCGGCAGCCTGGATCCAAAGCTGAGCCCGGGCCTGAACGCCCTGCTGCGCTTTGTTGAATCCTGCATTGGCACCGGTGTTGCGGTGCTCGCGGTGAGGCTTTGGCCGGGATCCGGGCGCCAGGGCGACGGCAACTCCTGAACCCGGCGGTTCAAACCCGGCAACAACGCCACACACCTGTTTTGCCTGCATGGGGAGATCCGCACCCCCCAGCGGCCCTGGTGCCTCCCACTGGCTGAAAACCGCTGGCAGGATGGGTGGAGTTTCCTTCCACTGGTGCGCCATGCCGGCCAGCAGCAATTTTCAGCAAGCCATCCGTGAGGCCCAGTCCAGCGCCCTGGTAGGCCCCAACGTGGTCAACAAGGCGTTGCCCTACGTGGGCGGCGGCATGGTGCTCACCGCTGGCGGGGTGATCGGCGGTCTGGCCCTGATGGCCAGCAACCCGCCCCTGTTCATGCCCCTGTTCTGGGTGGCCCTGATCGGCAACTTCATCCTGTTCTTCGTGGCCCAGAACGTGGCCATGAAGGGCAACAACAGCACGGCCCTGCCACTGCTGACGGCCTACAGCCTGATCACCGGCTTCACGCTCAGCGGCATTGTGGCGATGGCGATCGGCACCGCCGGCATCGGCGCGATCGGCACGGCGGCCCTGGCCACCGGCATCACTTTCGTGGCGGCCTCGTTCATGGGTCGCCGCATGAGCGACAACGTCGGCCAGGCCCTCAGCGGCGTGGTGGGGCTGGGCATCCTCGGCCTGCTGATCGCCATGGTCGTGCAGATCGTGGGCGGCATCTTCGTGCCTGGTTTCGGCGGCGGTGGCTTCGAACTGCTGATTGCCGGTTTCGGCACCGTGCTGTTCGTCGGGGCCGCCTTCGTGGACTTCTACACGATGCCCCGCACCTACAGCGACGACCAATACCTGGCCGGTGCCCTGGGGATGTACCTCACCTACATCAACCTGTTCATCTTCATCCTGCGCCTGATCATTGCCCTCAACGGCGGCGGTCGCCGCGACTGAGCCCCCAGCCAATCGGCTTCTCAAGCGCCCCTAAGGGGCGCTTTTTTCATGGCTGACCCAACAACGCTGGCACCGCTACCTGCGACAGGGCGGGGGTGACGTCCCGCAGGGGATGGGTGGTGCTGCCCCATCCCCCGCCCGGCAATTGGGGAGCCGTCCCCGGCGCACCCTGGGCGGCCGCATTGAACCAGGCCAGGATCAGGCCGCGCAGGGGGCCTCCCCCATCCGGGCGGGACGAGCGCAGATTGAAGTGGTCCGCTGCCTCCACCAGCACCAATCGATGGCCCTGGCTGCTGGAGCGGATGGTTCGGGCCATCGGCTCAATCGCCTCCGGGCCAGGGGGCACCACCCAGTCGCTGCCGCCGCTCACCACGAGCACCGAGGCTCCCATCGCCTGGGCGGAATCGGCGTCGAACAGCAGGCGCATCGGCGGGCTCACCGCCACGGCAGCCACCACCCGGGGATCGGCCAGGGCAGCACTGTCAGCCGATCCCACAAAGTTGCACTGCAGCACCCAGCTGAGATTGCGGGAGGGATGGCGCACGTCGTTGCACAGCTCCAGGAGCTTGCTGGTGGTGGGCCTCGCCCCGGCCAATTGCAGGGCCGTCGTAGCCCCCCAGGAATGGCCAGCCACCAACACCGCCTGGGTGTTCACCGGCCGGCTCAGGCCCAGCCGGCCCTGGGCCGCGGCATCGATCACCGCTGACACATCCTTGGGCCGCAGGGCCAGCTCCTCCGGTTTGGGTGGCGGCTGCTTGCCCGAAAGCATCGCCCGCTGCTGGCTCTGGTCGCTGCCGGGATGGCGCGGCAGCACCACCGTGTAGCCATGGCTGGCCAGGTGCACCGCCCACCCCTCGAAATTGCTGGGGTCATCCCAGAGTCCGTGGGAGATCACCACCAGCCGGTTGGGCGCCGCCGTAGATCCCCGGTTGGGCTCAAACACCACCAGAGCCAGGGGCTCGGGGCGATGGGGCGCCGTGATGGTGAGCTCGCGCCGGGCTGGCGTTGAAAGGCCCGCCTGCAGCAGGCGCCCCTCACTGCTCACCGGCGGCACGGCCGCGATCAGCTGGTCGGCGGGGAGGCGCTGACGGCGAAATCTCTGCACCGAGGAGCCCACCCGACCCAGTTCCACCGTGACGCTGGAGCCGGGCAACTGCTCCAGCACATCCACCAGGCTGATGCCCCCCTGGGCGGCGGCCCGCTCCATCGCCTCTTGAAATTGGGCCGGTTGGAGCGGATCAGGCAGGCCGTCGATATCGCCCAGGGCGCCCACCAGCAGCAACACCTGCTCCAGCAGGGGAGATCCCTGGGCATTGCGCACCACGGCCCGCAGTTCCAGGGGCAGGTTGGAGCGCATCAGGGCCGCCAGCCGCTCACCAATGGCTCCACCGGTGGCGCGGTCCAGCTCGGCCAGGTCGCTGTCGCCAGCCGACAGCCGTTTTGGATCCCGCAATTCGGACACCCGGATGGTGAAGTCGGTGTCCAGCAGGGGCAGCCGCAGCTTGATGGTTTCAATCGCCTGGGCCGCCGTTGGGGCCAACAGCGCGGCCGAGCCCAGTGCTAGGGCCAGAGCGCGCAGAGCCCGAATGGCAAGGGGGCGAACAACCATGGAGAGGGCCGGCATTGGGGCCATCCTGGCCTGGCTCAGCCCTCCGCCACCGCCTCGATCGCCGCTGCGATGGCCTGGCGCTGGTCGGCGTCATAGCCCCAGCGCTCCAGGAAAGCCACGTCGTCGCCTTCCCCTGCTGTTGCAGCCAGCAGGGTTTCGAGCCGCTGCTTCACCGCCTGGGGCTCCAGGCCCCGCAGCAACTCGGTGCAGCGGATCTGGACCCGCTCGGAAGCGCCCTGCTGGGCGGCATCCCCGGCCCGCTGGTGGTGCAGCGCCATGGCCGTGCTCATCGCCAGATTGCGCACCGACAGGTCCACCACCCCTTCGCCCGCCAAGCGCAGTTGCAGCACCAACGGCTCGGGCAACCGGTCCATCAACGGGCCATCACCAGCCAGGCTCACCACGAAAAAGCCGCGGGCGCCATCCCGGCTGGCCACCAGCTCGGCCACCCGATCGGCCAGCACCTCGTCGCTGAGTTCACCGTTCTCCCAGAGGGCCAGCCACTGGGCGGTGATCTCCATGGCCTGCTGGAAGGTGGGTTGGCGAGGAGCTGGGGTCATCGCGGTGGACAGGGGCGGCACGCAACAGCAGCCTATGGGCGTTGCCCGCACCGCTTCGATGTCCCGCCACCGCCACGCGATGGAGCTGCACTTGCCCGAGGGACACCGCCAGGCCCTGGAGGCGCATTGCCGTCGCACGGGCGAGAGCGCCCACCACGTGCTGCGGGCAGCCCTGGGCGACTATCTCGATCTGGAACACCACACCCTCTGGCAGGTGTCCACCTCCACGGCCGTGGTGGAGGGGGTGTCCCAGGGCTGCCTGCGGGTAGGAGAGCTGGCCCACCACGGCGATTTCGGCCTGGGCACCTTCGACCACCTCGATGGCGAAGGGGTGTTGCTGGAGGGCGAGTGCTGGCAGGCCCGGGCCGATGGTTCCCTCAGCCGAGCCCCCGACGAGGAACTGACGCCATTTTTTGTGGTGACCCATTTCCAAAGCGACCAGCAGCACCACTTCGAGCAGGTGACCAGCTGGGCCGACCTCTGCAGCCGCCTCGACGCGTTGCGGCCCAGCGACAACCTCTTCATGGCCATCCGCGTGCACGGCCTGCTGGATCGCATTGAGGTGCGCACCGTCAGCGCCGTGGAGACGGGCACGGACCTGGAGGCCGCCGCCGCGGTCCAGACCGTGTTTGACCACCGCAACCTGAGCGGCACCCTGGTGGGCTTCTGGTCGCCGGGTTACGTCAGCAGCCTGAACATCCCTGGCTATCACTTCCATTTCCTCAGCGACGATCGCCAGTGCGGTGGCCACGTGCTCGAGAACGGCGCCCTGGAAGCCGCCCGGTTGACCGTGGATCTGCACCTGGAGTCCGACCTGCGGGTGGCCCTGCCCCAGACGCGCGACTTCCTCCAGGCTGACCTCAGCCGGGATCCCAGCGAAGCCCTGGCCCGGGCAGAAGCCAAACCCTGCTGAGGCCTGCCGGCTGCCAGGCTGGGGCCATGGAGTTCCCCGCGACCATCCCGGCCCTGCCCACGAGCCCCGAAGGCTTTCGCTCCGGCTTCGTGGCCCTGATCGGCCGGCCCAACGTGGGCAAATCCACCCTGCTCAACCAGTTGGTGGGCGAAAAGGTGGCGATCACCTCGCCGGTGGCCCAGACCACCCGGAATCGGCTGCGGGCCATCCTCACCACCCCGACAGCCCAGCTGGTGCTGCTCGACACCCCGGGCATCCACAAGCCCCACCACCTGCTGGGGGAGCGCCTGGTGCAGAGCGCCCGCGGCGCCATCGGCGAAGTGGATGTGGTGCTGCTGCTGGTGGACGGCAGCGAGCCGGCCGGCCGGGGCGATGGCTTCATCGTGGAACTGCTGCAGCACTGCCGCGCCCCGGTGCACGTGGCCCTCAACAAGAACGACCTGGTGGATCCGGCCCGGGCCGAAGAGCTGGCGCAGAGCTACCGCGAGCTGGCGGGCGACTGGCCCCTCCACCCGGTGAGCGCCCTCAGCGGCGAGGGCACCGAAGCCCTGGTGGCCGCCCTGGCCGCCGACCTGCCGGAGGGGCCCCACCTCTATCCCCCGGATGCGGTGAGCGATCAGCCCGAGCAACTCCTCCTGGCGGAATTGATCCGCGAGCAGGTGCTGCACCACACCCGCGAGGAGGTGCCCCACTCGGTGGCCGTGCAGATCGAGCGCATCGTTGACGACGGCCCCCGCACCGCCGTGCTCGCCACGGTGCTGGTGGAGCGCAGCAGCCAGAAGGGGATCCTGATCGGCAAAGGGGGCCGCATGCTCAAGGAGATCGGCAGCGGCGCCCGCCAGCAGATGCAGAAGCTGATCGACGGGCCGGTGTATCTGGAGCTGTTCGTGAAGGTGGTGCCCAACTGGCGCCGCAGCGCCGCGCGCCTGAGCGAACTGGGCTACCGGGGCGACTGAGAGAATCAAGCCATGAGCGACCCCAGCAGCCCCCAGCCTCCCTTCCCCCCCGAGGAGATCGGCGCCTTCCTGCGCCACTGCGCCGGCGAATGGATGAGCCTGCGCAGCCAGTTCACCCTGGGCGCGGTGAGCACCGGCGAAGACCTCGACGCGGAAGACAGCGACG
>NZ_JAGQBE010000045.1 GCF_024345475.1 Cyanobium sp. T1B-Tous
TCACGACAATGCCGGCCGGTTGATTCCCCATCGCACCGCGCAGGGCGGTGCGTTCATCGCCGGTGACCACCACGTTCTGCATGGCGAGGCCGAGGGCTTCCGATGCCAGCCTCTGGGCCGCCGCCTGCACCGGGCTGTCCACCTCAATGCCACTCGCCCCAATGGCGGCTGCCCGCAGCTCACCTTGGGCCTGGAGGTGCCCGCAGGCGTCGTCGAGGCTGGCTTGCAGGGCCCGGCGGAAGCGGCTGGGGCCGTCGGGGGCGGCCAGGTGGCACACCCCCGGTCCCTCCCCTTCCGCCAGCACCACGGCGCTGCTGGCCTCGCTCAGCCGGCAGCTGGTGTGGGTTTGGCCGGCATCGAAGCCGGCAATCAGGGCCAGTTCAGGCACGATCCTGGGAAGCTTCCGCAGTGGCTCCAGCGGCCAGGGTGGCCACACAAAACCAACCGACCAGTTGCACCTCGGGGCGGAAAAAGATGGTGTCGGTGAGTCCCTGGACGGCCAGGCCCGCGATCACGGCGATCACGGCCAGAGCAGGCAGGCTGAAGAATCCATCGCCGCGCCACAGGGTCGTGGCCGTGCGCAGGTTGGCCACCAGCAAGCCGATCCCCGCCAACAGCCCTGGGATCCCAGCCTCCACAGCCAGTTCCAGGGGAATGGAGTAGGCGCTGAGGGCATTGAACTTGGGTTGTTGAAACAGGGGATAGATCTGGTTGAAGGCGTCGTTGCCGGGGCCGATACCCAGCCAAGGCCGCGCCTGGATCATGTCCAAGGCCGCCAGCCAGACGTTGATGCGGAAGTTGTTGGAGCTGTCCTGGCGGCCGGCCACCAGGCTCATCACCCGCACCCGCAGAGGCTCCACCTGGGTCACCAACACCACCAGCAGGGCTGCCCCACCGACCAGCAGCAGCACGGGAAACAGCTTGCGCCACAAGGGAGGCCAGGTCCTGGTGCCGCGGACGGCGAGCAGCAGCACGATCACGCCGGCTTCGGCCACCAGTCCCATCCAGGCGCCGCGGCTGTAGGTGAGCACCAGGGCGGCCACGCCCAGCACCAGGGCCGTCAGGGCAAACAGCTTGCGGGGCAGACCGGGCCAGCGCAGCAGGGCCACCAGGGCCAGGGGCAGGGCCGGCAGCAGGTAACCCGCCAACAGGTTGGGGTTCTCCAGGGTGCTGTAGATCCGCACGGTGCCATCGGCCACTGAATTGGGGTCGGCCCAGCGGGCCAGCTCGCCGGAGTCGCCATAGAGCTGGCGAATGCCGATCACGCTGGTGATCAGTTCCCCGGCCAGCAGGGCCGCCACGAGGCGGTCCCACCAGAGCGGTGCGGTGGCCAGCAGCTGGCGCATCAGGGCGTACACCCCCAGATAGCTCACCAGCTTCACCAGGCCCTTGGCGGCGGCCAGGGGAACCGGGGAAAACCCCGTGGCCAGCAGGGCCAGCGCCAGGATTCCCAGGATCCAGCGGTCGATCTCGACCAGGGGGCCGGGCGTCGTGCGGAGGGCCAGCAGCAGCCAGAGCAGGCCGCTGGCCAGCACCAGCAGGCTTAGGCCGCTGCGGGTCACCAGGGGCAGCCCCGCCATCAGGGCGCAGAGCACCAGCCCCGACAGCAGGGTCAGCTGGCGCCCCAGGGCGCCGCTGGGAGCGCTCCGCAGACAACCCTGCCAGCGCAGCAGAACGGGTGGAGGGGAAGCGCTCAAGGGGCGGTGGCTGGCGTCAGGCCGGATTATCGACCCCTTCCCTGGGATCCTCCAGGTCTGGCGGCAGATCCAGTAGCAGCTCTTGCAGCTGTTGGACCGGTGGCAGGCTGTGGCTGTTGCGCCGGTACAGCACCCGGTACACCGGCAGACCCTGGGCCCGTACGTAGGTTTCCCGCTCGGTGGGCACCGGCAAGGGATTGTCAGCCCGCCAGGGACGGCTGTCTTCGGGCGGGCGATCAAAGCCTCCACTGGCTTCGATCAGCTGCACCATCGGTGTGATCACCGCCAGCACATCGCTCTGGATGAACAGCTCCCGGCCGCAGGCCAGGGCCTCACCCAGGGCGAGCAGCAGGGCGGGCTGCAGGACCCGACGCTTGTGGTGCTTCTTTTTGAACCACGGATCGGGGAACTGGATCGACACCCGGTCCAACTGGCCGGTCGGCAGGGAGCCAAGCCAGTCCTGCAGGCTGATGTTGGCATTGCAGAAGAGGTAGTGGAGGTTGTCGAGTCCGAGGGCCTGGCGGTCGGCTTCGGCCGCATCCACCAAGGGCCGACGGATCTCCACCCCGAGGTGGTTGCGCTCAGGTTGCTGCTGGGCCAGCTCGAGCAGAAACCGGCCCCGGGCGCAGCCGATGTCGAGGTGCAGGGGTTGCTCCGGCACACGGAACAGGGCGGACGGCGCCGGCAGGGGCCGGGGCTGCTGGAAAAAGCGGCTGAGTGGGTTGACGTGCTGGCGCACCATCAGCCGTCCTCGCTGGGCACCAGAAAGGCCAGGCTGGCGGTGTACCCATGCAGGTGGGTGCTGCCGGCCACCGGACCAATCTCGCCGTTGCAGAACACCCCGGCGATCGGCACCTCAGGGAAGGCTTCGCGGCAGAGCGTCACATCGCCATCGGCTTCGCCGTAGAGCCCTTCGCCCCGACCCAGGCAGGCAAACAGCAGGGTGGCGAGGGGCTCGGCGGTGCGCGCTCGCTGCCGACCCAGCAGCTGGCGCAGCTCCTGGCGGGAGGTGGTTCCGTCGCGGAGCTGGAACTGGATCTGTTGTCCCACCCGCATCCGCTCGGCCACGGCCACAGCTCCGTTGCGGGGATCGACGCCGATCAGATTGCGCACCAGGAAGGCACCGGGTTCGGCGGGTTCCACGCTCGCCAGGCTGAAGTTGCTGCGGCCTACTCCGAGAAACAGGGAGTGCTTCACCAGCTCCCGTTCCTCGGGGCTCAGCTCGGAGAGGATCGCCTGCAAAGCCGCCACGGGGCTGCGACGGGCCTGGCCCTGGCTCACCTCCAGCACCACGTTGCGCTGGACCTGTTCCACATCGAACACCGGACCGATCGGCCGGCAGCCCTGGGCCACGAGCGGGTCGAGCTGCCAGGCGCCGCCGATCAGGCATCCCACAGCCCCTCGCATCACCTGGTCGCCGAACAGCAGGGATCCGTGGGGAGCGCTGTGCTGGCCAGCGATGCCGCCGAGTTTCACCGCTTCGGGACAGGCGTAATCCAGGCCACTGATCAGGTCGTTGATGCGGGGGCAGCTGGGATCCACCAGCAGCAGCATCGAGGGGCTGGGGGCTTCGGGTGCCCCCAGCAGGGCTCGCCAGGGGTCGGCCGGGCCATCGAGGTCGGGCAGGGTGCCGGTGTCGATGGCGAAGGGGTGGAGCTCGGCTCCCGGCAGATGCAGCAGCGTGACGCTCAGGGCTGGTTTGTTCTCCAGTTCATGGGGCACTCCAGCGCCATCGGTGCCCACCACGCCTCCGCCCAGGCAGCCCAGCCAGTGTTGGGCCTGCAGTTTCTCCCGCAGCAGGGGCAGCAGCCTGGGCAGATCACTGGCGTAGCTGGCCGCGGCGAACACCAGGGCCAGATCGGCTGGTCCCGCCCCCCTCAGCTGGCGGGCAATGCTTTCCACCGCAGCCTGGAGGGAGGTCTCTGTCGCCAGGGCTGTGCGACACCAGGCCTGGTCTGGCCGGGAGCTGAAGGGCCTGGAGAGCCAGCTGGGCAGGGGGAAGGCAGCCATGGAGCGGACCCTATCGCCCGCCGGGGGCCACGGATAATGGCGCCTTACCGAACCATCCGCGTGCCCCCCGCCCTGCCAGAACCGCTGTACCGCTCGTTGGTGTGGCTCGACGTCCGCGTGGCTGTGTTGTTCAGCATCGGGGTGCCCCTGGTGTTGCTGGTTTGGGCCGCCGTGCGCCGGGAGGGTGCCTTGGTGCGGTTGCTGGGCATCTATTGGAAGGTGGCCAGCCTGCTGCTCCTGGCCACCCTGCTGCTCACCGATCGCCGTCCCCTCGGGTTTGTGGTGGCGGTGCTGGCCCAGCTGCTGGTGGTGGTGAGTGTCTGGTTCTGGGTGGATCTCAATGAGGAACTGGCCGATTTGCCGCCCTGGAGACCCCTGCCCCTCACCCTGCGCATCTGGCGCTGGAGCCTGACGGTGTGGGGCCTGCTTGGGGCTGTCTTCAGTGCCACGGCCCTCGGCTGCCTGGGCAGTTCAGCCCTCGCCGGCGCCCGCTGCACCGCCTGGATCCAGCCTCCCCTGGGACTGCACCAGCATGTGGCTGCGGTCTTTGCCTTCGTGTTTGGCGGCACCTGGACCCCCTCTGTTGCGGCCTTCATCGGCTACGTGGGCCTGGTGGCCTATGGCGTGGGGCTGCTGCAATGGCTGGTGGTACGCCTGCCCAAGCAGGGCCGGGTCGCCGGTGAGTTCTGAGGACAGCTGCCATGCTTCCGCCCGATGCCCTGATCCCGTCGGGTGAATCCGTGATGGGTTTGCTGGCCGGTCTTGAGGAGTTGAGCCGCAATCATCCCGATCGCGTGCTGCGCCTGCGCGGCACCCTGCCTGCCGATCCAGCTCAGCAGACCCACCAGGCTGAGCCGTTTGAGCTGCTGATTTTCCGCGGGTTCTCCAGCAGCGTCACCCATCCCACCGCGTTTGATCCCGACAGCCCGGTCTTGCCCGAAGGCACCCAGATCGCAGCGGCTGAATTGCTGCGGGCGCCGCTCAAGCCGGGCCACGAGGACGTGCTGGCGGGTCCCGCGCCCGCGGCTAGCTGGCTCGAGCCGGACGCCTGGGATTAACGGGGTCCGTCCAGCACCGTCACGCAGCGGCCGCAGAGGCTCGGATGGGCGCTGTGTTGGCCGATGTCGGTTTCGTAGTGCCAGCAGCGCTCGCACTTCTCCCCCTCCGCTCTGCTGATGCGCACGGTGATGCCGCCCTCACTGGCGTCCACCAGCGGGTTGTTGGGAGGCGTGTTCCCTTGCTGCAGGGATGACACCAGTAGCCAATCGGCCAGGTTGTCGACAGTGGGATGGGCTGAGTTCGCCAGCCACTCCAATGCGGCGGCAGGGGCCTCGCTGCCTTCGCCCAGCTCCAGGTGCACCTGCGCCTCAAGGGAGGCGCCCAGGGCTCCGCTGGCCCGGCAGCTCTCCAGTTGGCGGTTCACCAGGGCCCGCAGCTCCAGGATTCGCTCCATCGGCGTCTCCAGCTCGGGCCGGCGCCAGGCGTCGGGTGCGCTGGGCCAGCCCCGCTCAAACACCGAGGCTTCGGCCACCGGGTAGGGCAGGTTCTGCCAGATGTCTTCGGCCATGTGGCAGAGCACCGGCGCGATCAGCCCGGCCAGGCGCTCCACCACCAGGCTGAGCACGGTCTGGCAGCTGCGGCGACGGAACTCCGTGGCGCCGCTCACGTAGAGGCGGTCCTTGGCGATGTCGAGGTAGACGTTCGACAGGTCCACCACGCAGAAGTTCTGCAGGGCCTGGAAGAAGCGGTAGAACTCGAAGCGTTCGAAGTCGCCCGTCACGCTGTCGATCAGGGCGGCGGTGCGTTGCAGCATCCACTGGTCGAGCAGCGGCAACTCGGCGTAGGGCACAGCATCCCGCTCCGGCGCGAAATCATGCAGGTTGCCGAGCAGGTAGCGGGCCGTGTTGCGCACCTTGCGGTACACGTCGGCCAGCTGCTTCACGATCCCCGGCCCCAGCGGCACATCGGCCGAGTAGTCCACCGAGCTCACCCACAGGCGCAGCACATCGGCGCCGTAGGGCGGCTCCTGCTTTTCGTTCTTACCGCCCTCCACCAGCACCGCCGGATCGACCACGTTGCCGAGGGATTTGCTCATCTTGCGGCCCTTCTCATCGAGGGTGAAGCCGTGGGTGAGCACCCGCTTGTAGGGGGCGTGGCCGTTCACGGCCACCGAGGTGAGCAGGCTGCTCTGGAACCAGCCGCGGTGCTGATCGCTGCCCTCGAGGTACAGATCGGCGGGGTAGTGGAGTTCGGGGGCACGGCTCGCGCCGCCCGCGAGTCCGCCCAACACTCCGGCCCAGGAGGAGCCGGAGTCGAACCACACGTCCATGGTGTCGGTGCCCTTGCGCCATTGCGCTGCGTCCGCGACGTAGGCGGCGGGTAACAAGTCGGCTTCATCGCGCTGCCACCACACGTCGGCGCCGTGCTCGGCGATCAGCCCCTGGATGTGGCTGAGGGTGACTTCGTTGAGCAACACCTCACCGGTTTCGCGGTGATAAAAAACGGGGATCGGCACACCCCAGGTGCGCTGGCGGCTGATGCACCAGTCGCCCCGCTCGCTCACCATCGCTTCGATGCGGTTGCGGCCGCTGGCCGGCAGCCAGTCCACCCGGGCGATGGCCTCGAGGGCTTGCGGACGGAAGCCTTCCACCGAGGCAAACCACTGCTCGGTGGCCCGGAAGATGGTCGGTTTCTTGGTGCGCCAGTCGTAGGGGTAGCGGTGCTCGTAGCGCTCCTGCTTGAGCAGCAGGCCTGCCTCCTCCAGCGCGCTGATGATGGTGGGATTGGCGTCCTTGAGCACGTTGGTGCCGGCAAACGGTCCGGCTTCGGCGGTGAGGGTGCCGGCCTCATCCACCGGGCAGAGCACCGGCAGGCCGTATTTCTTGCCGGTGTTGAAGTCGTCCACGCCGTGGCCCGGTGCGGTGTGCACCAGTCCCGTGCCGGCCTCGGTGGTGATGTAGTCGCCGCCAATCACCACCGGGCTGCTGCGCTCCAGCAGGGGATGGCGATAGGTGATGCCCTCCAGCTCGGCACCTTTCACGCTCAGCACCGGCGTGAGCGTGAGGCCCAGGCTGGTTTCCAGGCCCTCGCGCAGCTCGCTGGCCACCACCAGGTGGCGCTCGCCGGCCTGGCAGATGCTGTAGTCGAGCCGCTCGTTCACCGACACCGCCAAGTTGGCCGGCAGGGTCCAGGGGGTGGTGGTCCAGATGGCCACCGCCAGGCCGCCACCGGCCGTGCCCAGTTCCGGTGGCAGGCCCGCGCCGGCCAGCTTGGCGGCCAGGGCCGGGGGCACCGTTTCCACCGGGAACGCCACGTAGACGCTGGGGGAGGTGTGGCCGTCGGGATATTCGAGTTCGGCCTCGGCCAGGGCGGTGCGGGAGCTGGGGCTCCAGTGCACGGGCTTGAGGCCCCGGTAGATGTGGCCCGCCAGCACCATGGCGCCGAACACACCGATCTGGGCGGCCTCGTAGTCCTTCTGCAGGGTGAGGTAGGGGGTCTCCCAGTCGGCCCAGATGCCCCAGCGCTGGAAGCCCTGCTTCTGGCCCTCCACCTGCTCCAGGGCATAGGCGTGGGCCTTCTGGCGCAGGCTCACCGGGGTGAGATCGGCCCGCTCGCCGCTGCTGAGGCCCTGGAGCACCTTGAGTTCGATCGGCAGGCCGTGGCAGTCCCACCCCGGGATGAACCGCGCCTTCTTGCCCTGGAGGAGGGCGGTTTTGTTGATGATGTCCTTGAGGATCTTGTTGAGGGCGTGGCCCACGTGCAGGGCCCCATTGGCATAGGGGGGGCCGTCGTGCAGGGTGAAGCTCTCGCCCGGGTTCTGCTGGCTGAGGCGTTCGTACAGGCGCTGCTCAGCCCAGAACGCCTGGATCTGGGGCTCCCGCTGCTTGGCATTCGCCCGCATGGCGAAGGGCGTCTGCAGCAGGTTGAGGGTGTCCTTGTAGGAGGTCTGCCCCGAAGCGGCGGTTTCAGGCGCAGGGCTGGCGGTCACGTCGCCTGGGAGCAGCAAGGGCTGATTATCCCGCCTGGCCGCTGGTGGCCTTGGGCTCGGGGGGAATGGCTTCTGGGTCGGGTGCCGCGGTTTCCGTCGCCGCGTCGACCAGGGCGTCGATCTCGGCAAAGGAGCTCACCACCACCGGGTCGGCCGGTGCGGCCGGCGACTCGCCTGTTTCGGGGCTCTCGGAGCTCTCGGAGCTTTCGGGGGCTTCGGGGCGGACCCAGCGCTTGCCGCTGGATTTGGGCTGGCGCCGCTGAGCCAGCCATTCACCCAGGCCACTGCCGGCGGTGGTCACCACGGCGATCAGATGGGCCAGCGTGGCTCCTGCCTGCTGGAGGCTCGTCTGCCAACGCTCCGCCGACCAGAGCCGCTGCTGCTCTTCCGGGGTGAGTTGCCGCCAGCGCCCCTGGGACACCTCCGCGGCCAGACGGCCGATCAGCAGACCACCACAGAGCACGCCCAGCATCGGTGCCCCGGTGAGCCGATCGGCGCTGGTCACCAGCACCAGGCCCAGCAGCAGCACCACGGCACCCCAGGCCGAATCCCTCGGCCGGCTGAGCTCGCTGGCCAGCAGTGGCAGCAGCAGGATGGTGAGGCCCAGCAGCAGCGCCAGGAGACCGCCCAGGGTGGCGAGCATGGCCAAGGGGAATGGATCCTTCCATTGTGGGCGTCCATCCAGATGTGGGCGTCCATCCAGAGCTGTCCCTACAGTCGCGGTGCGCCCACCTGGCGGAATTGGTAGACGCGCTGGTTTTAGGTACCAGTGGCCTTGGTCGTGGGGGTTCAAGTCCCCCGGTGGGCATCAACGTTTTCTTAGGTTGCTGGGAGACAACGTTTTGGGGCGTGCTTCAGCCGCGATGACAGAGGTTCTGGCTGCCACCCCCCCTGGGTTCGCTCCCACGGCTGACATGCCGTCACCATCGCGGTTGGTGCCGCGGGAGTTTCTCGATCCGCCCGCTGCCTGGAATCCCACGGTGGGTCTGTTTCTGGCGGGCTATGGCCTGGCCGCCCTCACCATCTGGGGCTGGTTTGTGGGCGGTTGGCCCCTGCCGGTGCTGCTGGCTACCGGGTTCCTGGCCCTGCATCTGGAGGGCACGGTGATCCATGACGCCTGCCACAACGCCGCCCATCCCCACCGCTTCTGGAATGCGGTGATGGGCCATGGTGCCGCCCTGCTGCTGGGCTTCAGCTTCCCGGTGTTCACCCGGGTGCATTTGCAGCACCACGCCCATGTCAACGACCCCAAGAACGATCCGGATCACATCGTCAGCACCTTTGGGCCGCTGTGGCTGATTGCGCCCCGCTTCTTTTATCACGAGCTGTTTTTCTTTCGACGCCGTCTCTGGCGCCGCTATGAGTTGCTCGAGTGGGGAATTGCCCGTGCAATTTTTGCCACCATTGTGATTGCGGCCGCCCAGGGAGGGTTCCTCACCTTTGTGTTCAATTGTTGGTTCGCCCCGGCCTTGATGGTGGGGGTCACCCTGGGACTGTTCTTCGACTATCTGCCCCATCGCCCCTTCCAGTCCCGCAACCGCTGGCACAATTCCCGTGTCTATCCGGGTCGGCTGATGAATTGGTTGATCATGGGGCAGAACTACCACCTGATCCACCACCTCTGGCCATCGATTCCCTGGTTTGAATATCGGCCTGCCTATCACGCCACCAAGCCGATTTTGGATGCCAAGGGATCACCGCAACGGCTCGGTCTCTTTGAGAGCAAAAGCGACGGATTGAACTTCCTTTACGATATTTTTCTGGGGGTGCGTAGCCACCGCAAGAAGCGCAGCAAGCTGCGGCCAATTGCCGCGCTCATGCCCACCCGTCATGCACGCCGCCGGGTGTTGGAGCTGCTGCACAGAACGGCTGTTTCCCCGGTTCGCTAATCGGCCAGGATCTTGGGGACCCGGATGAAATCTCCCTCCCGCTGGGGGGCTTCATCGAGCAGCTCTTCCCGCACGCTGGTGGGGGTCACCACGTCTTCGCGGGTCACGTTCACCACCTCCACAGCGCGGGTAGTGGGGGGAACACCCTCGGTGTCCACGGTTTCGAGGTGCGCCACATACTCGAGGATGCGCTCGAGCTGACCGGTGTAGGTGGCGATCTTGTCCTCCGGCAGGGCGAGGCGGGAGAGCTGGGCCACCTTGCGCACGTCGTCGGCGGTGATCTTGCTCATCGGGGGTTCCGGGCTGGGCATGACGCTAGCGCTCAGGTCAGAAACGCTTCGAGATCGGCGGCCAGGGCCGTGGCGGCCAGATCCAGGAAGCGCTCGCCGTGGCTGGCCTGGGCCAGGTAGGGGTTGGAGCCCATGCGGCCATCGGGGTGGCGGCGGCGGAAATCCTCCGGACCATGGATCGGCCCGGCGGGGGCTGGTTCGGGAAGGGGACGTTGTTGGGCCTGCAGGCTCGGCTCCAGGTGCAGGGTGAGGGCGATTTCGCTGGGGGTGGCGTGGTGACCCTCCTGGTCGCCATAGAGGTTGCGGGCCTCCTGCATCACCGGCCCGGCCATGAACCAATTGGCCAGCTTGCAGCGCAGCTGCGGTGCCACCGCCAGACCCCGGTCGGCGGCGGTGGCATAGGCCTGGGCAAAGGCGGCCTTGCTGGTGGCGATGTTGCCGCCATGGCCGTTGATCACGTAGATCCGCTCAAAGCCGTGGCGAGCCAGGGAGAGCACGATGTCGTGCAGCACCGCCAGCAGGGTGGAGGGCTGCAGGCTCACCGTGCCGGCAAAGCCGAGGTGGTGTTCAGCCATGCCGAAGGCCTGGGCTGGGGTCACCAGCACGCCGGTGCGCCGGCCCACCTCCAGGGCCACGGCCTCGGCGGTGAGGGCATCGGTGCCGATGGCGCCGGTGGGCCCGTGCTGTTCGGTGGAGCCCAGGGGCACGATCACGCCCTTGCAGTGCTCCAGGTAGGCCTCCACTTCGGGCCAGCTGCGCAGTTGCAGGCGGATGGCTTCGGTGGGGCTGGCGGCCCGAGGGGCGGTTTGGGTCATGGTGAACAGCAACGGGCCCGGGCGGGCTGCCTAGGATTTCGATGCCAGCAGTGCCCAGGGCCCATGCTGCACCGCAAGCTCTACCAGTTTTGTGCCGAACAGCGCCCGGTGTGGGTGTTCCTGCGCGATCAGCAGCGCTGGATTGAGGAGGCCACGGTGGTGGAGATCGAGGGGGATCTGGTCACCCTGCGCTACGACGCCGAGGATGACGACGAAACCCACAGCTGGGAGGAGAGCGTGCGCCTCGATTCCATCGGGGCTGTCAGTACCCGCCTGGCCTATGTGTGCCGCAGCGGCAGCCCGGATGACGTGATCACCTCCGAAGACTGTCCAGAGGCGGAGCGGCTCAGCAACCCCTAGTGGGCCGTTCCGTTGCCGTCGTAGTTGTCGGTGTCGTAGTAGCCGCCCTTGGTGCCGAAGAACAGGGTGGCGAGCACGAACAAACCGCTGCCGAAGACCAGCACGGTGGCAAGGGTGAAGCCGGAGGAGTTCATGGCAGCCCGGGGGCCTGAGGCATTTGATCTCAGTCTGCTGGCTGACTCCGCTGCTGGCGAGCCGGGCAACGCCTGTGTGGGGAATCCGTTGCCGAAGGCGTTCTTCGCCCGCCCCGCCGAGGTCGTCGCCCCCGAGCTCATCGGCTGCCTGCTGGTGAAGCGCCAACCCTCGGGCGAGTTGCTGTGGGGCGTACTTGTGGAAACGGAGGCGTATTCCCAGGAGGAGCCCGCCTGCCACGGCTACCGCCGCCGCACCCCCAGCAACGAAACGCTCTTCGGTGAGCCTGGGCGGTTTTATGTCTATGTGAGTTATGGCATTCACCACTGCGTCAATGTGGTGACCGGCCGCGCTGATTGGGCCAACGGCGTGTTGCTGCGCGCCGTGGCCCTGCCCGGCGAGCCCGACCGGGTGGCCTCAGGTCCGGCGCTGCTGGCTCGGCGCTTTGGGCTCACCAAGAGCCATAACGCGCTGCCCGTGCAGCCGGATTCCGGCCTCTGGTTGGCCCCACGTCCCCCTGCGCTCGGGGCTGATCTCGCCCTCATCCAGACCAGCCGCATCGGCATCTCCCAGGGACAGGACCTGCCTTGGCGCTGGTACCTGCGCGCCAGCCGCAGCGTGAGCAGGCGGGCCAAAGGAGACCGCCAGCCCTAGGTTGGGGATGTTTGCGCCTTGGATGCCTTGAGCGGTTGGAGTCACCGCCATGTGCTCGATCTGGCGGCCTTTTCGCTGGACGACTACGCCACCGTGCTGTCGCTGGCCCAGCGCTTCCGGGCTCTGCCGGTGGCTGGCGCCCGCAAGTTGCCGGCCCTGCAGGGCCGGCTGATGACCAGCCTGTTCTTTGAGCCCAGCACCCGCACCCGCAGCAGCTTCGAGCTGGCGGCCAAGCGGCTCTCGGCCGATGTGCAGAGCTTTTCCCCCTCCTCCAGCTCCCTCAGCAAGGGCGAGAGCCTGCTGGATACGGCCCGCACCTATGTGGCGATGGGCGCCAACATCCTGGTGGTTCGGCACCGCTGTGCCGGGGTGCCCCAGAGCCTGGCGGCGGATCTCGATCGGGCTGGCGAACGGGTGGCGGTGCTCAACGCCGGCGATGGCTTGCACAGCCATCCCAGCCAGGGGCTGCTGGATCTCTTCACCCTGGTGCGCCACTTCGCTCCCGAGGCCCCCACGCCCCATGCCCTCCGGGGCAGGCGGATCGTGATTGTGGGGGATGTGCTCCACTCCCGGGTGGCCCGCTCCAACCTCTGGGCCCTCACCGCCTGCGGCGCTGAGGTGGTGCTCTGCGGTCCGCCCACCCTGTTGCCCGACGCCTTCGCGGAGTTCGTGGCGGCGCCTCCCCCAGGCCAGCAGGCCGATCCGGTGCCGGACCGCGGACCGGTGCGGCTGGTGCGCAGCCTGGAGGAAGCCCTCCCAGGGGCCGATGCGGTGATGACCCTGCGTCTCCAGAAGGAGCGCATGCACCAGCACCTCCTCACCAGCCTCGATGCCTATCACCGCCAGTTCGGCATCACCCGCGCCCGCCTGGCCCTCTGCGGCCAGCCCGTGCCGGTGCTGCACCCGGGCCCGGTGAACCGGGGGGTGGAGCTGGCTGGCGAGGTGCTCGACGATCCGGCCGTGGCGCTGGTGGAAGAGCAGGTGCGCAACGGCATCCCAATTCGGATGGCGCTGCTGTATTTGCTGGCGGCGGCGGAACCGCTTACAGCAGCTTGAAGCCGTCCAGGAGCAATCCGTAGAGCAGGCCGATGCGGGCCATGTCGACCAGCTGCAGCCCCAGCGGGTCGCCGCGGCGGCGCAGCAGTCCCCCCCGGATGCGAATGGCCACTTCCATCGCGCCAACGCAGATCAGGGCTCCCACGGGATCCAGCTTCGCCAGGGTGCCCGTGATCGAGCCCACGGCCCCGCCGATGCTGAAGCTGATCAGCAGCACGATCACGAGCAGGGAGAGACGCCGCCAGGGGTTGGCGGCCCATCGCTCCAGGGCGATTTGGGCCTGGGCGATCTGCGCCTGGAAGCGGGTCTGCTGGTAACGCTGCTCTGGCGGGGTCGCGGTCATGACCCGGAGCTTGGCAGCGTCACGCTTGAGAAGCCACCCAGAAAGAGGGGGCAGGGAAGTTGGCTGCGGTGATCCCCATCACCCGGCCCGAGCCCTGCCAAACCATGTCTACACCATCTCTGGCGTCTGCGCAGCGTTTTACCGCTACCGATAGGGGATTCCAATAAAAAAGCCCTGGGCCGAAGCCCGGGCTGGGTGATGGGGACGAAGCAACCAAAGCGCCTGGATCGCTGTCGTTCAAGAGGGAGGAGACGTTTGCCAGAGCGTCCCCACGGGCCCTTGACGCTCCCAGGGCTTTACGCGGCCTGCGTCTCAGCCGTCGCTGTCTTTCTTCCTGGAGGACTTGCCTTCCAGCAGCTCGAGCAGGGCCTCCATCTGGGCCATGACGCCCCGCACCTCGCCGGCTTCGGGAAGCAGGCCATCGTCCATGACGCCCTGGTGCATTTCTCGGAGCTCCTGGCGGATGTACCGCAGGTGGCTAACCACCTGTTCGCGTTTCGACTGCGACATCGATGGAGGGCTGTACTAATCCACCCTTTTACCGCATCGCCGGTTCACTTCTGGCCGAACTGGGCCTTGGCTTGCTCATAAAAGGGGGCGTCGATCTCGCTGTGGCCAGCCTCCAGGGCCATCGATTCAATCCGCCGCCGCACCGCGGGTCGCACGAAGAACGGCACTTCCTTGAGTTTGGCTTCGGCGTCGGGGTGCCACTGCATCGGGAGGTTCAGGCCTGCCTGCCGCTCGGGAAGGGGAATCGAAAATGGAGAATAGGGGACTCGAACCCCTGACCTCTGCGGTGCGATCGCAGCGCTCTACCAGCTGAGCTAATTCCCCTGGAAGGGGCCCCGGATGGGCCTTCGCCAGAAATTATCAGTCCTGCACCCAGGGCGCTGCCCTGATGCTGAGAATGGAGATCTGTGAGCAGGCCCCAGCCTTGACCGATTCCCCCGTCCCGGCCGCTGGAGCGATCACGGCCGAACTGATCGCCTCCTTTGATGAGGCGTCGGTTGCCGAACTGGCCCGCCGTCTCGATGAGGATGACTACCCCACCCCGTTTGAAGGACTCCAGGACTGGCATGTGATGCGCGCCCTGGCCATCCATCGCCCTGAGCTGGCGCGGCCCTACGTGCATCTGGTGGATCAGGAACCCTTCGATGAGGACTGAGCCGGCCGACCCGTCTGCTCCGGTGGCCGATCCCCTGGCGGGACGCCGCATCCTGGTTGGCATCAGCGGCAGCATCGCGGCGGTCAAGCTGCCGTTGGTGGTGAGTGCCCTGGCCCAGCGCGGTGCCGACGTGCGTTGTGTGCTCACGCCCTCGGCGGCCCAGCTGGTCAGCCCGGTTGCCCTGGCGTCCCTGAGTCGCCAGCCCTGTTGCCTGGATGCCGACCAGTGGAGCCATCGGGCGCCCAGGCCGCTGCATGTGGAGCTGGCGGAGTGGGCCGAGCTGGTGTTGGTGGCCCCCCTCAGTGCCACCAGCCTGGGCCGCTGGGTGCATGGTCTGGCCGACACCCTGTTGGCCAGCATCCTCTTGGCCACAGAGGCTCCGGTGCTGGCGGCGGCGGCGATGAACACGGCGATGTGGGCCTCTCCGGCGGTGCGGCGCAACTGGGAGCTGTTGCAGGCCGATGGGCGGGTGCTGCCCCTGGGCCCCGCGTCGGGGCTCCTGGCCTGCGATCGACGGGGCGATGGCCGCATGGCCGAGCCGCCGTTGCTGCTGCTGGCCCTGGAGTGTCTCCAGCTGTGGGGCTGCCGTCAGGACTGGGCCGGGCGGCGGCTGCTGGTGACGGCAGGCCCAACCCGGGAGCCGCTCGATCCAGCCCGTTGTCTCACCAACCCCAGCAGTGGTCGGATGGGGGTGGTGCTCGCCCAGGCCGCCCGCCTGCGCGGCGCCGAGGTGACCCTGGTGCACGGGCCCCTGGCCGTCGACCCCCAGCTGCTCGAGGGGTTGCGCTGTGAGCCGGTACAGACGGCGGCCGAGATGGAGCAGGCCCTGGTGCGGCTTCAGCCTGGCGCCGATGCCATTGCGATGGCGGCGGCGGTGGCCGACCACCGCCGGCAGGAGCCGTTGGCCCAGAAGCTCAGCAAAGAGGCGCTGGAGCGCGAACTCGCCTCCGGCTGGCAAGCGGTGCCCGATCTGCTGGCTGGGCTGGTGGCCCGCCGGCCCGCCGGCCAGCGGATCCTGGGGTTTGCAGCCCAGTCGGGCGACGTGCTCCCTCAAGCCCGGGCCAAATGGGCCCGCAAGGGTTGCGATCTGCTGTTTGCCAATCCGATTGATCAGGTTGGTGCGGGCTTCGGCGGAGACACCAACCAGGGCTGGCTGCTGGGGGGGGCGGCAGGTGAGCAACGGCTGGAGCCTGGCTCCAAGCTGGCCATTGCCCAGCAGCTGCTCACTGCCCTGCGGGCCGGGAGCTAGCGCTCAGGCGGCCATGGGTTCGTCGTCGGGAGCTCCGCCCTCGGGGGTGTCCTGCTGGGTGCCCTCCTGCGGGATGGTCTCGTCCTGCAGCAGATCCATGAAGGTGCGCAGCTGCAGGCGTGGGATGTAGGGCCAGCCCCCGCTGCGCTCCACGCTCTGCAACAGGCTGAAGAGCTGGCTGCGGTCCGCGGGGAGGCTGCTGCGGAAGGCGCCGTCCTGGATGGAGCGGTGCAGATGTTCCAGTTGCCGCAACAGCGCCAGCAGGGCCTCGGGCTGGCCCTCGAGCTCGCCGGCCAGGTGCTCGATCTGCTGCAGCGCGCTGGAGAGGCGGTCTTGCTGGGAGGGATTGAGGCTCATGTCTGGATCTCTGTCGTCGCGCGCGACGGGCTCTCGCATACAGGTTGTTGAGAGCCGCGACATCGTACGGGGAATGGGGGTTTTGCACCGGTAGGATCCGCGCCAGCCCAGTTCCCATCCACCGTCTCTGCGGCCTCTCCCCATGCGTTTTCGTCCTCTGCTGGCCCTCGTGCTGGCGCTGTGCCTGACCCTGGTGACCGCCTGCAGCGGTGGGGCCAAGGCCGTGGATCGCGCCAATCTCACCTACGACGACATCCACAACACCGGCCTGGCGAACGATTGCCCGACCCTGCCCGATTCGGCCCGCGGCTCCATTGCCCTGGATCCTTCGGCCAAGTATCAGCTCCGTGAAATTTGCATGCACCCCGCCGAGGTGTACGTGAAGGGCGAGCCGGCCAACAAGCGCCAGGAGGCCCAGTTTGTGGCGGGCAAGATCCTCACCCGCTTCACCTCCAGCCTCGATCAGGTGTACGGCGATCTCGACGTGACCGGCAGCGGCCTCAGCTTCAAGGAGCTGGGCGGCATCGATTTCCAGCCGATCACCGTGCTGCTGCCCGGCGGTGAGGAGGTGCCCTTCACCTTCTCCAGCAAGGAACTGGTGGCCACCGCTGACGGCGGTTCCCTCACCACCAGCACCGATTTCGAAGGCGCCTACCGCGCTCCCAGCTACCGCACCAGCAACTTCCTCGATCCCAAGGGCCGGGGCCTCACCACCGGTTACAGCAGCGCTGTGGGCCTGGTGCCCGCTGGCGATGAGTTCACCGGGGAAACCGTGAAGCGCTACGTGGATGGTTCCGGCACCATGAATCTGTCCATCACCAAGGTGGACCCCAGCACCGGCGAATTCGCCGGTGTGTTCACGGCCATCCAGCCCTCCGACTCCGACATGGGCACGAAGGCTGTGGTCGACGTCAAGATCGTGGGCCAGCTCTACGGCCGCCTCGAGCAGGTCTGAACGCTCCGCCCATAGCAGTTGCCCAGAGCCCCGAAAGGGGCTCTTTTTGATGGCCGCACCTGTTTGCGACCTTCAGCGCAAGGGCGTGAGCCGCTGGTCTGGGAGAATCCACCGTCGTCCCGAGCGCCCGCCCCGCCATGACCGTTGCCGACTCCGCCGCCACCGGCCTGATTGCCCCCCATGGCGGCTCCCTGGTGAACCTGATGGTGGTGGGCGGTGAGGCTGAGGCCGCGAAGGCCGGCATCAGCCGCAGCATCGAGTGCAGCGATCGCAATGCCTGTGATGTGGAGCTGCTGGTGGTGGGTGGCTTTTCGCCCCTGCGGGGCTTCATGCACCAGGAGGACTACGACGCCGTCGTGGCCGGCCATCGCACCACCAGTGGTCTGCTGTTCGGTCTGCCGATTGTGTTCGACACCGACGACGCCTCGATCGCCATTGGCGAGCGGTTGCTGCTCACCTATCGCGGTCAGGAGCTGGCGGTGCTCACGGTGGAGAGCCGTTGGGAGCCCGACAAGGCCCGTGAGGCCCTGGGTTGCTACGGCACCACCTCGCTGGAGCACCCCGCCGTCAAGATGATCGCCACCGAGCGCGGTCGCTTCTACCTCGGCGGAGCCATCCAGGGCCTGGAGCTCCCCCGGCGGGTCTTCCCGTGCAAAACCCCCGCCGACGTGCGCGCCACCCTGCCCGAGGGCCAGAGCGTGGTGGCCTTCCAGTGCCGCAATCCCATCCACCGGGCCCACTACGAGCTGTTCACCCGGGCCCTGGATGCCAGCAATGTGAGCGACCAGGGCGTGGTGCTGGTGCACCCCACCTGCGGTCCCACCCAGGATGACGACATCGCCGGCGAGGTGCGCTTCCAGACCTACGAGCGTCTGGCCGCCGAAGTGGCCAACCCGCGCATCCGCTGGGCCTACCTGCCCTACTCGATGCACATGGCGGGTCCGCGCGAGGCGCTGCAGCACATGATCATCCGCAAGAACTACGGCTGCACCCACTTCATCATTGGCCGCGACATGGCCGGCTGCAAGAGCTCCCTCACCGGCGACGACTTCTACGGCCCCTACCAGGCCCAGGACTTCGCCCGCGACAACGCCGCTGAGCTGGGCATGGAAACCGTGCCGTCGCTCAACCTCGTCTACACGGAGGAGGAGGGGTATGTCACCGCCGAGCATGCCGAAGCGCGGGGCCTGCATGTCCGCAAGCTCAGCGGCACCCAGTTCCGCCAGATGCTGCGCGGCGGCGAGGAGATCCCGGAATGGTTCGCCTTCCGTAGTGTGGTGGAAGTGCTTCGGGCCGCGGCCTGAGCCAGTTAACATTCCTTTACTTGATTCTCAGCAGAGGCACGGGTCTTGAAAAAGCGCTGGCGCAACGCGGGGCTCTATGTCCTTCTGGTGATCGTGATGATCGCCGTGGGCACGGCCTTCCTGGACCGACCCGACCCGGCCAATGCTCCGCGCACGCTCCGCTACAGCGATTTCGTTGAGGCCGTTCAGGGCAACGAGGTGTCGCGGGTGCTGATTTCCCCCGACCGGGGTACGGCCCAGGTGGTGGAAAACGACGGTCGCCGCGCCGTGGTCAACCTGGCCCCCGACAAAGATCTGCTCAAGCTCCTCACCGACCACAACGTCGATATCGCGGTGCAGCCCAGCCGCGAGCCCGCGGCCTGGCAGCAGGCGGTTGGCAGCCTGATCTTCCCCCTGCTGCTGCTGGGGGGCCTGTTCTTCCTGTTGCGCCGTGCCCAGGGCGGCGGTGGTAATCCCGCCATGAGCTTTGGCAAGAGCAAGGCTCGGGTTCAGATGGAGCCCCAAACCCAGGTGACCTTCGGCGATGTGGCCGGCATTGAAGGCGCCAAGCTCGAGCTCACCGAGGTCGTCGACTTCCTCAAAAACCCCGATCGCTTCACCGCCGTCGGCGCCAAGATCCCCAAAGGGGTATTGCTCGTCGGCCCTCCCGGCACCGGCAAGACCCTGCTGGCCAAAGCCGTGGCGGGTGAGGCCGGTGTGCCCTTCTTCTCGATCTCCGGTTCGGAGTTTGTCGAGATGTTCGTGGGTGTGGGCGCCAGTCGCGTCCGCGACCTGTTCGAGCAGGCCAAAAAGAGTGCCCCTTGCATCGTCTTCATCGATGAGATCGATGCCGTCGGGCGCCAACGGGGCGCGGGCCTCGGCGGTGGCAACGACGAGCGGGAGCAGACCCTCAACCAGCTCCTGACGGAGATGGACGGTTTTGAGGGCAACACCGGCATCATCATCGTGGCGGCCACCAACCGGCCCGATGTGCTGGATGCGGCTTTGATGCGTCCCGGCCGCTTCGATCGCCAGGTGGTGGTCGACCGCCCCGACTACAACGGCCGGCTGCAGATCCTGGAGGTCCATGCCCGCGGCAAGACCCTCGCCAAGGACGTCGACCTGGACAAGGTGGCGCGCCGCACACCCGGCTTCACCGGAGCCGACCTGGCCAACCTGCTCAACGAAGCCGCCATCCTGGCGGCCCGCCGTCAGCTCACCGAAGTCGCCATGGACGAAGTGAACGACGCCATTGAGCGGGTGATGGCCGGTCCCGAGAAGAAGGATCGGGTCATGAGTGAGAAGCGCAAGCGGCTGGTGGCCTATCACGAGGCTGGCCATGCCCTGGTGGGCGCGCTGATGCCCGACTACGACCCGGTTCAGAAGATCTCGATCATCCCCCGCGGCAACGCCGGCGGCCTCACCTTCTTCACCCCCAGCGAGGAGCGGATGGAATCGGGCCTCTACTCCCGTTCCTACCTTCAGAACCAGATGGCCGTGGCCCTGGGCGGTCGTGTTGCTGAGGAGATTGTCTACGGCGAAGACGAAGTCACCACCGGTGCCTCCAACGACCTCCAGCAGGTGGCCCGGGTGGCCCGCCAGATGGTCACCCGTTTCGGCATGAGCGACCGCCTCGGACCCGTGGCCCTCGGACGCAGCCAGGGCGGCATGTTCCTTGGCCGCGACATTGCTGCCGAGCGGGATTTTTCTGAGGACACCGCCGCTGCCATTGACGAGGAAGTGAGCCAACTGGTGGCTGAGGCCTACAAGCGCGCCACCGCCGTCCTGGCGGAGAACCGGTCGGTCCTCGATGAGTTGGCCGACATGCTGGTGGAAAAGGAAACCGTCGATGCCGACGACCTCCAGGAGCTGCTGGTGCGCAGCGACGTGAAGGTGGCCGAATACGTCTGAGCTGGAAGCCGGACTGATCGAAGCGTTGCACCGCCAGCCCTTGCTGGTGGTGCTTCGTGCGTTTGATCCCCTCGAGCTACTGCCTGCTTTGGAGCGACTCGAGGCCCTGGGGGTAGGGCACGTGGAAGTGGCTTGGAGTGGCCATCCCCACTGGGTCCCTGCCGTGCAACAGCTGCGGCAGCACTGTGCTGGGCTGGCGCTCGGTGCCGCTTCCGTGGTGGATTGTTCCGGCCTGGAAGCGGCCGCTGCGGCCGGTCTGACTTACGCGGTGTCCCCGGTGTTGGAGCACACCTTGGTGGAGCGGGCCCGTCAGCTCAAGTTGGCGTTTGTGCCCGGGGTGATGTCGCCGACGGAGGTGCATCGGGCCCGCTTGTGGGGATGCCCCCTCGTGAAGCTGTTTCCTGCGGCTCCGCTGGGGCGCTCCTACTGGCAGCGGCTGGCGGGCCCGTTGGCGGGGGGGCAGGGCCTGCCCCACTGCATCGCAGCAGGAGGTCTGGGTCCGGATGATGTCGAAGCTTGGCTCGCTGCGGGGGTGGACGCGGTGGCCCTGGGTGGAGCCCTTGTCGATGCCACCGATTGGGAGGCGTTGGCGCGGCTTGTCGAGCGACTGGGGAGCCGTTAGCGCCAGATTGTTGCCGTTGCGAGTCTGCAGTGCTACAGCTGAGACAGAGGTTGCCTCCTTTTATGTCTCAGCTCACCGTCAAGCTCAGCGACAAGGCCGATGCCCTGATCGCCCAGCTTCAGAAGGAAATTTTCAATCGCCGCCGCAAGAAAGTCTCCGCTGCCGGGGTGATCGAAACCCTGGTGGAAAGTGGCGCCAAGTCCCAGTCCGACAAGCGTTTCGCCACGTCCTGGAAAAACCTGATCCAGGACATCGAAAAGGCGGCCAAGGTGGCCGATGCCCATGGCGCCAAGCCCGCCAATCTCAGCGACGCCGAATGGGCGATGGTGCTGAGCCATCGCAGCCGGACGCCCAAGGCCTCTGCCACACCGAGGAAGGCCGCGGCCAAGAAGCCTGCTGCCAAGAAAGCAGCTGCCGCGAAGACGCCCGCCGTCGCGAAGCCAGCTGTTGCGAAGCCAGCTGTTACGGCCAAGAAGCCAGCCGTTGCCAAGACGCCAGTGGCGGCCAAGAAGCCGGCTGTGGCCAAGAAGGCAGCAGCCAAGCCCTCTGCAGCGAAGAAGCCTGTGGCCAAGGCTGCTGCTGCCAAGAAGCCAGCGCGCAAGACAGCCGCTTCCACGGCCGTGTCCACCAAGCGGGCCGGATCTTCCGTGGCGCGACGGATGGCCAAGGCCGTGGGACGGCTCGGCGGCGCGCCAGCCGCGGCCTCCGGTTCCGTTGCGAGCACCAACGGGCTACAGCCCGCTGCGGCTGCGTTGTAGGCACGTCGGCTCGGGGCCGATCACCAGAGGCTGCACTGCCCCTGCTGGCGCAGCAGGTGATCGGCCAGCACCAGGGCCACCATGGCTTCCACCATCGGTACCGCCCGGGGCAACACGCACGGGTCGTGCCGCCCCTTGGCCTCCAGCGTGGTGGCAGCTCCGCTGGCATCGATGGTCTGCTGCGCCTTGCGGATCGTGGCTGTGGGTTTGAAGGCCACCCGGATCACGATCACCTCCCCGTTGCTGATGCCTCCCTGGATCCCGCCGGAGTTGTTGGTGGCGGTGTGCAGGGAGCCATCGGCCGTGGGCAGGAAGGCATCGTTGTGTTCGCTGCCCTTGCGCAAGGTTCCGGCGAAACCTGAGCCGATTTCAAAGCCCTTGGTGGCTGGCAGCGACATCACCGCCTTGGCCAGGTCGGCCTCCAGCTTGTCGAATACCGGCATGCCCAGCCCCACCGGCGGACGCCGCACCACGCATTCGATCACGCCACCACAGGAATCGCCCTCACGACCGATCGCTTCGATCCGTTCGATCATCCGGCTGGCGGTGGCTGGATCGGGGCAACGCACGATGGTGGACTCCACAGCCTCCAGGGTCACCTGCTCCGGGTCGATCGTGGCCTCCAGGTCGTGAATGCGTTTGACCCAGGCGATCACCTCGGTGCCATGGGTTTTGGCGAGCAGTTGTTTGGCGATGGCTCCGGCCGCCACCCGGCCGATCGTTTCGCGGGCTGAAGCCCGGCCTCCACCACTGCGGGCCTGGATGCCGTATTTCGCCTGATAGGTGGCATCGGCATGGGAGGGCCGAAAGGCCACCTGCATCTCCTGGTAGTCCCCGGGGCGCTGGTCCTTGTTGCGCACCACCATGGCGATCGGCGTGCCCAGGGTCTCGCCATCAAGCAGGCCACTGAGGATCTCAACGCGATCGTCTTCCTTGCGGGGTGTGGTGATCTTGCTCTGGCCGGGTTTGCGCCGATCGAGCTCGTACTGAATCGCCTCCAGGTTGAGGGCGAGGCGGGGCGGGCAGCCGTCGACGATCACGCCCACACCACCGCCATGGGATTCGCCGAAGGTGCTGATCCGAAAGAGCTGGCCGAAGCTGCTGCCCATGGGAAATCGAGGTTGGCGTCAGATTAGGAACTGGGGTAGCCGAAGCCCACCGGCATCAGCGCCAGGGGCACGAGCAGGGCCGTTCGCCCTTGTTGCGTCTTCACCCTATTGAGCCCGCCTGGAGCGATTGTCCTTTTTGAGTTTGGGGGTGGATTTCGCAACCCCAACAAAAAGCCCCCTCTTGCGAGGGGGCCGGGGGGATTCCGTTTGGCTTGTTCAGCCTCAGCTGATCGCTCAGCCGATGGCCGGTGCGGTCAGAGCCACGGGGGTGGCTTCTGCAGCAGCCAGGTCCAGCGGGAAGTTGTGAGCGTTGCGCTCGTGCATCACTTCCATGCCCAGGCCTGCACGGTTCAGCACGTCCGCCCAGGTGTTCACCACGCGGCCTTGGCCGTCGAGGATCGA
>NZ_JAGQBE010000046.1 GCF_024345475.1 Cyanobium sp. T1B-Tous
TATCTGAATTGCGAAGCTGGCCATGCGGACCAAGCCCGTCAACGGGACCGCCGCATCTACTTTCCCGTCTTTCTCTGCAGTTTTCTAGCCATGAATGGCATCCTGATCTCCTATGCGGCGCTCATGGGCTAATCGCTTCCTCGCACTGGTGGCATCCCAGCGGCAGTAAGGTCAGAACAAGACAGGAGCTGGTGGTGACCCTCGAGCAGCTCAGGCACTTTCTGGCCCGCGTGCAGCGGGATCCGGCCCTGAAGCAGCAGGTGGAGGAGGCGATCACCGCCGATGCGGTGGCCCTGCTCGCCCAAGACCTCGGCTACTCGGTGTCGGGCAGCGACATCCTGCGCTTCTCCGGCCAGTCGGCCTCCGGGGTGCGGGTGCATCGGATCGAGCATCCAGGTGAGTACCCCGGCCGCTACTACTGAATCCCCGGCCACCGCCCGCCCCCGACGCCATGAGCAGCTATCAGATCCGCCGTGACGACGGCATCAGCGACGGCATCGCCGGCCAGGTGTTCGCCAGCTACGACGCGGCCCATGCGGTGCTCGAGCGGTACTACGCCGATCTCTGCTGCTCCGACGATCGCGAGTACTACCGGATCGTGGCCGCGGGCGAGGAATTGAATGGAGCGTCCAAGGGGAACCCCGATGGTTGAACCGCACCCTGGCCAACCCCGGCCCCTGCCGAGCACCGGTGCCAGCAGCGGTGTGTTGGAAGCTCTGGCGTTTTTCCGCGACCCAGACTTCACCACCCGCCGCTTCCAGCAGTTCGGCAACGTCTACGAAACGCGGCTGCTGGGCCAACCACTGGTGTTCATCCGCGGCGGACGGGCGATCACGGAGCTGCTGGCCCAACCCGACGCCACCGAGGGCTGGTGGCCCGAGAGCGTGCGTCAGCTGCTGGGGAGCCGTTCGCTCGCGAACCGCAACGGCGCCGACCATCGCGCCCGGCGCCGGGTGGTGGGGCAGCTGTTTTCGGCGGCGGCCCTCCGTCGGTACAGCCCCGCGATCGTGACGCTGGTGGAGGAGCTGGCGGCGGAGCTCGAGGCCGCCACCACACCGGTGCCGCTGGTGGAGCGGATGCGCCGCTTTGCCTTCAGCGTGATCGCCACGGTGGTGCTGGGGCTGGAGGGATCCGACCGCGAGGCCCTGTTCGTTGACTTTGAGCTCTGGACCCGCGCCCTGTTTTCGATTCCGATCGCCCTGCCCGGCAGCCCCTTTGCCCGGGCGCTGCAGGCCCGAGCCCGCTTGCTGGCGCGCCTGGGTGGGGTGCTGGAGCGGGCCCGCCAGCAGAGTGAGGCGGGGCAGCCCCTGGCCGGTGGACTGGATCTACTCAGTGGCGGCCTCGATGAAGCCGGCCTGCCGCTGGGCGACGACGACCTGGTGGAGCAGTTGCTGCTGCTGCTGTTCGCCGGCTACGAAACCACCGCCTCCTCACTCAGCTGCCTGATGGCAGCGGTGCTGCAACACCCGGAGGTGCTGCCCTGGCTGCAGGCCGAGCTCGATGGCCTGGGCTGGCCCCTGGCCGAACAGGAGCCCACGCCACGGCTCTCGGCCCTGGTGCAGGAGGTGATGCGGCTCAACCCACCGGTGGGCGGTTTCTTCCGCCGCACCACCAAGGACCTGGTGCTCGATGGCGTGCTGGTGCCAGCGGGCCGGGTGGTGCAGGTGGCCCTGGCGGCCTCCAATCGCCTCAGCAGCGGGTCAGGTGGAGCGGCTGGGAGCGACGATCTGGAGCAATTCCGCCCCGAACGGCACCTCAACGGAGAGAGCGGCCTCACCCTGCTGCCCTTTGGGGGCGGTGAGCGGGTGTGCCTGGGCAAGGCCCTGGCCGAACTGGAGATCCGCCTGATGGCCGTGGGCCTGCTGCGCCCGCTGACGCTGAGCCTGGAACCGAATCAGGACCTCAGCCTCCAGCTGATTCCGAGCCCCAGCCCGCGAGGTGGGCTGCTGGTGCGGGCGGCGGGCCGGATCCCCACAGCCCAGCGCCGCGGCAACTTGGATCAGGGATGAAGTGCAGAGTCTTCCACCTCATTTTGGTGGTCTGAAGATATAGAGCGATGCTGCTATTCAGCTTTCGGGCCTAAGGTTCCCGCACAATCTCTTCCAACAGCCATGGCCAATCCCCTGTCTCGAGGTCTACGGCCAGCGGTGATGGCTGCATCGGGGTGGATGGCTGCATCGGCGTTGGGGGCTGTCATGGGCGCCCCAGCCCTCGCCATCGAACCGGCGCTGCATAGTCGCGTGGCCGACAAGGCGCTGGCCTGGGGCCCCTGCCCGGCCTTTATGCCGAAGGGCTGTGAACTGGCCGTGTTGCACGGCAATCCGGCCCAACCGAATGCCGACATCTTTTTCCGCATCCCAGCCAAGGCGGAAATCCCCAAGCACTGGCACAGCTCGGCCGAGCGCATGATTCTGGTGGAGGGGGTGCTGGATGTGAGCTACACGGGTCAGGCCCCGGTAACCCTGCGCCCCGGCTCCTATGCCTACGGGCCGCCGAAGGCTCCCCACAGTGCCGTGTGCCGCAGTGCCACGCCCTGCGTGTTGTTCATCGCCTTTGAAGGTCCCGTCGACGCCCATCAGAACCACTAACAGTGGCCGAGGGCCTGCCGATGGCCCCCGTGCACGTTGGGTGATTGAGCTGCTGGGAGAGGATGAATTGTCCGCGCTCCCATGCAGAGCGGCGCGACAACAGCTCTAAATCATCAAACCAGGTGGCTTTGGTCATCTGCCCAACATGGAGGCGGATGTGATAGACGTAATCAGCAACCAACACCCCTGGGGCGCTACTGGTAACAGCGATCATCATGCCCACATCTTCACCTTGAGGCAGGCCCATCCAGCCGCCCACGCGCTTAAGCAGGGCGGCCTGCACCAGCAGGGTGGTTGGGCCCAGGGGAATGCTGTCATGGGGTGATGGCCAGGCGCGCCAGATATCACCAGCTAGACAGGGTCCGGCGTTGACAATGGCAGGATCTGTCTTGAGGTCGTCGGTGCAATATCCCGCTGCCCATAAGGCTCCCGCCTGGCCTTCGATCGCCGCCAGCCGCTGGTCAATGGAGTGGGGATACAGCCAGTCGTCATCATCGGCACTGGTGATCCACGCACCGCGTGCAACCAGCAAACCCAGGTTCCGAGCGGCGGCCTGACCGATGGGCCGGGCGGATACAACCACGGTGGCATTGGCCCCAAGCTCCGCGGGCAGGGCTTCGATGCCGTTGCCATCAACAACGATCACATGTTCAATGCTGCAGCTGTTTTGAGCAAGGCTGCGATTTAATTCACTCAACATGGGCAACCGATCCGGCAAAAGCCTGGTCGGTGTAATGACGCTTACGGTCGTCAAATGGGCTGCGTCTTTGCGTACGGCTTGACGCTAGTCGAGGCCGTTGGATTGCCCCGGCCAGCCGAACCCCGCCGGGATCGGCGGGTTTGAGCCACCATGGCCAGGCCGATCAGCGGCGTGCGCCTCCGTATGGGCCCCCTGCAAGTTGTGTGGTTCAAACGGGATCTGCGCTGCGCAGACCACCGCCCCCTGCTGGAAGCCAGCCGGCACGGCCCGGTGCTGCCCCTGTATGTGGTGGAGCCCGAGTACTGGCAGCAACCCGACAGCTCGGCGCGCCAATGGGAGTTCTGCCGCGAAAGCCTCCTGGACTTGCGCTTGTCCCTGGAGCGACTGGGCCAACCGCTGGTGGTGCGCTGCGGCAGGGTTGAACAGGTGCTGGAGCGGGCCCACCGCCAGTTCGGCATCGCGGCGCTCTGGAGCCATGAGGAAACCGGCAATGGCTGGACCTACGCCCGCGACCTGCGGCTGGCGGCGTGGGCCCGGCAGCACGCCATCGCGTGGCATGAGAGTCCCCAGTTCGGGGTCACCCGTCGTCTGGCGCAACGCCAGGGCTGGGCCCGCCGCTGGGAAGGCCGCATGGCCGAAACCCTGGCGCCCGAGCCCGCGGCGCTCGTCCCCCTCGCCGGGTTGGATCCGGGGCCGATTCCCAGCGCCCAGGAGCTCCAGCTGGAGCCGGATCCCTGCCCAGGCCGCCAACGGGGCGGTCGCCGCCAGGGGCTCGACGTGCTGCAGAGCTTTCTGGCCGAGCGGAGCCGCCGCTACCAAGCGGAGCTGTCCAGCCCCAGCACGGCGGCCTTTAGCTGCTCGCGCCTGTCGCCCCATCTGAGCTGGGGCACCCTCTCGCTGCGGGAGGTGGTGCAGCTCAGCCGGGAGCGCCGCACTGGCCTGTCAGACGCGCCGGCGGATCGGCGCTGGCAGCGCTCCCTGCAGCGCTTTGACGAGCGCCTGCACTGGCACTGCCATTTCATCCAAAAGCTCGAAAGCCAGCCGAGCCTGGAGTATCGCGAGCTCCATCCGCTCACCGCCCAGCTGCGCAGCAGCGATCCGCCCCGGCTAGCCGCCTGGGCCACCGGGCACACGGGGCTGCCGTTTGTGGATGCCTGCATGCGCTCCCTGCTGGCCACCGGCTGGCTCAACTTCCGCATGCGAGCCATGCTCGTGTCGGTGGCCAGCTACCAGCTCTGGCTCCCCTGGCGGGAGAGCGGCCTGCACCTGGCCCGCTTGTTTGTGGATTACGAGCCCGGCATTCACTGGAGCCAGTGCCAGATGCAATCGGGCACCACCGGCATCAACACGATCCGGATCTACAACCCGCTCAAGCAGGGCCTGGATCACGATGCGCAGGGGCAGTTCATTCGTCGCTGGCTGCCCGAACTGCGCCAGGTGCCGGCGGTGTATTTGCATCAACCCTGGACCATGGATCCGGCAACCCAGCAGCGCGTGGGCTGCGTGCTGGGTCAGTCCTATCCGCTGCCAATCGTGGACTGGCCCGCGGCGGCCGCCAGCGCCCGCGAGCGGATCTGGGGCCTACGCGAGCAAGAGGGATTTGCCGCCTTGGCCGATGCCATTCAGCAACGCCACGGCTCCAGACGCTCCGGCATCCAACGCTCCGGCTCGCGGGCAAAGGCAACACGGCAAGCGGCGGCGGGGCAGCTGAGCCTGGATCTGGTCTGAGGGGAGCTGGGCCCTGCGCCACAGCCAATCGTGTTCAAGACGAACAGCTGTAGTGGGACACGCCACCGGCGTTGAAGAACTCCTGGGGCCGCAGGCGGTCGTAGGTGGCCGCCAGCTCCGCTGAGGGCGCGTCGTAGGGATGGCTGAACACCGCCTGCAGCTCCTGAATCAAGCCGGTGTCGCCCTGCTCCGCCCGTTGATAGGCCGGGGCGACCAGCCACTCGCGCCAGGTAATCGCGGGGTTCACCCGTTGCATCGCCGCCGATGTCTCCTGCGGGTCGCCGTTGGCCGTGATCGCAGCGCGCCAGCGCTCCAACCAGCCGCTCCATGCGGCATCGAGACCGTCCGACGTCGGCGCATAGAAGCTCTCCTGGAGAGCGAAGAGGTGCTCGGTGGTGGTGGCCGGAATCACCGACAGCCTTCGAAAGAAGATCGTGTAATCCGCCTGGGAGCGCAGCATCAGCTCCAGCAGCTCGTTCACCAGGGCGGCATCAGGGCTGGCCAGGCCCAGCTTGCGGGCCCACATCGCCTCGAGTGCCTGGTTCATGGCGCCGGCGAAGCCATCACGGATGGAATCCAGCTGGGCCAGGGCCTCGCTGTTGTCAGCCAGCAGGGGCCGCAGGGCCGACCAGAACATCTGGTAGTTGGCTCCAGCGGCCACGGGCTGGTTGAAGAAGCTGAAGTGCTCGCCACCACCGGTCCAGGGCTGGAAGCCGGGATCGAACCGTTCACAGAAGCCAAACGGGCCGTAGTCGAGGGTGTACCCACCGGCGGCGCAGTTGTCGCTGTTGAAATTGCCCTGGCAGTAGCCCACCCGCATCCAGTGGGCCACCAGGGCGGTGAGGCGTCCCCGGAACAGGCGCGCCAGCTCCAGCACCTGGTCGCTGAAGGCCAGGCTCCGATCGATCTCCGGCCGGTAGTTGCGCTCAATCAGATGGGCCACGATCAGGCGGAGCTCCTCCAGCGCCCCGGGGTGGGCCTGGCGGCGAACGCGGCGGGCAAACAGCTCCAGCTGGCCCACCCGCAGAAACGATGGCGCCACCCGGGTTGTGATGGCCGCTGGATTGTCAACCAGGATGTCGGGATCGAACGACGTGGAGCTCGGCGCATACCAGGGCCGGCGCACGGTTTCGGCGCCGGATCCATAGAGGGTCAGCGAGCGGGAGGTGGGAACACCCAGGGCGTGCATGAACTCCTGGGCCAGAAATTCCCGCACGCTGGAGCGCAGCACGGCCCGGCCATCGGCGCCGCGGCAGTAGGGCGTGGGGCCGCCGCCCTTGAGCTGCAGCTCCCAGCGCTGGCCGTTGAACACGCCTTCAAACACGGAGATGGCCCGGCCATCGCCATAGCCGTTGCCCGTGCCAAACGGGCACTGCTGGATGTATTCGCTGCCGTAGATTGAGAGGGCATAGCCGGTGGCCCAGCCATAGGGGCGCATCGGCTGCCGCGCCACGCTGATGTCGCCGGAAAACAGGCGCAGGAAGGCCTCGTCGTGGGCCAGGGCGTCACTCAGGCCCAGCTCCTGGAACAAGCTTCGGCTGTGGGCCAGGTAGGCGGGCACGGGCAGGGGCGTGGGGGTAACCGGCACGTAATGGCCCGAGAACACCTGGCGGGGCCGGTGGTCGTGGCCATCCACCGTGGCCTGGGGATCTGCCTGCAGCTCCTCCAGCAGCGAGTAATCGGCCCGTTGCGCGAACTCAGCGAAGGATGTGATCGGGGTGGTGGTCACGGGGCCCAGACGCTGAGGTCACCATCCTGGCGAAGCGGGCCGCAGAAGCGCCGACGTGGAAGGAAACCTGGTTGCCTCCATCGCCTTACTCGCTGTCTGAGGTGAATGGGCGTCCGCACGTTTGACAGATTTCGGAACCAGCCGGGCCCCGCCTGGATTCCTCTTCGTAGCCAGCCGCAATGATGCCAGCCGGAAGCGCGAAGATGGCAATTCCCAGTAACTGGATGATCCCGCCAAGAAACTTGCCGAGTGGCGTAACTGGAGCGATATCTCCATATCCAACGGTGGTGAGCGCCGATATTCCCCACCACATGGCGGCAGGAATGCTGGTGAATACGTCGGGCTGGGTATCAACCTCGACATAGTAAATGGCGCTCGAGGCCAAAATGAGTACAACCCCAACCGCTGCCAGGGCGACGCCGAGATCGCCGCGCCTTGCCACGATCACGCGCTGCATGCGCCCAAAGGAATCCGAGTAGCGGCCCAACTTCAGCACCCGCGCAAAGCGCAACAACCGCAAAACCCGGAGGATCCGCAGATCGAGCGTGGCTGCAGGGATGGCGAGGGTGACGTAGAAGGGGAAAATTGCGAGGAAATCCACCACGCCACCGAAGCTGCTCAAGTAGCGCAGCCGTCCGGCGATTGGCTGCCGATAGCGCGGATCAGCCGTACAGGCCCAAATTCTCGCTGCGTACTCGATGGTGAAGACACCGACCGAAAACACTTCAAAGGCCCAAAATGCCGTGCCGAAGCGCAGCTGCAGACTGTTCACAGTCTCGAGGATGAACGCCAGAACATTCAGAAGGATCAGCGCGAGCAGAATCAGATCTACCCAATCCCAATCGGCCACACCGCTTTGCGAATCCTCGCTGAAATCAAGAAGCTCCCATACGCGCTGGCGGAGCTCTGAGCCAGTCATTTCCCCCATGCCCTCACGTGGAGCTGAACATTAAGGCTCTGCGAGGTGCGCATGGCTTTTCCCCTCACAGATCCACTGCCAAGGAATTGATTCCAAACCGCGCCAAAGGCACCCAGAAACGCCGCCACGAACGCCGCCACAATGAATTGCCCTGCTGAAGCTCCCATGTTGTGGTGCAGCGCCCGTCCCCGGCTCGCCAGACCACTGGTCCATGGTGCTGGTGTGCTGGTTCTGGTTGCCTACGGAGCCCCTGGATTGAGCCATCCCCAGCCGGCCGTGGTGCCACCCCAAGAGCAGCTCAATCATGGCCAGCAGGTGACCGTGACCAAGGGAGTGCTGGCCGTGAAACGGCTGGGGGGCCAGCCACTCGGGCCAGACTTCCCAACCCTGCGCGGCCGCGAACTTCGTTTGCGGGAACTCACGATTGCCCCCGGCGGCAGCATCGCGCTGCATCGCCACGATCAACGGCCCGGGGTGGCTTACGTCCTGGAAGGCACCATGACCGAACGCCGCGGCCCCGGGTTCGTTCCCCAGGTGATCCACACCGGTGAGGCGGCCTTTGAGGGCAGCGGCGTCAGCCACTGGTGGCGGAATGAGGGCACCACCCCCGCCCGGGCCCTGGTGGTGGACATCGTGCCGCTGGAGACACCTTGACGTGCCCCTTACTGCGGCAGGCCCTCACTGAGGCCGCCCGTGATGGGAATCAACCTGTTCGGGCTGGTCAGGGTGTGGGCCTGGGCAACGCCTTGAAGGTGCCGTACTGGCCGATCAGCTCTCCCTTGGCGTTGTAGGTCACCACCTCAAGGGCACTGGAGCCATCCAGCGGGTTGGCCAGCTGAATCACCGCATCCCCACTGCTGCAGGGACCGGGCTGCAGCGTCAGCCGAACCACGCCAAACACCAGATCGCTGGGCGTACTGGGCGGCACCAACTGATCGGGGTAGCGGCCGTTCCGGCCCCAGGGCAGCTGCTGGACGCTGTAATCGCTGTCGCAAATGCCGTTGATGGCATTGCCCCAGCGGATCCGATTCGGCTCCACCGTGAGCACATCGATCACCGCCCGGCCCGCCGTGCTCTGCCCCTGCCAGCGGCCGAGGAAAAAATTGTCGTGGGCCCAGCCCTTGGGCTTGGCGATCGCCGCCGCGGCTGGGCGCCAAAGCACCTGCAGGGTGTAGTGCCCCTCGCGGTTGAAGCGGATGCCCTCGCTGCTGGCGCTGCGCTCGTAGCGGCGGCCCTGCTCGGCTGCCGGGAAGTCAAAGGCCCAACGGCCGAAACGCACAGTGGCGTTGCCCTGGCGCTGGCTGAACGTGCACGGCCCCTTCTCGAGCGGGAGCGTGTGGTCGTGGCGGCTGAGGATGCAGCTGGCGGTGGTGCTGTCAGCCCGCGCCGCTGGGGCCACCCCGCTGGCGCAGAGCAGAACAAGCAGAAACAGCAGCCGGGATGGAGCCATCAGCCGAGACCCGGCAGGGCCTGGGCAAGCACCGTGATCAGGGCCGTGTCCACGCTCAAGATCCGCTGCCCCAAACCTACCCGCTGCGCCTGCACCGATTCGGCGAGCTGCACTTCAAAGGGCACGAAACCGCCCTCCGGACCCACCATCACCAGCGCCGGCCCCGGCGGGGCTTCCGCAAGCGACATGGGGGCGCCCATGTCGGCCAACCAGCAGGGACGCCCCGCACACAGCCCGGGCAACTTGTCTTCAATAAAGGGGCGAAAGCGGCGGTGCAGATGCACCCTGGGGGCGATCGTGTCGCGGGATCGCTCCAGGCCCGCCAGCAGCGCGTCTTCAACCCTGGCCGGTTGCAACAACGGGCTTTGCCAGTAACTCTTCTCCACCCGGGCGCTCTGGATCAGGTGCAGATTGGCGACGCCGAACTCGGCGCACTGGCGCAGGATTCGGCGCAGCATTTTGGGTCGCGGCAACGCCAGAACAATGTCGAAGCGATGGCGGGGCGGCGGTGGCTCGCTGAGCTGAACGCCGAGCCGCACGCCGCTGGCATCCACCGCTTCAATCACCCCCTGGCCGCACAGCCCGCCCAGCAGCCCCACCCGCAGGGTGTCGCCCACCTGGGCGCGCAGCACCTCACGAATGTGCGCGGCGCGATGATCGCGCACCATGACGATGCCGTCGGCGATCCAGTCGTTCTGATGGAGCAGAACGATGTTCATGGGACCTGGCTAGCCCCGATGGGTGATGTCGATCGAAAGCCCGCACAGGCCCACGATCGTGCCGGAGGCGTCGCGCAGGGGGCTCTTGATCGTGAAATACACCCGCTCCTCACCGGTCTGCTTGATGATGTCGCGCTCCTCGCGCGCAACGGAGGTGCCCTGGGCGATCACCTCGGCATCGTTCTCACGCAGGGCGTTCGATTGCTCGAGGTCGAAGAAGTGGCTGTCGTCCTTGCCGATGATCCCGGCGAGGTCGGCACCGAAGACGCGCTGCACCGTCGCATTGGCATAGGTGTAGCGGCCATCGAGATCCTTGGCATAGGCCGCGGCGTCGATGGCGTTCAGAATGGTGTCGGCGTCCATGGGACTGCTTGAGGCCGGGGGAGCCAGCATCGCGCAACCCTCGACGCTGCACTCTCCGATAGGCCAGCCCCCTGATGGATCCCTCCAGCCCCACTCCGGCATCGCCGCCCCCGCCGGTGGAGCGGCAGCGTCAGGCCCTGTTGGCCCTGCTGCGCCAGGAGCCCCGCGGGGCGGCCAAGCGGGAGAGCCACCAGGTGCAGCAGCTGATCGAGGTGCTGGAACGGGCCATGCCCGCCGATCTCACGGCGCCGAAAGCCCTGGAGCAACTCGAGGGCGTGTGGGAGCTGCGCTGGAGCAGCAGCAGCCAGCCCTATCTGGCCGTGGCGCCCTGGCTGGAAAACCTCCAGCTGCTGGCCCCGTCCCAAAGCCGAGCCATGAACCTGCTGCGCCTCACTGGGCCGCTGGCCCCCCTGGCCAGCATCGCGGTGGAGGCCGAGCTCAGCCTGGACTCCTCCACCCAACCCCAGCAGCGGGTGCAGGTGCGCTTTCGTCGGGGGGGCTGGCTGGGGCCTGCCCTCGGCGCGGGTCGGCTGCAGCTGCTGCGCAGCGTGCAGCAATCCTTCCCGGCCTGGCTGGATATCACCGTGCTCGACGACGAACTGCGGGTGTGCCGCGGCAATGCCGGCACCCTGTTCGCCCTGCTGCGCCGCCCCGATCTGACGCTCGAGGAGTTGCTGCTGCCCCGCACCGACACGCCCAATGGCGAGCTCAACTCTGGCTCGCTTCAAACACAATGATGCTCACCGACACGATGAAACCCAGCACCGTCATGACGCCCGCCAGTTTTCCCGCGTGTTCATAGGACTCAGGAATCATGGAATTGGTGAGCATCATCAAAATGGCACCGGCCGCAAAGGCCTGAACCAACGACAACCAGGCTTTGGGGGTGGTGCTGAACAGGCTGTAGCCCGCGGCAGACGCAACAGCACAAACCACGGCAATCACCAGCCACAGCAGCATGATCTGCCGGCGACTCCAGCCGCTCGCCTGCATGCCAATCGTGCCGGCCACCGCCTCCGGCAGATTGGAGAGAAAGATGGCCACCAGCATCGCCAGGCTCACCACCTGATGTTCCAGGATTCCCAGCCCGATCACCATCGACTCGGGAATGCCATCGAGGATGATTCCCAGCACCATCGGGATGGCCAGATTGGCTGAACCAGTGGCAGCACGGGCCCCGGCTTTGGGCGCACCAAGGCCCGCAATCCACTGGTCACTGAAGTAGAAGCTGAACGCTCCAAGGCAGAACCCAACGGCGGGAAAACCGCTGCCCCTGGATCGTTGTAAGGCCTCAAAGACCAACTCGAAGGACACCGCCGAGATCAAGGTGCCGGCACCAAAGGCCATCAGCAGCCCCAGGCTGCGCCGGCTCAGGCGCATGCTCGCCGCGATCAGGCCGCCAAGCAGCAACGACGACGTGGCCAAGGCACCCCAGAGAAGAGCAGCCAGCACGCGATCACCCCGGGGATCAAATCCTGATGGCACCGGGCCGATCGCGCCACCGGGTGCAGCGGACGGCCCTCAGCTCCGGCGCTGGCGGCGCACCTCCCAGGGGCGGGGAATGCCGCCGGGCACCTGCCACACCCCGAAGCGATGGCGGCTGGCCCTGAATTCGGCATCGAGATAGGCGCGGCCATCGCAGGCCTCCAGGTAGCGGCGGTAGGCAAAGGCCTGGCCGTCTTCCACCAGGGCCAGGCCCAGGTTGATCTCGCCGATCACCTCGGCCACCAGGCGGCCGTAGCGATCGGTGGTGTGAACGTCGAGCGTCACTGGTGCACCCAGGGGCAACCGCTGCCGCAGGTAGGCCCGGGCCGCGGCGCCGTAGGGGCTCTGGGCCAGTTCCGGCGCATCGATGCAGGCCAGGCGCACGGTCACGGTCCGCCCGTCCTGGCGCACCCGGATCGTGTCGCCATCGCCGATCGAGAGCACCATGGCCTCGAGCGGTTGGGTACGGCCCGAGCTGCAACCCACCAGGCCCAGCCAGCCCACAAGAGCCAGACTCGCCGCACCCAGACGCAGACGGCAAGCGGCGGCCATCGGCGCACAGCGGCAGGGGTGTCGCAATTTAGGGGGAGGGAGCTGGGCAGCCCGTACCCGGCGTAGCCGGGCCATCGTGCAACGCCACATGCTCCTGCTCGTTGGCGTCGTTGCGGGCCACGATGGCAATGGCCGCTTCGCTGCTGCTGAGGTTCACCGGCCTGTGGGGCACGCCGGCGGGGATGAACAGAAAATCGCCGGCACGGTTGATCACCGTCTTCTCCAGGCAGGTGCCATAGAACGTCTGCACGGTGCCGGCGAGCAGATAGATCGCCGATTCCGAGCCCACGTGGCGGTGGGCCGCAGCCCGCCCGCCTGGCGGAATCACCACCCGGTTCATCGAGAGGCCGCGGGCACCACTGTTGGCGCCGGAGATGCCCACGAACTGCTGCAGTCCCTGGCGGCTGGTACTGCTGGCCAGTGGCCGCACGGTCACGATGGTGTCCGCGGAGGGGGTGCCGATCACCTCCACCACAGGAGTGGCCAGCACCGGGGTTGCGGCCAGCAGGCCCACCAGGCCTGAGGAAATGGGCAAGCCCATGCAGGGTTCGGGCCACGGAAGCGTTCACGTCATAGCGGCGGGAGCACCCGGGCGCATTGGAGGATCGAGGGATGACCACTGCCTCCCCAGACCTCCTGATCGACGGCCCCGCCGAGGCCGAAGCCACCCTGCTGCTGGCCCATGGGGCCGGTGCTCCGATGGACAGCCCCTTCATGACCGCGATGGCCGGCGGACTGGCCCAGCGCGGGTGGCGGGTGGTGCGCTTCGAGTTTCCCTACATGGCCCAGAGCCGTCTCAGCGGACAGCGGCGTGCCCCCGATCGGCTACCGCGGCTGCTGGAGTGCTTCCGCGCGCAGGTGGCCCAGCAGGCCGGGGCGGCACCATTGCTCATTGGCGGCAAGTCGCTGGGGGGGCGGGTGGCCAGCCTGCTGGTGGATGAGCTGGCCCACTCCCACGGCGTGCGCGGTTGCCTCTGCCTGGGCTACCCCTTCCATCCCCCCGGCAAACCCGACCAGCTGCGCACCGACCACCTGGCCGCTTTGGCCACCCCCACGCTGATCCTGCAGGGCGAGCGCGACAGCTTTGGCAAGCGCGGCGAAGTGGAGGGCTACGGCCTCTCAGCCCAAATCCAGCTGCAGTGGATCGCCAGCGGCGACCACAGCTTCAAGCCCACCCGCAGCTCCGGCCTCAGCGAAACCGACACCTGGGCCTCCGCCGTGGGCCACAGCGATCAGTTCCTGAGATCCGTGCTCAAGCCAGGCTGAGCCAGGGCCTCCACCGCCTCCCGGAGCTGCTCGTAGGCCAGGCCCTCCCCGTGGGCCCGGATCAGGGGCTGCAGTCCGATCGACTGACGCTCCGCATGCAAGCGGCGGGTGGGCACCAGCCAGAAACGCCACTGGGCCAGGTCCTGGGGGTTCACCCGGGCGGGGTCCTGCTCCGCCAGCAGACAGAACACATAGGCCGTGGCCGTGCGCTGCTCAATCGGGAAGCTGATCGCCGTTGGCGCGCTCTGTTGCGCCGACTGCAGGTAGGCGGCGGAACGCACCGCCAGGGTGATGGGGCCGCCGGGGCGCTCCAGATCGGCGCCATCGCGGCGGTGCTCACCGGGATCGAGGCCCAGGGCGCGGTGCACCAGCCACTCGGCCAGGGCGGTGCGGTTGGCGATCGCCACAAGGGGCCCGCACTGCCAGCGCAGGAAGGCATCGAGGTCGGTCATGCGAGGCACCCAGGGCGCAGCCGCCCGCAAGGTACACAGCCCTGGCGTCAGGGAGGGGACAGCAGGGCGCCGCACTGGTGATCATTCCAGCCCTCACCGCGCCAGCGCTGGCTGATGGCAGCACTGGTCGCACTCACCAGCAACAGCGCGGGCAGCAGCTTGGGATCGCCCTGCAGGGTGAACACAAAGGCGCCGCAGAACAGGGGGGTGCCATGGGCGCCGGCAAACAGGGCCGTGGCCCCGATCGCCGCCAACTGGCCGAGGGCCACCGCATCGAGGCTGCCGAGGGACTGGAGTGGGGCCGTCATCAGGGCACCAAGGGTCATGGTGTCGTGCATCAATCCACCGGGTGCCCCCGCCGCCAGGCTGATCAGGGTGGCGAGCCAGCGCCACAGCAACGCCAGCAGCGTGCCGCCGCTCTCACCCGCGAGGGCAGCGCCCAGGGAGAGGGAGCCATCGTTGAGGCTGAGGCCGCCACTGGCGAGGGCCACCAGGGTGAGCACAGCGGCAAGCAGCAGGGACCCGGCCCACCGCTGTCGCTCCATCAGACGCTGCACCCCACCGGCCAGGGGAACCAGCACTCGCACCAGCAGTGATCCCAGGCCCGCACCCACCAGGGTGAACAGGGCGGCCCAGCCCCACAAGGACACGGCCAGGCCGCCAAACTGCACGCCCGCCAGACGGGCCGGCTGGCCCAAGCCCGTGCTCACCAAGGTGCCACTGCCGGCCAGCAGCAAGGTTGGCAACAGCAGGCTGATGCCACTGCGTCGGCCCAGCTCCTCCAGCCCGTAGGCCACCGCCAGCAGAGGGGATCGAAAGGCCGCGCCCAGGCCCGCCGCCCCACCGATCACGGCCACTAAACGGATGGGCAGCTGGCCCAGGGGGCCAAAGCCCGGCCAGCGGCGCCGGATGGCGAGCAGCACACTGGCGCCCAGGGCCACCGCAGGCGACTCCACCCCCACCGCCAGTCCACCGACATGGGTGAGCACCATCAGCGGCAGCCTCTGCAGCTGGCTGCGCAGGCTCAGTTTGGCGAGCCACGGCTCGTGCTCCGCGGCAGCCGGCGGCAGCGGCGTGCGATCCAGAGCCAGGATTGGGGCCACGCCGCCCCCTCGGCCAGCGGCCAGGGGGCCCCAGGCCAGAAGCAGAAGTGCGGCACTGGCCCCGAACACCAGCAGCGGCCCCCAGCCAGCCGGCACCGGGCCTGTGGTCAGACCGGCCAGGCTCCAAAGACGACGCTGCACCTGAAAGCCCAGCTCCGAGATGGCCTGGTACGGCCACTGCAGGGCCCCCATCCCGAGCCCCAGCAGCAACCAGAACACAACGGTTGGCATCGAGAGGGCGCTGGCTACCGCCAGCATCGCCGACCCTGGAGGATGGAGCTGTGATCCACACCTCGCTTGTGCTGGCGGCGGACGATCCCGCGGCCCTCGCCACCTTTTATGGCGCCTTGCTGGAGGTGGCCCCCCAGCCGGGGTTAACCCCCAGCCACTGGCGGCTGCCCTGGCAAGCGGGCGGACACCTGGAGATTTACGCCCCCTCGCGCCGCCGCCCCCAACCCCCACAGCAAGGCCGCCTGGCCCTGTGCCTGCAACGGCACGCCCAGGACGGCGACCCCCACGCCGCGCTGCTGGCGTGGTTGGAGCAGGCCCAGGCCTTGGGAGCCGCGGAGCTGGATCCCCCACGGCAGGAGTCGTTCGGAATGGAGGCCTGGGTGCTCGATCCGGAGGGCAACCGGGTGCTGCTGCTGATGCTGAAGGGGTGAACCCTCAGGCCGATGGCCGTCAGGACCAGTGCAGCTCCATCGGCACGCTGCCTTCGAGGCTCAGCTTCACGGGGCAGGTTTCACCGGCCTGCTGCAGCACCGTCCGCTGCTCGGCGTCGAGATGGGGTGGCAGCTCGATCCACACCGTGAGCTGGGCGATCTTGCGCGGCAGATCGGCCGTCATGGTTTTCTCCACGCGGGCGGTGCAGCCCTCCAGGGCCCACCCGCGGCGCTTGGCCACGATCCCCATGATCGTGAGGATGCAGGTGCTGAGGGCTGTCGCCACCAGGTCGGTGGGGGAAAAGCGCTCGCCTTGCCCTTGGTTATCGGTGGGGGCATCGGTTTCCAGCAGGGTGCCGGATGGTCCGTGGCTGGAACGGCAACGCAGCTCCCCTTCGTAGCGGCTCTCGATGCGGGTCACAGCGCGGATACGGCTAGGAGAAGCTTGCCAGTTGCGGCTGCCAGCAGCGCCGCACTCCCCTCACCTCCCGACGCGATGATGGGCAGGCTTTGCAAGGGCGGCACACCGTGAAACTGCCGGAGGGATGGAGGGTCTGGCTGCTGGCCTTGGCGCTGAATGCGCTGGCCGGCGGATTGTGGTTTGTGAATCGGGGCGTGGAACGTCCCGAGGCCGGAGGCAGCCTCTGGGCCCTGATCCGCTCCCTGGGCTCGGGTTCGGTGGGTTAGGAGCTGATGCCGCGGTTGCGGAAACGCGGCTTCAACCACAGCGACACCGACACCAACGACACCAGCACCGGCACCTCGATCAAGGGACCCACCACCCCAGCCAGGGCCTGCTGGGAGGTGACGCCCCAGATGCTGATGCACACCGCAATCGCCAGCTCGAAGTTGTTGCCGGCGGCCGTGAAGGCAAGGGCCGAGGTTCGCGGATAGTCGAGGCCACTGCGCATGCCAACCGCAAAGGCGATGCTCCACATCAGCACGAAATAGAGCAGCAGGGGAATCGCCACCTGGATCACCTGCAGGGGATTGGAGGTGATGGCCTGGCCCTGGAGGGCAAACATCACCACGATGGTGAACAGCAGGCCATAGAGCGCCAGGGGGCTGATGCGCGGCACAAAGCGCTGCTCGTACCAGCGCAGCCCCTTGATCGCCACGCCGATCAGCCGCGTCATGAACCCTGCCAGCAAGGGAACACCAAGAAAGATCAACACCGCCTGGGCGATCTCCCAGAACGAGAAGCGCACCAGCTGGCTATCGAGCCCCAGCCAAGCGGGAAGAATCTGCAGGTAGAAGGTGCCCAGCAGGGCATACACCAGCACCTGGAGAATTGAGTTGATGGCCACCAGCAAGGCGGCCGCTTCCCGGTTGCCCTGGGCGAGGTCGATCCAGATCAGCACCATGGCGATGCAGGGTGCGATGCCAATCAGGATCAATCCGGTGCGAAAGGCTGGCTGATCCGGCAGAAACAACCAGGCCAGGCTGAACATCAGCAGCGGGCCGAGCCCCCAGGTCAACCCCAGAGTGAGAGCCAGCAGACGACGATCCCGGGCCATGTGGCCCAGTTCGCCGTAGCGAACTTTGGCCAGCACCGGATACATCATCAACAACAATCCCAGGGCAATGGGCAAGGAGGTGTGGCCCACCTCCACGGCACCCAGCAGCGCCTGCAGCCCCGGCACGAAGCGCCCCAGCAGCAAACCTGCCGCCATGGCCAGCAGGATCCAGATCGGGAGCAAGCGATCGAGCCAAGGGAGCGCGCCGGGGCCAGCAGCATCTCCCGCCGGTGGTGAGGGCGGCTGAAGGGCGCGGGGCGTCATTGGGCTGCGTTGGCAGGGATCGGATTCGGCGCTTCCGTGCCGTCCGGTCCGATGCTGGCGGGAAGGTGGCCGGTTTTGACCCAGATCGTGCAACCGGCATCGCTCCAGGGGTGATGGCCACTGCCGGGAGGATTGCGCAGCCAGCTGCCGGCGGGATAGCTGCCGTGCTCGTCCTGGAACGTGCCCTCCAGCACCAGGATCTCCTCCCCGCCGGGGTGGCCGTGGGGCTGAAACACCGTGCCGGGAGCCCAGCGCACCAGGGCCACATGCTCGGAGCCAAAGGCGTGCAGCGGCCGTACCGCGAGCCCGTTCACCAGGCCGGGCAGCCAGGCGGAGCTGGAGGTGTCGATCACCAGGCGCTGCTGGTCTGCGGGGTGCATCTGCTGCAGCTTCACCAGGAGCGTGCAGCCGTCTTCACTGAAGGGGGCATGGCTGGAGCCCACGGGATTGCGCAGGTAGGTGCCGGCGGCGTAGTCCCCGTGCTCATCCGAGAACGTGCCCTCCAACACCAGAATCTCCTCGCCACCGCCATGGTGGTGGCGCTCGAAGCGACTGCCCGGGGCATAGCGCACGATCGAGGTGGCCCGGGCCACCTCCCCACCGCAACGATCGAGAAACCGCCGCTCCACCCCGGCGCTGGGGGAGGGCTGCCAGGCCAGAGCCCGGGTATCGAGAACCGCGCGTTGGCTGAGATCGGCATGGCGTTCCATGTTGCCGATTCTGGTCAGCCAGCAATCCGCCGGCATCATGCGCACAACGTTCAAGCCCGCCATGTGCCGTCTCCCCCTGCTGGCCCTCCTGGGGGTCGTTCTGGCGCTCACGGGCTGTGCCCAGGGCAGGGATGCCAAGCGGGCCGAGACGTTGGTCACGGGGCCCATCAAGGTCAACCTCGACCTGAAGGACCCGTCGATGAGCTTCGGCGTGTTGCCCCGCGGCGAGGATCGCCTGGTGTTCAAGGTGGGGTCCGGCCGCCATGGCGTCACCTGCGCTGGCAGCCGCTTTGAGGAGGGATACACCCCCCTGGGCACCTTCAAGGTGAATGCGATTCTCAGCAACGGCCGCTTTGTGATGGACCCCAAGCTGATCGCCGAATCGGGCCAATCAGAGGCCGCGCTGAAACAGACCCTCTTCCCGTCGATGAACGCCATCGACTTCGATGGAGACGGGGAAACGGGCGAATACGGAATCGGCTACATCAGCCTGGCTCCCGTGGCCAGCGTCAAACAGCCCTTTGGGTTCAACCGCTATGCCGGCAAATTTCGCTGGTACAGCTTTGCCATCCACGGCAGCAACAACGACAAACGCATCGGCCAGAAGGTCACCGGCGGTTGCCTGAACGTGGCGGAGCCGGAGCTCAAAACCCTGCTGGGTGCCGTTCGGCTCGGCGATGAGGTGCACATCACGGCCAACGGACCCTGCACGCCTTGAGGAGGGTGAGTCAGGTCGATGGACCTTGAGCGCCTTGCCCGCGCAGCACACCCACCAGCGCCGCCACGCAGTTTGGATCGAGCTGGGCTGCGGCCGCCAACCGCTCCAGCTCTGTGATGCCCTCCGGCACCGTCAGCCCCTGCCGGTAGGGACGGGTATTGGTGATCGCATCGAACACATCGGCCACGGCGATGATGCGACCCTCCAGGGAAATCTCCTCACCCTTCAGCCCCTGGGGATAGCCCGAACCATCGAGGCGTTCGTGGTGATGGCCGATCAGGTTGCGCAGCACCTCGGCGCCTGGCTGATCCAGCAGGGCGTGCTGATCCAGCACCTTCTCGATCATGGTGAGGCCCAGGTCCACGTGGGTATTCATCACCAGCCGCTCCTCAGGCGTCAGCGGCCCCTGCTTGAGCAGCACGGCATCGGGGATGCCGATCTTGCCGATGTCGTGCAGCCGGGAAAAGCGGCCGATCTGTTCCACATAGAGGGAGCTGAGGCCGTGGCGCTCGGCCAGCACCTCGGCGATCTGGCGGGCGTACTGCGCCACCCGGTTGAGGTGGCTGCCGGTTTCAAAATCCCGGAGGGCCGCAAAGTCGTGGGCCAACTGGGCGGCCGCATCGAGGGAACCCAGGGCCAGGAAATGGCTGTGCACCGTGAGCCCGATCAACTCGGCCAACGCTTCGAGGGTGGCCTGCTCCGCCTCCGAGAAGGCCGCCGCCCCGCTGGCGTGGAAGCCCACCACGCAATCGGGGCTGCCGTTGTGGCGCACCGGCAGCAGCACCGAGGACCTGCAGCGCTGCAGCGGGCAGCTGTCGTAGATGGGCACCCCCTGCTGGGCCTGGCCCTCCACCCGATCACAGGTGAGGCGTTCCACCTGGGGCAGCACCGCCTGCACCCGCTGCTGCAGCTGCAGCAACTGCTCCTGAAGGGGGTCGACGGGCGGCAACGGGGCACTGGGCTCAAGCCCCATTCTGCCAATGCAGAATCCGCATCGAGAACCGCGTCGCGTTGGCTGTAGTCAGGCTTGCGCCATTCGTCGCGCTGCAACAGGCGGCGCAATTCGAGGATTTCAGCGCGCTCGGCCACGATGATCTGGGCGCGATGGCACCACCCCTTGCGGGGCGTGGCACCCATCGTCTGCATCGCCTGAATTCGGCCCCGCTCAGCCCAGCCCCCCCAACCGGATCAGGGCGCCCACCACCACAAAGGCAATCGCCAGGGCTGTGATGCCCCGGATGTGCCAAGCCAGGCCACTGAGATTGTCATCACGCAAGCTGGGGATCAGCCGCAGCCGGGCATGCAGCGCCAGCGCGGCCGTCGCCGCCAGCAACAGCAGCTTGACGCCCACCAGCATCCCGATTGGATTCGCCGGGCTCAGCAGGCCCTGAAAGCCAGGCAAATAGATCCAGCCCATGGCCAGCCCCGTCAGCACCTGAATCGCGAGGGCGGTGAGACCTAGCGGCTCAAACGTCTCCTCGAAATCGCGGATGACCGCCGCACTCCGCTGGCGCAGGGCCCGCGGCAGCACCCCCAGATCCAGCACCAGATGCCCACCCGTCCAGACCGTGGCGGCCAGGCCATGCACGATCACCAGCAGGGCAAAGGCAGACACAGGGGATTTTGGGCAGCTGCTCCCACGATGGGCCCATCCGGCTGAAATGACCGTGAATACCCTGGTGCCACCGGTCTGTGGCAGGGGCTAGACATCACAGCCAAACTTTGGGGCAGAAATTTTTGGCCCCATGCCGAAGCGCCTCACGGCAGCTGCCGCCGTTGCCGCCCTCAGCCTCGCCGCCGCCGCCCCAGCAGCCCTGGCCTGCTCCCGCGTCACCTGGCTCGGCCCAGACCAACAGGTGATCACCGGCCGTTCAATGGACTGGCCCTATGGCTTCAACTCGCACTTTTATGTGATCCCCCGCGGCGAACGGCTGAACGGCGCCGGCGGCGTGAACTCCCTGAGCTGGACCACCCGTTACGGCTCGGTGGTGGTGAGCGGCAGCACCGAACCCGGGGGCGCCATCGACGCCGTGTTTGATGGGGTGAACGAGCAAGGGCTCGCCGCCAACCTGCTTTATCTGGCCGAAAACGATTTCGGCCTGGCGACGGCCCCCGCTGGCCGCCCCCGCCTCTCCTTTGCCGCCTGGACGCAATATCTGCTCAGCCAATACGCCACGGTGAAGGAGTTGGTGCAGGCCGTGAAGGCCGATCAGATCCAGATCGTGCCGGTGCCCTTCGGCCCCGGTGGCAAGGCCAAGGCCACCGTGCACATGGCCGTCTCCGATGCCAGCGGCGATTCCGCCGTGATCGAATACCTCAAGGGCAAACCGGTGATTCACCACGGCCGCCAGTACCAGGTGATGACCAACAGCCCGGTTTACAGCGAGCAGCTCAAACTCAACGCCTTCTGGAGCACCAAGGACCGCACCCATGAGCTGCCGGGTTCGATCCAGTCGCCGGATCGCTTCGTGCGCGGCTCCTACTACAACGAACAGCTGCCGCCCACCAGCGATCCCCGCCAGGCCCTGGCCGGGGTGATGAGCGTGATGCGCAACATCTCCGTGCCCTGGGGCACGCCGGATCCGGAGCACCCGAACATCTCGCCCACCTGGTGGCGCACCCTGATCGATCAGAAAAACCGGGTGTACTACTTCGACTCAGCTCTTTCGCCCCAAATGATGTGGGTGAACCTCAACCAGATCGACCTCAAGCCGGGCAGTGGCGTGCGCGCCATCCAGATTGAGGGCAATGAGGGGCTGCAAGGCAACGTGACCCGCCAGCTCCAACCGGCGGCGGCCATCGCCTTCCTCGCGCCGAAATAAGCAAGAGCGGGATCGGGGCTTTGGGGTGGCCCAAAATTCCCCAAAAGGGGACTGGCACAGAAGCAGGGCTGCCCTCCAGGCTTGGATGGCGACGATGAGGGACGAGCTTCGCTGTCGCCAGCCCAGGGGAGACCGACCTGCATCCAGAACCTGGAGGCCGGGACTCCTTTTCCTGTCGAGCCTTTTTCCAGTCGAGCGCTGGGGGCCGGGAGCGGGACAGCTCCAGGGCCCTCAAGTTTTGGCAGAGAGGAGCACCACCCCCAGCAGCAGGGCGGCCAGAACCAGTTCGCTCAGCATCGTGTCCACCGGACGCCCTGATCCCAAGGAAGACCTGCACTCTCGCCTGTCGGCCAGCGATTCCGCGCCCCCCATGCGGGGGCAAACCACCCCCAGAAGGGGACTAGGCCTGGTTCGGGGTCTGCAGCCAGGGTGCAGTCATGCCGGCATGCTGTCGGCCCCCTTGCCCCACCCATTGCCATGGCCAGCTACAAGGTCACCCTCGTCAACGCCAACGAGGGACTCAACCAAACCATCGACTGCGCGGACGACCAATCGATTTTTGATGCAGCCGCCGATCAATCCATCGATCTGCCGGTCTCCTGCCGGGCTGGCTCCTGCTCCTCCTGCGCCGGCAAGCTGATCAGCGGCACGGTGAACCAGGACGATCAGGCCTTTCTCGACGAAGACCAGATCGCCGCCGGGTTCGTGCTCACCTGCGTGGCCATCCCCACCTCGGACTGCACGATCGAAACCCACGCCGAAGAAGCGCTGTATTGAATCCTCGGCGCAGCAGCTGAGCTGACAACAGGTCCCGAAAGCTGGGCCCAACAAAAAGCCCCCTCTTGCGAGGGGGCTTGTGGGATTCCGTTTGGCTTGTTCAGCCTCAGCCGGGCTGTTTGGCCCTAGCCAATAGAGGGGGCGGTCAGAGCCACGGGGGTGGCTTCTGCTGCTGCCAGGTCCAGCGGGAAGTTGTGAGCGTTGCGCTCGTGCATCACTTCCATACCCAGACCAGCACGGTTCAGCACGTCGGCCCAGGTGTTCACCACACGGCCTTGGCCGTCGAGGATCGACTGGTTGAAGTTGAAGCCGTTCAGGTTGAAGGCCATCGTGCTCACGCCCAGGGCGGTGAACCAGATGCCAACCACGGGCCAGGCAGCCAGGAAGAAGTGCAGGC
>NZ_JAGQBE010000047.1 GCF_024345475.1 Cyanobium sp. T1B-Tous
CTGTGCCTTCTGCCAGGTGGACAAGGGCCAGGCCCCCGCCCCGCTGGATACGGGCGAAGCGGAGCGGGTGGCCGAAGCGGTGGCAAGCCTGCAGCTGTCCTATGTGGTGCTCACCGCCGTGGCCCGCGACGACCTGGCCGACCACGGAGCGGGCCTGTTCACCGCCGCCATGGCGGCCATTCGGCGGCGCAGCCCTGGGGTTGGCATCGAAGTGCTCACCCCCGACTTCTGGGGCGGACATCGCGACGAGGGTGAGGGGTTGGCCGCCCAACGCCAAAGGCTGGCCGCCGTGCTGACGGCCGCACCGGCCTGCTTCAACCACAACCTGGAAACGGTGGAGCGGCTCCAGGGCGAGGTGCGCCGCGGGGCTACTTACCGCCGCTCCCTGGGGCTGCTGGCCGCTGCCCGCAACCTGGCCCCCACCATCCCCACCAAGAGCGGCCTGATGCTGGGACTCGGGGAAAGCCGGCAGGAGGTGCTGCAGACCCTGCGGGACCTGCGCAGCGTCGATTGCCAGCGCCTCACCCTGGGGCAATACTTGCGGCCATCCCTCGCCCACATCCCGGTTGCCCGCTACTGGACCCCGGCGGAATTCGAGGACCTGGGGGCGGCGGCCAGGGAGCTGGGATTCGCGCAGGTGCGCAGCGGCCCCCTCGTGCGCAGCAGCTACCACGCCGCCGACGGCATCGGCGACAGCTGAGCCACGCCGAGGCCGGGGCGGCTCGGGCCGTGAGCGGCTCGGCGTCCTGCTGCTGACTCTCCTGCTGGCGGGCATCACCCCCGCAGGGCGCTGTGAGATGCCCGCCAAAGAGACGCTGGTGCAGGCCGAGGGACCCGACCTCAACGGCCTGCTACAGCTGCCCAGCTGGCTGGACCTGCAACTGCAGCTGCAGGCCCAGCCGCTCGCCAATCCAGCCGGGGGCGATCGCCAGGGCGCCAGCTGGGTGCAGCAGCTCAGCCTGGACGTGGTGGCGGGGCCGGGGCTGGCCAAGCCGGTGGAGCAGTGGAGCGAAGCCGACCACTGGCGCAGCCATGTGCAGCTGATGCTGTTCAGCGGCAACCCCAACTGGGGCGAGGAGATCGGAGCGGCATTCTCGTTGCAGAGCACCGCCCACCCCACCGGGCTCTGGCTCACCGAAGCCAGCCTGGAGCGGCAGATGGGGAGCGGCAACGTGGCGGTGAAAGCCGGCGTGTTCTCGATCAACCCGGGCTTTGTGGAGGCACCGGTGCTGAATGCCTACGTGCACTCGGCCCTGAACAACACCCTCAACCTCAACGTGGAGGTGCTGCCGATCAACCCCTACGCCGCACCGGGGCTGCAGGTGAGCTGGCGGCCAGAGCCCTCGGGCCGTTGGGGCGAGCTGCGCTACGGCGCCTTCCTGCTCGACCCCCAGTACAACCTGGCGGCCCTGTTTGGCGTCGATCCCGACGAGGGTCAGCTCAACGGCCACACCCAGCTGCTGCAGTGGTCGTTTGATCGCCTGCCCGGGGCGGAGGCCCTGCAGCAGCCCATCCAGCGGGGAGAGCAACGGATTGCCCGCCAGCTGCCGCCGCCACTGCTGCAGATCGCCGGCGGGTACTTGGACAACCGCAGCACCGGCAATCTGAATGGCGCCGTGGCCGCCACCTTCACGCTCACGGCACCGCTGCCGCTCGGGCTGGACAATCGGCTCTGGCTCGGCGTCAATGCCGGCTTGGAGTGGGACACCAATCCGGTGCCGCTGTTCCTCAGCGGCGGCTGGCTGAGCCAGGGGATCGTCAGCGGCCGCCCGCTGGATGTGCTGGCCCTGGGCGTCGGCAGCAGCCGCTTCAGCCCCCGCCTCTCTCCGGGCCAGAGCAGCGAAACGGTGCTGGAGCTCAACTACAGCTGGCTGGTGAACGCCAACCTCAGCCTGCAGCCGGTGCTGCAGCTGATCCTCAATCCCGACGGCAGTTCCGCCGATCCGATCCTGGCGATGGGCCTGGGGCTGACGCTGCAGTTCTGAGTCAGCCCAGTAGCAACCGATAGGCCGCCTCCAGCCGGTGAAACGCCTTGGCATCGCCGCCCAGGTCGGGGTGGTGGGCCTTGGCCAGCCGGCGATAGGCCCGCTTGATCATCGGCACACTGGCCCCGGGCTCCAAGCCCAGCTCCCGCAGGGCGCCCGCACGGGGGTCTGGGGCCGTCGCCTTGGCTTGGGCTTGGGAGTGATGGTGGGCCCCGGAGTGGTTCTCGGTGCGGGTGCCGCGGCGGCGCTGGCCCAGCTGCACCTGGCGACGCAGCAACTCCTCCACCACCTGCAAGGGAGCGTCGCTCAGCCATTCCGAAGCCCGGGGCCCATAGAGAGCAAAGGCCGCCCGCAGGGCCCATCGCACCCTGCTGTGGGGCCCCCGCAGGGCCTCAGCCAATTCGGCACCCAGGCCAGGCGCGCGGCGGTCGAGCTCCTGCTCCAGGCTGAGCTCGGGGTTCCACCAGCGCGTCCGCAGCTCCTCGATCACACCGCGCAAGCCGGCCGGCGGACCGATCCGCAGGGCCTGCCACTGGGGATGGGCGGCCATCGCCTCACCCCAGCGCTCCACCTGGTGGGGCGTGAGGCCATGGGCGAAACGGGGCTCGGCGCCGCTGGAGTGTTGCAGCTGCTCCAGCCGGCGACGCAGGGCCCGCACCTCCCGGCGCAGGGAGTCGTTCTCGGCCAGCAGGGCCTCGACGTTGCTGGTGACCGGCGGACCGCCGGAGCCGGGCCGCCAGCGACGGGGATCAAAGCCCATCCAGCCCCCCCCCACCGAGCCGGCGGGCGCTGCGGCCCAGCCCCTCCCGGCAATCGCCCCGCATCAGCAGACCGGCACCGCCCCAGAGCAACCGGGGAGCCAGGTCTGCGGGCCCGGCCCCCAGATCCCGCAGGGGATGGAAACCCAGCTGGCGGAAATAGCGCACCAGCCGGCGGTGCTGGGCGTCGCTGTCGCGGATCGCCAGGATCGTGGCCTGGCGGCAGGGGGTGGCCTCCAGCGCCCAGGCAAAGCTGGCGGCGCAGATCAGCGGGCCGACGGCAGCCGTGTCCTGGCCCTGCACGCGCAGGGTGTCGAGGCGCAGGCCTGCGGCGGTGGGCAGGGCCCAGCCCTTGAGCTCCCCCAGCAGCTCCAAGCCGCCCCGCCCCTCCTCACCGGTTAGCCGGCGCGCCACCCCAATCCGCAGGGTCCAGCCCAGCCCCAGTGGACGGCTCACCTGCAGGCGCAGCAGCAGCCCCCGCCGAACCGCTTCGGCTTCCAGGGCCTCAAGACTGGGCTGGGGCAACGGCACGCTCATGGCGCCACCCCACGGTCCTGCCCCGGACACTCCGGGGCAAAGGGCGCGGCCAGCAGCACGGCCTCCAGGGGCAGGGCGCCATAGAGATGGGGAAAGCGCTCGGCGGTGGCACCAGCCTGGGGCTCGGCCGACTCCCGGCGAACGGTCAGACCGGCGTTGGCCAGACGCTGGGGATCGAGCGTGAGCAGGAGCAGGTCAGGCGCCGACACGTCGGCGTAAAAGCGGGCGGCCGTGGCCGGCACCTGGTGGGCCTCACTGAGGTGAATGAACCCCACCTCCTCCAGGGCCAACCCCCGGGTGGAGCGGCTGTAGAGGCCGGCCAGCCGCGCCGCCCGCCACTCCTCCCGCAAGGCCAGGTGATAGAGCCAACGGGGGGAGCGCCAGGGGGAGCGCCCGTTCCAGGGCGCCGCCATCACCGCGGCCAACTCCGGACCCTGCAGAAAGCGCCCCAGCCAGTGCTGCAGAGCCGGGAGATCAGCCAGGGCGTCAAAGGCCAGCGGATCGGCGAGGCGGAACTGGCGCACGAACGGCAACAGGGACCAGTCCGCCAGGCTGGGGCGGCTGCCCAGCAGCCAGCCCCCCGGAGCCAGGCGCCGCTCCCAGCCCCGCAGGATGGCGAGACCCGCGCGGCGATGGGGCTCGGATGGCTCGCCGGGGTAGCGATTGGGGTATTTGAAGCGGTCGAGATGGTGCTTGAAGGGGCCGTCGTTCTCGGCGATCAGCGCCTCCATCTCCGCCAGCTCAGCCCCACTCCAACCCGCCAGCCAGCCGTGGGGATCCCTTCGCTCCAGGGCCCAGCGCTGGATCGCCAGGCTTTCATCGAGCACCTGCTGGCCGGCCAGCAACACCGGCACCGTGGCCTTGGCGGAGATCTCGAGTAATTCGGGGGGCTTGGCCTTGAGGCTCACCTCCCGCAGCTCCAGATCGACACCGGGCTCCCAGCCCGCAGCCGCCAACGCCAGCCGCGCCCGGATGGCATAGGGGCAACGCCGAAAGCTGTAGAGAACCGCAGGCCCTGGGTTCACCGCATCACCGCTCCGATCGCGGCGTGGGGACGCCGAGATGGCATTCCCCGCGGTGACGGGCCCGCTCCATCTGGCGCTGGCGCTCGGCGAAGCGTTGCCGATCGGAATCGCTGAAACGCTCGAGGCAGTGGCGGCAGCTCACCCCCGCCACGTAGCTGGCCAGCTGGCAATCGGCGGGGGAGAGCGGCAGGCCGCAGGCATGGCAAAGGCTGTGATCCCCCGGTTCGAGCCGGTGGTTCACGGCCACCCGGTGGTCAAACACGAAGCACTCACCCCACCAGCGGCTGCGCTCCTCCGGGATCTCCTCCAGGTAGCGCAGGATGCCCCCTTCGAGGTGGTGCACCCCCTCGAATCCCTGCTGCTGCAGATAGGCCGTGGCCTTTTCGCAGCGAATGCCCCCGGTGCAGAACATGGCGATCGCCTTCGGCTGACGCTGCTCCACCAGCGGCCGCAGCTCCTGCTCCACCCACTGGGGAAACTCGCGGAACGTGGTGGTGCCCGGATCGAGGGCCCCCTCAAAGCTGCCGATGGCCACCTCGTAGGCATTGCGGGTGTCGATCACCAGGGTGCCCGGGTCGGCGATCAGGGCATCCCACTGCGCGGGCGGCACGTGGGTGCCCACCTCGGAGGCCAAATAGGGCTGCACCTGGGGCTCACCCATGGTCACGATCTCGCGCTTGAGCCGCACTTTGAGCCGGTGGAACGCCCGGGTGTCCGACCGACTGAACTTCGCCTCCAACCGCTCCAGGCCTGCCACCTGCCGCAGCCGCGCCAACAGCGCCTGCACGCCGGCATCGGCTCCGGCAATCGTGCCGTTCACCCCTTCCGCCGCCAGCAGGATGGTGCCGCGCACTCCCTGGGCTTCCGCCAGGGCGCCCAGCTCCTGCTGCAGGTGAGGCAAGTCCTCCAGGGCGGCAAAGCGGTAGAACGCCGCCACCAGCTCACTCATGCAGTCACCCGCACTCCGGCAGCGGCCAACAGCTGCCGGTCGGCCTCCACCGCGGGGTTGCCGGTGGTGAGCAGGGTGTCGCCGTAGAAGATGGAATCGGCCCCCGCCAGCAGGCAGAGGATCTGGGCCTCCCGGCCCAACTGCTCCCGGCCGGCACTGAGCCGCACCCGCGCGTGGGGCATCAGGATCCGGGCCGTGGCCACCATCCGCACCAGCTCGAGCGGATCCACCGGCGGCAGGTCTTCCAGGGGCGTGCCCTCCACCGCCACGAGGGCGTTGATCGGCACGCTCTCCGGGTGGGGATCGAGATTGGCCAGCACCTCCAGCAACCCGGCGCGATCAGCCTCGGTTTCGCCCATACCGATGATGCCGCCGCAACAGAGGGTGATGCCGGAGCGGCGCACCCGGGCCAAGGTTTCCAGGCGTTCCTGGTAGGTGCGGGTGGTGATGATCCGGTCGTAGTGCTCGGGGCTGGTGTCGAGGTTGTGGTTGTAGGCCGTGAGCCCCGCCTCCGCCAGGCGCTCGGCCTGGGAATCGCTGAGCATGCCGGCGGTGACGCAGGCCTCCAGCCCCAGCTCCCGCACGCCACGCACCATCGCCAGCATGGCTTCGAACGGCGCCCCATCCCGGATTTCGCGCCAGGCCCAGCCCATGCAGAAGCGATCGGCACCGGCCTCCTTCGCCGCCCGGGCCCGCTCCAGCACTGGCTCCACCTCCAGCTCAGGACGACCGGCCACGTCACTGCTGTTGTGCAGCGACTGGGGGCAGTAGGCGCAGTCTTCCTCGCAGCCGCCGGTTTTGACGCTGAGCAGGGAGGCCAGCTGCACGTGGTAGCCCGGATTGGCGGCCCGGTGCACCTGCTGGGCCTGCCAGAGCAAGTCCATCAGGGGCAGCTCCAGCAGCGCCTGGATTTCAGAACGGGACCAGTCGTGACGGGTGATCAAGGGCATTCAGCAGGGATCGACACCGCCAAAGCGGCGCTGGCGGCTCTGATAGTCGCGCAGGGCGCCCAGTAGGGCGGCTTCGTCGAAATCGGGCCAGAGCACATCGGTGATGTGGATTTCGGCGTAGGCCAGCTGCCAGAGCAGGAAGTTGCTGATGCGCCGCTCGCCGCTGGTGCGGATCAGCAGATCGGGATCCCGCTCGCCGGCGGTGAGCAGTTCGGCGCTGAAACTCTGCTCATCAATGGCGGCGGGATCGAGCTCCCCGGCCGCGCAGCGCTCGGCCAGCCGCCTTGCCGCCCGCACCAGCTCGGCCCGACCGCCGTAGTTGGTGCACACGTTGAAGTGGATGCCGGTGTTGGCGGCGGTACGCGCCGTGGCATCGGCGATCAGCCGTTGCAGTCCCTCGGGCAGGGGCTCGAGATCGCCCAGGAAACGGATCCGCACCTGCTCCTGCTCCAGGGCCTGGAGCTCCCGGGCCAGCACCCGCTCGAACAGGGTCATCAGGAAGCTCACCTCCTCGCCGGGGCGGCTCCAGTTTTCGGTGGAAAAGGCGTAGGCGGTGAGGGCGCCAATGCCCCAGTCGCTGCAGAGGCGCAGGGTGCGCTTTAGGGCCTCCACACCTTCCCGGTGGCCCATCACCCGGGGCAGGTTGCGCTGCTTGGCCCAGCGGCCGTTGCCATCCATGATCACGGCCACATGGGCCGGCAGGCGCGCGGGATCGAGGCCAGCCGGAACGGGCTGGGAGGCGTTCGCAGTGGTGGTCGCCAGGGCGCGACTCATCCGCGTGATTCCGGCGTGTCCTTGGTCACGCTACGCCCCGCTGGCAAGGCCAGGGCCTGGCTGAGCAGATCATGCAGCCGGCTGCTCGTGATCGGCCGCTCCAACCGGCCCTGGCTCGCCAGCGACAGGGTGCCAGTTTCCTCCGACACCACGATGGCCAGGCACTGGTCAAAGCGCTCGGTGAGGCCCAGGGCCGCGAGGTGACGGGTGCCATAGCGGTTGATGCCCTGGCGGGAGAGGGGCAGGATCACGCCGGCAGCCACGATCCGGTTGGCCTTCACCAGCACGGCCCCGTCGTGCAGGGGGGTGTCGGCGGCAAACAAGTTCAGCAGCAGATCCACGGTGAGCTTGGCGTCGAGGCCAATGCCGGGATTGAGAAAATCCTCAGGGCGCAGATCGCTGCCCAGATCCACCACGATCAAGGCCCCGCGGCGGGCCTGGGAGAGGCGACCGGCGGCCTCACTGAGCACGGCGACAGCCCCGGAGCCGAGCTGGTCGCGGTTGCGGCTGCCAAACAGCACGCCGAGGCGGCCGGTGCCCAGCAGCTCCATCAGCCGGCGCAGCTCCCCCTGCCAGAGGATCGCCAGGGCCAGACTGCAGGCCAGCACCAGGGCCTCCACCAGCTTGCTGGTGAGAGGCAGGTTGGCGTAGCGCTGCACCACCCAGGCCAGGGCCACCAGCAACAGGTAGCCGCGCAGCAACCACAGGGTGCGGGCCTCCGTGACCCGACCCAGCACCAGCACACCCAGGCCCGTGGCAAACAGCAGATCCAGGAGCAGGCGCGGATCGATCAGCCGTAGCAACTCACCCAGTTGCGGCCCAATCACAGACGCCTAAGTCGATGGGCTCAGCCTACCGAGCGCAGCCGTTCTGGCAGAACGTCGTAGCGCAGTAGATCCTCCGGCTGCTCCCGGCGCTGCACCAGGTCGGCCAGCCCCTCATGCACCAACACCGCCGCCGGTCGGGGGATGCGGTTGTAGTTGGATCCCATCGAGGCGTTGTAGGCGCCGGTGGCGAACACCACCAGCAGATCGCCGCTGGTGGCCGGCGGCAGCGCCACGTCCTTGAGCAGCACGTCGCCCGACTCACAGTGCTTCCCCGCCACGGTGACGGTCTCGGTGGCCTCCGCCGTGGGACGGTCGGCCAGCACGGCCGTGTACTGCGACTGATAGGTGATGGGACGGGGGTTATCGCTCATGCCGCCGTCCACCGAGAGGTAGGTGCGCAGGCCGGGGATGTCCTTGCGGCTGCCCACCTCGTAAACGGTGACGCCAGCGGTGGCCACCAGGGAGCGACCGGGTTCGCACAGCAGCCGGGGCAGGTCCAGCCCCCGCTCCTGACAGGCCGCCGCCACCGCTTCCGCCACGGTGCGCACCCAGCTCTCAATCGAGGGGGGATCGTCGCTGGCGATGTAGCGGATGCCCAGGCCGCCACCGACGTTGAGGTCGCTTACCGGGTGCCCGAGGGAGCGGGCCAGGGAAAGGGCATCGGCCATCACCCCCGCGAGGTCGCGGTGGGGCTGCAGCTCGAAGATCTGGGAGCCGATGTGGGCATGCAATCCGGTGAGCCGGGCCCAGGGGCAGCCCACCAGGTGCCGCAACACCGCTTCGAGCTGGTCGGGATCGAAGCCGAACTTGCTATCGAGGTGGCCGGTGCGGATGTACTCGTGGGTGTGGCACTCGATGCCCGGCGTGAAGCGCAGCATCAACCGCACGGGCGCCCGCCCCGACTCCACAAGCCCCGGGGCCAGCTCAGCCAGCAACTCCAGATCGCGCCAGTTGTCGATCACCACCGTGACGCCGCAGCCGGCAGCCAGGGCCAGCTCCTCGCGACTCTTGTTGTTGCCGTGCAGCACGATCCGCTCGGCGGGCATGCCGCCCTGGAGCGCGGTGAGCAGTTCGCCGGCCGACACCGCATCGAGCCCCAGGCCCTCCCCAGCCACCAGGGCTGTCAGGGCCAGGGAGCTGTTGGCCTTGGAGGCATAGATCGCCAGGGCCTCCCCTGGGTAGTGGGCCGCCAGGGCTTCGCGGTAGGCCCGGCAGGTGCCCCGCAGGGTGGCCTCATCGAGCACATAGAGAGGAGTGCCGTAATTGCGGGCCAGGTCACGGAGGGCACATCCCCCCACACTCAGCGCACCCTCCGCATCCAGCGCGGTGGTGAGGGGGGTGAGATTGCGATTGGGGCTGAGCGGATCGCGCTCGAGCTCGAACGGCCGGGGCGCCGCGACGGGCTCACGGGAGATCACCATGGCTGAAGCCGCGCAGGGGGCGAGTGAGCAGCAATGTAAGGAATCTCACGCCAGAGGATCTGCAGGCCTGCCTCGCCCTCGACCGGGCCAGCCTGGAGGGCCTCTGGACCAGCGCCCAGTGGCAGGCCGAGCTGGCCGAGCCCCGCCGGCCCGGGATGGGGCTGTGGCAGGCCGACACCCTGCTAGCCATGGCCAGCGGCTGGCTGGTGGTGGACGAACTGCACATCACCCTGGTGGCGGTGGCCCCCGAGCAGCGGCGCCGGGGTCTGGGACGGCAGGTGCTGAAGGCCCTGCTGGAGGACGCCCGGCAGCAGGGCGCCCGGCACGCCACCCTGGAGGTGGCGGCAACCAATGCCGCCGCGGTGGCCCTCTACCACTCTCTGGGCTTCCAGGATGCGGGCCTGCGTCGCGGTTACTACCGCAACGGGGACGATGCCCTGATCCAATGGCTGCGGTTACCCCCGATCAATGATGCGGAGCCGGGGTGTGGATAACCGGCTTTTCTTATTGCTGAAAACCAGCAATTTGCGGCCCCGAGTTGTTGCCGAAAACCGCCCGAGCCCCTGATCCCGCAGTGGATCTGCCCTAGATTGGGCGTAAATCACACCCAACCGGTCAACCCTGGTAGCTTGGTTGCACTTGCACCAGGCCCCGGCCCATGTTCGAGCGGTTTACCGAGAAGGCCATCAAGGTGATCATGCTGGCCCAGGAAGAGGCCCGCCGCCTTGGCCACAACTTCGTGGGCACCGAACAGATCCTGCTCGGTCTGATTGGAGAGGGCACGGGCGTGGCCGCCAAGGTGCTCAAGTCCATGGGGGTCAACCTCAAGGACGCCCGGGTTGAGGTGGAGAAGATCATCGGCCGCGGTTCCGGCTTCGTGGCCGTGGAGATTCCCTTCACCCCCCGGGCCAAGCGGGTTCTGGAGCTGTCTCTGGAGGAGGCCCGCCAGCTGGGCCACAACTACATCGGCACCGAGCACCTTCTGCTGGGCCTGATCCGCGAAGGCGAGGGCGTGGCGGCTCGGGTTCTGGAAAACCTCGGCGTCGACCTGGCCAAGGTGCGCACCCAGGTGATCCGCATGCTCGGCGAAACCGCCGAGGTGGCCGCCGGCAGCGGCGGCGGCAAGGGCTCCACCAAGACCCCCACCCTGGATGAATTCGGCAGCAACCTCACCCAGCAGGCTGCCGACGGCAAGCTCGACCCGGTGGTCGGCCGTCAGAACGAAATCGAGCGGGTGATCCAGATCCTGGGCCGCCGCACCAAGAACAACCCGGTGCTGATCGGCGAACCCGGCGTGGGCAAGACCGCCATCGCCGAGGGACTGGCCCAGCGCATCAACTCCGGCGACATCCCGGACATCCTGGAAGACAAGCGCGTTCTCACCCTCGACATCGGCCTGCTGGTGGCCGGCACCAAGTACCGCGGTGAATTTGAGGAGCGCCTCAAAAAGATCATGGAGGAGATCCGCAGCGCCGGAAACGTGATCCTCGTGATCGACGAGGTGCACACCCTGATCGGTGCCGGTGCCGCCGAGGGCGCCATCGACGCCGCCAACATCCTCAAGCCAGCCCTGGCCCGCGGTGAGCTGCAGTGCATCGGCGCCACCACCCTCGATGAATACCGCAAGCACATCGAACGGGATGCCGCCCTGGAGCGGCGCTTCCAGCCGGTGATGGTGGGCGAACCGTCCGTGGTCGACACGATTGAAATTCTGCGCGGCCTGAAGGAGCGCTACGAGTCCCACCACCGCCTCAAGATTGCCGATGAGGCCCTGATCGCCGCGGCCACCCTGGGCGACCGCTACATCTCCGACCGCTTCCTCCCCGACAAGGCCATCGACCTGATCGACGAGGCCGGCAGCCGGGTGCGGCTGATGAATTCCAAGCTGCCGCCGGCTGCCAAGGAAGTCGACAAACAGCTGCGCTCGGTGCAGAAGGAGAAGGAAGACGCCGTGCGCGAGCAGGACTTCACCAAGGCAGGTGAACTGCGCGACAAGGAAGTGGAGCTGCGCGAGCAGATCCGCTCGATCCTCCAGGCGCGCAAGGACGAGGAACCCGCCGCGGAGACCACCGCAGAAGGCGGTACTGATACCGCTGCCGTGGCGGCTGCCGAGGCCCCCGTTGACGGGGAGCGCAGCCCGATGGTGACCGAGGAGGACATCGCCCACATCGTGGCCTCCTGGACCGGTGTGCCCGTGCAGAAGCTCACCGAAAGCGAGTCGGCCAAGCTGCTGAACATGGAGGAAACCCTCCACCAGCGCCTGATCGGCCAGGACGAAGCCGTCAAGGCGGTGTCCCGCGCCATCCGCCGCGCCCGGGTGGGCCTGAAGAACCCCAACCGGCCCATCGCCAGCTTCATCTTCTCCGGCCCCACCGGCGTGGGCAAAACCGAGCTCACCAAGTCGCTGGCGGCCTACTTCTTCGGCAGCGAAGAGGCCATGATCCGCCTCGACATGTCCGAGTTCATGGAGCGCCACACGGTCAGCAAGCTGATCGGCTCCCCTCCGGGCTACGTGGGCTTCAACGAGGGCGGCCAGCTCACCGAGGCGGTGCGGCGCCGGCCCTACACCGTGGTGCTGTTCGACGAGATCGAGAAGGCCCACCCCGATGTGTTCAACCTGCTGCTGCAGCTGCTGGAAGACGGTCGCCTGACCGATTCCAAGGGGCGCACGGTGGACTTCAAGAACACCCTGATCATCATGACCTCGAACATCGGTTCAAAGGTGATTGAGAAGGGAGGCGGCGGCCTCGGCTTCGAATTCGGCGGCGGCGATGCGGATGAAACCAACTACAACCGCATCCGCTCCCTGGTGAATGAGGAGCTGAAGCAGTACTTCCGCCCTGAGTTCCTCAACCGTCTCGACGAGATCATCGTCTTCCGTCAGCTCACCCGCGACGAGGTCAAGGAGATCGCCGAGATCATGCTCAAGGAGGTGTTCGGCCGAATGCTGGAGAAGGGCATCGCCCTCTCCGTCACCGACGCCTTCAAGGAGCGACTGGTGGAAGAGGGCTACAACCCCTCCTACGGCGCACGCCCCCTGCGCCGCGCGGTGATGCGCCTGCTCGAAGACTCCCTGGCCGAGGAGTTCCTCAGCGGCCGAATCGGTGATGGCGATGCCGCCGTCGTGGACGTCAACGACGACAAGCAGGTGGTGATCCGCAAACAGGTTGCCCTGCCTGCCGAGCCCGAGCTCGCCACGGCCGGCGTCTGATGCCCGGCGGGCCGGAACCCCGGCCCGTACCATCAATTGGGGATGACAATCACACCGGGATGAGCAACCCCCTGAGCCAACACGCCATTGCTCCCGCCGAGGTGTTGCGGGGCCCTGGGGCCTGGACCCAGGGTGTGGCGCGCATCGCCCAGCTCTGCGGCAGACCCCTGCTGCTCGGTCGCAGTGACGCCACCGCCGGGTTGCGTCAGCAGCTCAGTGCCGATCTGGCCGCAGCCGGCCTCGCCCCCCGCTCCGCCGAACTCCGCCACGACTGCTGCGAAGACGACCTCAGCCGGGTGGCGATCGCGCTGCAGGACGGCGCCTGTGATGCCGTGATCGCCATCGGCGGCGGCAAGGTGCTCGATGCGGGCAAGCTGCTGGCCCATCGCCAGGAGCTGGTGTGCATCACCGTGCCCACGAGCGCGGCCACCTGCGCCGGCTGGACCGCCCTGGCCAACGTATACACCCCCGCCGGTGCCTTCCTGAGCGACGTGGCCCTGGCCCGCTGCCCGGACCTGCTGATCTTTGACCACACCCTGGTGCGCCAGGCTCCGCCCCGCACCCTGGCCAGTGGCATCGCCGACGCCATGGCCAAGTGGTACGAGGCCTCAGTGAGCAGCGGCGCCAGCGGCGACGGACTGGTGCAGCAGGCCGTGCAGATGGCCCGGGTGCTGCGGGACCAGCTGATGCTCGAAGCCGAAGCCGCCCTGCACGACCCCACCAGCGCCGCCTGGGAACGGGTGGCGGAAGCCTGTGGCCTCAGCGCCGGCCTGATTGGCGGGATCGGCGGGGCCCGTTGCCGCACCGTCGCCGCCCACGCGGTGCACAACGGCCTCACCCAACTGGAGGCCAGCCACGGCCACCTGCATGGCGAAAAGGTGGGTTTCGGCATCCTGGTGCAGCTGCGGCTGGAGGAGGTGCTCGGCGGCAACCAGCTCGCCGGCCAGGCGCGCCGGCAACTGCTGCCCCTGTTCCGCCGGCTGGGCCTCCCGCTGAGCCTCGACGAGCTGGGCCTGGGCCAGGCCGGTCTGCATGAGCTGCAGCTGGCCTGCAGCTTTGCCTGCCGCGACGGCTCCGACCTGCACCACCTGCCCTTCCCCGTGGGCCCCAACGACCTGCTGGCCGCCCTGGTGAGCACCTGCAGCAGCGAGCGCCAGCCCGCGTGAACAACGTGGCCCTGGTGGACGAAGCCGCCCGCAGCCTGCTCGACCCCCAGGGCCGGGAGCTGGCCGCCCAGGTGGAGTGGTGGTCCCTGCCCGAGCTCGAGGCTGGCAACGGCTGGGGGCCCTGGCCGGTGGCCGTGCTGGGGGAAGGCCCACCGGTGCTGCTGCTGCACGGTTTTGACAGCTCCTTTCTGGAATTTCGGCGGCTTGCACCGCTGCTGGCTGGGGGCGCCCAACTGTTCATCCCCGACCTGTTCGGCTTCGGCTTCTGCCCCCGCCCCCCTGACGGCGATTACAGCCCCAGCGGCGTGCTGCGCCACCTGGAGGCGCTGGTGGCCGCGATCCAGCAACGCAACCCGGCCCCCCTCGGGCTGATCGGCGCCTCGATGGGGGGCTCGGTGGCGGTGGAGCTGGCCCGGCGGCTGCCGGAGCAGGTGACACAACTGCTGCTGCTGGCCCCAGCGGGCCTCACGGGCCGGCCCATGCCCCTGCCGCCCCTGCTGGATGGGCTGGGGGTGCGCTTTCTGGCCCTGCCCGGGGTGCGCCGGGGCCTCTGCCGCACCGCCTTCGCCGATCCGGAGGCCTCCGTGGGTGCCGCGGAACTCGAAATCGCGTCCCTACATCTGCAGAGCCCCGGCTGGGGCGAGGCCCTGCGGCGTTTCGCCCGTTCTGGCGGCTTCGCGGGCTGCGGGGCGCCCCTGCCCGACCAGCCGATCCGGGTGCTGTGGGGAGCGAATGACCGCATCCTGCGGGCCCCTCAGAAGAAGGCAGCCCTGGCCCTGTTGGGCGAGCGGGTGCAAGAACTGGAGGCCTGCGGCCACCTCCCCCACCTCGACCAGGCGGCTACCGTCGCCGCCACCTGGTTCACTCCAGCATGAGCAGTTCTGAGGAGAAGGCCGGCGGGCCGGTGATGCAACTGCTGGCCAGCGGGCTCCAGCTGTGGGTGCGCCAGCAGTGTCAGAGCATCGGCAGCCTGGACATCCAGCTGGACGGTTCGGCGTTGCAGCTGCTGCGCGGGCGGCTGGCGGGGGTGCAACTGCTGGCCCGGCGGGTGGTGTATCGGGAGCTCCATCTCGAACTGGTGGAGCTGCGCAGCGGCCCGATCCAGGTGCATATCGGCAACCTGCTCAAGGGGCAGCCGGTGCAGCTGGAACGGGCGTTCCAGATCCAAGGCCAGGTGAGTTTCACCCCAGACGGCCTCACCCGCTCCCTCAGTGCCCCCCAGTGGAGGGCCCTGGGGGACAGCCTGGGCGAAGCCCTGCTGGGCATCGTGCCGCTGGTGGAGCTGCGCATGCACCGCGACCGGCTGATCTTTGCCGCCCGGGGCCTGGGCAGCCGGGACCTGATCGAGCTGGAAACCACCATCGCCGCCGTGGAGGGCAGCGTGGAGATCCGCTCCAGCGACGGCACCCTGCGCAGTCGGCTGCCGATGGATCCCGGCATCACCATCAGCGACGCCCGCCTGGAAGCCGGCATGGTGCAGCTCCTGGGCGAGGCCCGGGTGAGCGTCTAGCCCTGCACCAGGGGCAACACCAGGGTCACCAGGGAATACACCACCGCCGGCACGAACAGGTAGCTGTCGATGCGATCGAGCACCCCACCGTGGCCCGGAATCGCATCGCCGGAATCCTTCAGGCCCGCATCCCGCTTCATCATCGATTCGGTGAGATCCCCCACCAGGGCGAACACCGCCACCACCGCCCCCAGCACCGCACCGATCAGCCAGCCCCAGCTCCAGCCGATCCAGGTGCCCCCCAGGGCCCCCACCGCCATGGAACAGACCACCCCACCGAGGGCCCCCTCCACGGTCTTGCCCGGGGAAATGGGCGAGAGGGGGTGTCGGCCAAGCCGGCGGCCCACCACGTAGGAGCCGATGTCGGTGGCCACGATCAGAAAACAGGCCAACAGGGTGAGGGCCAGCCCAGACCCCTCCAGGTCCCGCAGCCGGATCCAGTAGCTGGGCAAGAACCCCAGATAAAAGAGCCCGAAAATTGAGGCGGCGATGTCGGCGATGGTGCCGGTGACCGGTTGCAGCAGCAGCCAGCCACAGATCACGGCACCGGAGGCGGGCAGCACGGCGGCGGCCACATCACCGGCAAACCAGCCGCCCCCACTGGCCAGCTGGGTGGTCACCAACAGCAGCTGCACCGCCACCAGGGTGGTTTTGGTGGCGGGCCGGATCCCCTTGAACTGGGCCATCCGGAAAAACTCCAGCAGTCCCAGATGCACGATCAGGCCCACCGCCACGGTGAACCACCAGCCGCCGAGCATCACCACCACGAAGCCGAAGGCGCCCGCGGCCCAACCGCTCAGCAGCCGGGGCAGGGAGGTGGCGGTGCGGGGGGACGGAATCAAGGCGGGGTGATCAGGCGGGCTCGGTGTGGGGGGAACGCTCCGCGGCGATCAGGAACAGGGGCTCCGCCGCCGCCAGCTTGGCCTGGCTGCCCCGGCGCTGCATGCGGTGCACGGTGGCCTGCACCACCTGCACATCCCGGGCCTGCAGCTGGCCCAGGGTATCGGTGGCATCCACCAGACCCTCCAGGCTGGCGGTGCTGATCACCAGTCGCCCCTGGGGCACCAAGGCCTCCCACACCGCCAGCAACACATCCCCCAGGGGACGGCCCACCTCCAGCAGCACCCGGTCGGGGTGGGCCGGGAGCTGGGCCAGGTCGGCCGGAGCGGCGCCGGCATGGATGTGCAGGTTGGAGATGCCGAACCGGCGGCGGTTCTGTTCGAGCAGCTCGATGGCATCGGGATCGCGCTCGAGGGTGTGCACCGCCCCCCTGGGCATCAGCCGGGCGATCTCGAGGGCCAGGGCACCCGTGCCACCCCCCACATCCCACACCAGGGAGTCGGGCCGGGGGCGCAGATGGGCCAGCAGCATCACCCGCAGCTCCATCGGCGTGGGGCTGAAGCCCGGGGCATCCTCAAAGGCGCTGTCGGGCAGCCCGGGAGTGACGAAATCCCACTGGTAGGGCGCCTGGGGCGAGGCCTGGTCAGGCGCCACCGCTGCGTGGTGATCCATCGGCGCAGGCAAATCCATCGGCGCAGGCAAATCCATCGGCGCAGGCAGATCCATCGGCCCCCGATCCGGCCACAACCCTCACCGTATCAGCGATCTGGCCGGGCCAAAGCCGGGCCTGGTGCTGCAGCCAAACGGCCCGGGCCGGATCGATCCGCTCGCCTGGCACCAGCAGGGGGATGCCGGGGGGGTAGGGGCAGAGCGGTTCCGCCGCGATCCGGCCGGCCGCCGCGGCCAGCGGCACCGCTTCGGCAGGAGCCCGCCAGGCCTCTCCGATCGGGAGCTCCGGTTCCGCCACCAGGGGCAGGGGCGGGGGACTGAAGGGCGGCAGGGGATGGCCCCCCAGGGCACGCCGCAGGCGCTTCAACTGGCGGGGAAGCCGCCACACCACCCCGACCGGCGGCCCCAGCCCCAGGCAAAAGGTGAGCACCCCCGGCTCGGGCAACTCGGCGATCACGCCCCGCTCCAGCAGCCAGGCATCGGCATCGAGACCATTGATCCCCAGGGCCGCCGTGTGCAGCACCAACCGCAGGGGGTCGTCACTGGCCAGCAGGGGCAGCCCCGCCAGCTCGCAGCGGCGGCGAAGGCGCTCGCCGATCTGCTCCGCCCGGCGGCGGCGGCGCCGGCCCCCCGGGCTGGTGAGCTCCTGCAGGGTTGCCTCGGCCGAGGCCAGCAGCAGGGCACTGGGGCTGGAGGTCTGCAGCCACAGCAGGGCCCGGGCCACGGCGGCAGGGTCCACCCGCTGCCCCTGGAGCAACAGGGCCGCGCTCTGGGCCAGGCCGCCACCGGCCTTCTGGCCGGAGAGCACCACCAGGTCGGCCCCAGCCGCCAGCGCCTCACCAAGGCCATGGGCCTGGTCCACCAACACCGGCAGCCCGTGGCCGTGGGCCAAGGCCACCAACGCCGGCAGATCGGACCGCTGGCCCTGATAGCTCGGCGACACCAGCACCAGCGCCGCCACGGGACCGGCCGCCTTGAGGACAGCCGCCAGGTGGGCCGGACTGGGCGGCCGCCACAGACCGGTGGCCGGATCGAAGGGCAGGTCGTACAGCAAGGGCCGCACCTGGCCGAGCACACAGGCGTGCAGCAGGGAGCGGTGCAGGTTGCGGGGCAGGAGCACCCGGCTGCCGGGGGGGGCCAGGGCCAGCAGGGCCGCCTGCAGCAGGCCACTGGCGCCATTGACGCCAAACCACACCGCCCCAGCACCGAGCTGGTGGGCGCAACGCCGCTGGGCCTCGGCCACGGCGCCGCTGTCGATCAGGGGACCGCCAAACTCCGGCAGTTCTGGCAGGTCCCAGCTGCCCGGGCGCTGGCGCAGCAGGCGTTGCAAGGCGGGCGACAGGCCCCGTCCGCGGCCATGGGCCGGCAGATGCAGCGGCAGGCCCATGGCGGAGCAGTTCGCGTGCCTTGAGTCTGCCAATCGACCGGCTGCCGGACCCAGGACCATCCCCCCAGTCGCCCGAAGCCTGCTCAGGCTCCGGCCGGAATGGTGAACCAGGCGGTGGCAATCGCCAGGCTGCTGAAGATCACCACCACCACGGGCCAGCTGTTATCGAGATGGTCGAGCCGCCCCCTCAGTGCGGCTTGCGCCTCGGCATCCTCCAGCGCCTCCATGTCGGCATAGCGACGACCAATCCAGATCACCAGCACAAAAGCCACCAGGGTGACCACATAGGCCACCACGTAGACCTGATCGAGGAAGGTGAGGAAAGGAAGAACGGGCAGGTCACTGCGGTAGGTCTGCTGCAGGAACACCAGGGTCAGCAACACCGTGACCGGGATGCTGGCACGGGCATCCTGTTCATCTGGGCGCACTTTGAACACCAACAGCACCATCGCCATCAGCACAACCAGGGGCAGCAACAATCGCCACACCGCAGCCCAGGCCGAGGTGCCGAAGGAAATCTCGTACAACACCAGGCTGTAATCACTTTCGCCACCACCTTGCCCAAAACTGGTGGCGTACTGGTGGCGGTATTCAGCAATCGACCAGCCCTGGTTCAACCAGCCCAGGATGCGGGCATTGAAACCCATGCCGCTATCGCGAATGTCGGGCTCAAGCCGCAGCTGGTTGTAGCTGAGGCTGCCGTCCACATCATCGGCCTCGATGAACAACGGCAGGCTGATGCTCATGAAGGGGTAATGGCGAAAGCTCGCCTGATCGAGCAGATAGCGACCGCGGTAGGTGAACAGTTGGTAATACCCTCCATCAGCACGGCGCTCGGGGCCTTCCCCCACCGGAGTGAGCTCCGGTGGGGCGTCGGTGATCAGGGTGTTCAGCAGGGTGAAGCGCTGATCAATCGAAATGCCCGCCGCATCGAGATAGCGCTGGAGAGGCTCATCCCAGATCAACCAGATGTAGCCACTGGACGCAAAACTGGGGACGCTCAGATCGAGCTCGGAAGCGGTATTGGCATAGACCCCAACCTGGGCCCGATAGGGAGCGGTGGCCAACGCCTCCTGATCCACCTTGGCCTCGCCGGAATTGAGCAGATCCCCACGCAGGGTGGTCCAGCCACTGGCGGGCAAGTGATCCGGATCAATGGTGAGGGATCGGGCTGAGGTGGACAGCCGCAGGGCATCACGGGTCTGGACCGGTTTGATGTCGATGCGCGTGATCGCGATCAAGGCCAGAATCACCGCCAGCAGGAGCGACAGTGTGGCGAGCAGATTCCAGCGCCGCTGCTTCCGCACTGGTTTCAGGAGGCCGATGGTCCCGACATTACGTGCCAGACGCCGATTTGGCCTGCTGCTGCTACCCCTGCTGGCACCTGTGTTGGTGCGGTCCGCCCCGGCGGCGCGCCAACCGCCTCAGGCCCCCCGAGAGCTGGTGATCGGCCAGTCGGCCCCGTTCAGTGGGCCCTCCGCCCAAACGGCCAGGGATTACCAAGAAGGCTTGCTCGCCTGGTTTGCCGACGTCAACCGGCGAGGGGGGGTCCATGGCCGGCGGTTGCGCCTGGTGAGCCTGGATGACCGCTACGACCCGAAGCTCACCCTGCGCAACACACGCCAGCTGGTGGAACAGCAGCAGGCCATCGCCCTGATCGGCTATTTCGGCACGGCCAACTCCAAGGCCGTTCTTCCCTTGGTGGAGACGGTGGGCATCCCCTACGTGGCTCCGCGAACCGGGGCCAGAGCGGTGCTGAAACCCTTTCGCCCGATGGTGTTCAACCTGCGGGCCAGCTATCAGGCCGAAATCGATCGGGTGATCGACCAACTGGTGCGCGACGGCCGCCACCAGGTGGCGGTGGTGCACATCACCGATGCCTATGGCGAAGACGGGCTGCGCTCCAGCCAGATCGCCCTGGCCCGCCATGGCCTGCGGCCGGTGGCGATTGCCGGGGTGCAGCGCAACTCCACCAACACCGAAGCCGCGGCCCGGAAGGTGCTGGCCGCCCAGGCCAATGCGGTGCTGGTGATCGCCACCTTCACCACCTCCGCCGCCCTGACCCGCGACCTGTCCCAACTCGGCAGCAGGGCCCAACTGATGAACCTGTCGCCTGTCGGCATCGAGGGCTTGCAGGATGCCCTGCCCGGGGGCCAGGCCAATGGCATCGGCATCTCCCAGGTGGTTCCCTTCCCCTGGAACCGGAGGGTCCCGGTGGTGGCGCAATACCAGCAATTGATGCAGCGGCAGCAAACGGAAGCCCGCTACGGCTACACCAGCCTGGAGGGGTTCCTGGCCGCCCGCTGGCTGACCGCCGCCCTGGAGAAGGCCGGTCCCAATCCCAGCCGCGCCAAGGTGGTAGGGGCCTTCCGGAGCCTCACGTCCCTCGACCTGGGTGGCTTCAAGCTGCAGCTCGGACCAGGCGACAACCAGGCCAGTGATCTGGTGGAGCTCACCTTCCTCGGCTCCCAACGCTGGGGGCCCTGAACCTCACCCATGGCGGGGCAGATCGCGTTTCTAGAGTCTTTTGATCATCTGGCTGCCGCGCCCGTGACCATCGCCGAAGCCGCCAGCAGCCCGCGCTACGACCCGGGGCGCGATCTGCGCTGGCTGCTGCTGCGCCCCTGGGTGCTGGTGAGTCGCCTGCTGGTGGTGCTCTGGCAGCTCGGCAGCCTGGCCCTGGTGCTGGTGGTGCAGGGCAACAGCAGCGATTCCGCCGTTCAGCAGCAACTGGGGCGGCGGATCCTCACCACCCTCACGGCCCTGGGCCCCTGCTTCATCAAGGTGGGGCAGGCCCTCTCCACCCGCCCCGACCTGGTGCGTCGCGACTGGCTCGAACAACTCACCCAGCTGCAGGACAACCTGCCCCCCTTCCCCCACGCCATCGCCCTGGCCACGATCGAGCGGGAGTTGGGCGCTCCGGCCGATCAGCTTTTCGAGCAGTTCCCCGACTACCCGGTGGCCGCCGCCAGCCTCGGGCAGGTGTACAAGACCCAGCTCGCCGATGGCCACTGGGTGGCCGTGAAGGTGCAGCGGCCCAACTTGCCCACGATTCTGCGGCGGGATCTGGTGATCATCCGGCTGCTGGGGGTGCTCACCGCCCCGTTCCTGCCGCTCAACCTGGGCTTCGGGCTGGGCGACATCATCGATGAGTTCGGCTCCACCCTGTTTGAGGAGATCGACTACCGGCTCGAGGCCAACAACGCCGAACGGTTCGCCAGTTTGTTTGCAGCGCAGCCGGAGGTGACGGTGCCCCGGGTGGAGCGGCTGCTCTCCAGCGAGCACGTGCTCACCACCCAGTGGATCAATGGCACGAAGCTGCAGGAACGCCAGGCCCTAGAGGCCCGCAACCTGGATCCGGCGGCCCTGATCCGCACCGGTGTGATCGCGGGCCTGCAGCAACTGCTGGAGTTCGGCTACTTCCACGCCGATCCCCACCCGGGCAACCTGTTTGCCCTCTCCGGCAAAACCGGCGCCATGGGCCACGTGGCCTACGTGGATTTCGGCATGATGGATTCGATCACCGACAGCGATCGCCTCACCCTCACTGGCGCGGTGGTGCACCTGATCAACCGAGATTTCCGCTCCCTGGCAGGCGATTTCATCAGCCTGGGCTTCCTCAATCCCAAGACCGATCTCGAACCGATCGTGCCGGCCCTGGAGGAAGTGCTGGGCGGGGCCCTCGGTGAGAACGTGGGCTCCTTCAACTTCAAGGCGATCACCGATCGTTTTTCGGAGCTGATGTACGCCTACCCCTTCCGGGTACCGGCCCGCTTCGCCCTGATCATCCGGGCCGTGGTGAGCCAAGAAGGCCTGGCCCTGCGGCTGGATCCCAGCTTCAAGATCATCAACGTGGCCTATCCCTATGTGGCCCGGCGGCTGCTGGCCGGTGACACCAGTGAGATGCGCGAAAAGCTGCTCGAGGTGCTGTTCGATCGTGAGGGTCGCCTCCGCATCGAACGGCTGGAAAACCTGCTGGCCGTGGTGGAGAACGACAGCACCAGTCCGAACCTGTTGCCGGTAGCTGGCGCAGGGCTGAAATTGCTGCTGGGCCCTGGAGGCACCAGCCTGCGGCAGCGGCTGCTGCTCACGCTGGTGCAGGGCGATCGCCTCCACACGGACGACCTGCGCGCCCTCCTCTCCCTGATGGGGCGGACTTTCAGCCCCCGCAAACTCGTGGGGGGCATGCTCTCCAGGCTGTCGCCGCTAGCGGCCTGAGCTCCGTAGCGCCTCGACTCCTTAGACCACCTGGGGAATGGTGATCCAGCAGAAGGTGATGGCCGCTCCGCCCAGCAGCACCACCACCAGCGGCCAGGTGTCATCGAGCCGATGCAGGTGGCGCTGGAGGGCCTCCTTGGCGACAGGGTCCTCCAGAGTTTCCATGACGGCGTAGCGGCGGCCAATCCAAAGCACCAACACAAAGGCCGCCAGGGT
>NZ_JAGQBE010000048.1 GCF_024345475.1 Cyanobium sp. T1B-Tous
TTCGGTGAGCCAGAGCCCGGTGGGGTGGGCGGTGCTCTGCAACGAGAATGCCGCTCCGATCTCCTCGCCCCAGTTGGGGTTGCCGCTGAACAGCATCAGCTGCACATGGCCGCGCCAGTGGTCGGCTTCGTTCCACTGCTCCACCGGCTTGGCCAGCCCCGGCCCCGCCACCACGTCCAGGCTGAGCTGCTGCACCCAGCTGGCGCCCTGGCGATCGCCTCCGGCTGGATTGGCGAGCGGCTGGGCCTGCAGCTGCAGTTGCAGGTCTAGCCAGCCGGGCAGCTGTAGCAGGCCGTTGAGGTCGGGTCCCTCGGCCTGCACCAGCGTTTCTTTGGCGGGCATCTCACAGCGTCCTGCTGGGGTGATGCCCGCCAGTAGGAGAGTCAGCAGCAGCACGCTGAGCCGCTCACGGCCCGAGCTGCCCCGGCTTCGGCCTGGCTCAGCTGTTGCCGATGCCGTCGGCGGCGTGGTAACTGCTGCGCACGAGGGGGCCGCTGCGCACCTGCGCGAATCCGAGCTCCCTGGCTGCTGCCCCCAGTTCCTCGAATTCCGCCGGGGTCCAGTAGCGGGCAACCGGAATGTGGGCGAGGGATGGCCGCAAGTATTGCCCCAGGGTGAGGCGCTGGCAATCGACGCTGCGCAGGTCCCGCAGGGTCTCCAGCACCTCCTGCTGGCTTTCCCCGAGTCCCAGCATCAGGCCGCTCTTGGTGGGGATGGTGGGGGCCAGGTCGCGGGCAGCGGCCAGCAGCCCCAGGGAGCGGCGGTAGGTGGCTCCGCGGCGCACCTCGCCCTGGAGGCGCTCCACCGTTTCCAGGTTGTGGTTGAAGCAGGCCGGTGCGGCCGTCAGCACGGCGGCCAGCCGTTGCCGTTGGGCGGCCAAGCCCTCCCCCTCGTCGCGATGTCCGCCCCAGAAGTCGGGGGTGAGCACTTCGATGCCAACCCCAGGGCTGCGCCGCCGAATGGCCGCCATGGCGGCGGTGAACAGACCCGCTCCGTGGTCGGCCAGGTCGTCGCGGGCCACGGCGGTGAGCACCACGTAGGACAGCTGCAGGCTCGCCACCGCTTCGGCCACCCGCTCCGCTTCGCCCGTATCCAGCGGGGCGGGGGCCTGGCCCTTGTCCACCTGGCAGAAGGCACAGCTGCGGGTGCAGATCGGTCCCCCCAGCAGGAAGGTGGCCGTGCCGGCGGCGTAGCACTCGGCGCGGTTGGGGCAGCGTCCCTCCTCGCAGATCGTGTGCAACCGCTGCTGCTTCACCACCCCCTGCACGGCCTCCAGCGCTGAGGCCTGGCCCACGGGGCGTCGCAACCACGCCGGCAACCGCTCGGCGGGGGCGATGGGGCTGTAGCGGGATCGACTCGTCATGGCCGGGCGTTCGTCCTGGTCACTCCACCTGGCGCCGCCCTTCGAAGGCCCGCGCCAGGGTGACTTCGTCGGCGTACTCCAGTTCGCTGCCCACCGGCAATCCGTAGGCGATGCGGCTCACGGTGGTGAAGGGTTTGAGCAGGCGGGCTAGGTACAGGCTGGTGGTGTCGCCCTCCACGCTGGGGGTGAGGGCGAGGATCACCTCGCTGATCCCCTCGGCATCCACCCGGCGCACCAGCGGCTGCACCTGCAGCAGCTCGGGACCGACGCCATCCATGGGTGAGATCAGTCCACCCAGCACGTGGTAGTGACCCTTGAATTCCCGGGTGCGCTCCATGGCCAGCAGGTCGCGGGAATCGGCCACCACGCAGAGCTGGCCGTTGCCGCGCTCCTCATTCCGGCAGATCTCACACAGGGGCTCGGCCGACAGGTGGAAGCAACGCTGGCATTGGCCCACCTGGCTGCGGGCGGCCAGCAGGGCATCGGCAAAGCTGCGGATCTGCTCTTCGGGCTGGCGCAGCAGGTGCAGGGCCAGGCGCTGGGCCGTGCGGGGGCCGATGCCGGGCAGCCGCTCGAACTGGTCGATCAGCCGGGCCAACGGGCGCGTGAAGCCGCTCAGCGATTCGCCGCAAGTGGCTCGAATTTAGGCGCGACGGCCCATTAACCGACAGGGCTCCCCGATCCCTCCAGGTTGGTTCCGGTGAGGTCGGCCCCGTCCAGTTGGGCCCCCGTGAGGTCGACCTCGTCCAGGATGGCGTCGCGCAGGTTGGCTCCACGCAGATCGGCCCCGCGCAGGTTGGAGCCGGTGAAGTCGGTGCCGGCCAGGTTGGCGTTGCGCAGCACGCTGTTTTCCAGGTTCACCTGATGCCAGCGGCCATGGGGGGCCTGGAGGTTGTGGAGGTCATAGCCGGCCAGCTGTTGGCCGTCGATCGGCAGTCCGGCTCCGTTGAGGCTCTCGAGGGCATGGATGCGCCCCATCAGCCAACGGGCACCGGCTTCATTGCAGGTTTTCAGCAGCTCGTAGGCCTCCAGGTTCTCCCGCTGCCGGCGTTTGTGGCCTTCGAGGATGTAGAGGAAGGCGGCGGTCACGATGCTGAGCGATTCCACGTTGCCGACGCTGATCAGGGCTTCCGCATCTCGCCAGAGGCAACCCTGGGCCCAATGGTGGTTGCGGCAGGTGGCGTAGCTGTTCACCACCAGCAACAGGGCCAGGGCCCCCGCCGCCGAGAGGCTGAGCCGGAACAAAAAGGAGCCATCCAGCAGGCGGAAGAAGGGGGAGTCGTGGCGCCGTTGCTGTCGGTCGACCCAGGTTGGCTTGCGAGGCATGCGGAGGGGCTGGGAATCCGAACCCATGCTGACGGCCCAGCAGAATGGCGCCACGCAATCTGCCTGCAGCCATGGCTGTCTCCCGCAACGTGGCCCTTTCCCGCATCCTTCTGCCCCGCCTGGTTGCCCTGGTGTTGGCGGTGGCCCTGGTGGCCTGCAGTGCTGCGGCTGCAGGGCTCAACGGCTTCCAGAGCCCCGACGGGCGCTACGCCTTCCTCTACCCCACCGGTTGGACCCGGGTGCAGGTGAGCGGCGGCCCCCAGGTGGTGTTCCACGACCTGATCAACAGCGATGAAACCCTCAGCCTGGTGATTTCGGAGGTGAACCCCACCAACGACCTGGAGAAACTCGGCAGTGCCGTGGCCGTCGGGGAGCAGTTGCGCCGCACCGTGATCGCCCCTGAGGGCAGCGGCCGGGCCGCCGAACTGGTGGAGGCGTCCGAGCGCCAGGAGGGGCCCCGCACCTTCTACGACCTGGAATACGCCGTGCACCTCGACGACCGCGACCGCCACGAGCTGGCCACCGTGGTGCTCGACCGGGGCCGCCTGTACACCTTTGCGGCCAGCACCAATGAGATCCGCTGGGCCAAGGTGAAGGACATGTTCCACCAGGTGGTTACCTCGTTCACCCTGTTGGTGTGACGGCTCCGGCCACGGCCGGTGTGGTGATCGTGGGTGGGGGCCTGGCGGGCAGCCTCCTGGCCCTGGCCCTGCGGGCGCGGGACACGCCGGTGACCGTGGTGGAGGCTCCGCCGATGGCCCCATCTGGAGGGGGCGCCGTCTTCAGCTCGGCCACGGCGATCAGCTATGGCGCCCTGCCGGGCTGGCCCCTGGCCCCCACCCCCCTGGCCCGGCTGGCGGCCGGGGCCTCCCGGCACTGGCGCCGGCTGCAAACCCAGCACGGGGACCTGGGCTGGCGCCGCCTGCGCCTCCGCCTGCAGGGTGGACCCGCCTGGTGGCCACTCCCGTTTGCCCAGGTGGATACGGCCACGCTGGCCTCGCGCTTGCCCGTCGCCTTGGAGGCCGCTGGCGTGACCCACCGGATCGCCCGGGTGGAGCAGCTTCTCGCGTCAGCGGCGCCGGGGTGGCGGCTGCAACTGGGCGATGGCACCAGCTTGGCGGCCGGCCAGGTGGTGCTGGCGGCGGGAGCCGGATGCCGCCAGCTCTGGCCTGGCCTGCCCGACGGGCTGCGCAGCAGCTGGGCAGCGGTGCTGGAGCTCCCTCCCTCTCCACTGATTCAGGGCCGGCAGGCCGCCTGGTTGCCGGCCCGCTTTGGCCGGGTCGCGTTGGAACGCCGCGCCGCGGATCTGAGCCAGCCCGAGTGGCTGGTGGATGGGGGCCTGGTGCCCCGGGGGGATGGGGCGCTGCTGGGCCAGCACACCCTGGTTCGTCCGGGGCTGGAGCTGGGCACCCCGCCCCCGGCCGGGGTGGTGGAGGAGCAGTTGCGGCGGTGCTTGGCGGACCAGGCCTGGGCGGCAGCCCTGGCCCCCCTGCCGGGCCGTTTGCTCCAGGCGCCCGTGGCCTTCTGCACCCAGGGGCTCCCCCTGGTGGGTCCGCTGGCGGAGGCCCCCGGACTCTGGGCGTTCACTGGCTTCAGTGCGGGCTTCAGCCAGGTGCCGGTGCTGGCACCGCTGCTGGCCCAGGCCCTGGTGGCGGGTGGTGATCGGGCGGCTGCTGCGAGGCGGCGCCTGCAGCAGCTGGGCCTGGGCTGGTCGGATCCGGTGGGGGCTGACAGGCGTCCCTGATTCCTGCAAGCTGGGCGCCATGACTCAGGCCACCCCCGACGCCGCAGATCCCAGGCCCCCCAGCCCACTACAGCGATTGCAAGGCCGCTGGCAGGGGCTGAGTGATCACAGCCAGGTGGGGGTGAGCCTGGCGGGAGTGGGTGGTGCGCTGGTGCTGTGGGCCCTGTTCTGGCCCGTGCCCACCGAGGTGGAAGGTATGGGGGTCCTGGTGTTTCCCGACAATGCGGGGATCCTCAATGCCCGCTCCGGTGGCCAGGTGCGGGAGCTGCTGGTCAAAGAAGGCGAGCGCGTGAGTCGCGGCCAGGTGCTCTTGCAGCTCTATTTGCCGGTGCTGGAGCGCCAACTCGACCAGCAGCGCGGCAATCTGCGCCAACTCCAGCGGCACAACGCCCAGCTCGATGAGCGCGATGCCCTGCGCTTGGTGACCGAGAAGCGGGCCCTGGACACGGCCCTGGCCAAGTTTTCGGACGATCGACGCCGCTACGGCGCGTTGCAGTCGACGTATGCCAGCAAATTGCGCAACCTGGAGTGGCTGGCCCGCCGTGAGGTGGTGGCCCCGCTCTCCACCGAGGTGGTGTCGGCTGAGCAGGGGCTCACCAGCACCAGCGTGAATCTCGACGACGTCAAGATCAACGAGAAGAACGTGGTGACCAATTACCAGCAGGTGAAGCTCAGCATCGAGACCCAGGCCCTGCAGCGCCGCTACCAGATCGACGACCTCAAGCGTCAGATCCAGGTGACCGAGGCCAAGATCGCCTACGACGGCAAGGTGCAGGCCGAGCGCGACGGCACGGTGCTCGATCTTCAGGTGATTCCCGGCCAAACGGTGGGCACCGGTCAGCGCCTGGGCACGATTGGCCGGCCTGAGCAGCCCAGCGCCCAGGATCGCCCCCTGCGCGCCGTGGCCTACTTCGCGCCCGCCGATGCGCGCCGGCTGCCCCTGGGTCTGCCGGTGGAAGTGGTGCCGCTCTGGAATCAGCGCGGCCGCTTCGGCGGCATCGTCGGCAAGGTGAAGCAGGTGCTCACCCTCCCCGCCACCGAAGACGACATCTCCACCACCATCGGCAACCAGCAGCTGGCCCAGGAACTCACCAAGAAAGGTCCGGTGATGCGCAGTGAGATCGAATTGGAGCGGGATCCCTCCAGCGTGGATGGCTACCGCTGGACCCTGTCGGGAGGCAGCGGTGTGTTTCCGATTCGCGATGGCCTCACCGTGTCGACCCACGCCTACGTGGAATGGCGCTCGCCGATCAGCTACGTGATCCCAGGCCTGCGGTCCCTCACCGGTGGCTACCGCAGCCCCTGGATCGATCAACGCTGGAATTTGCCTTTCCTGCGTCAGCCCAACACCAACCCAGGAGCAGCCCTGTGAAGTTCTGGTCTCTGTCGCAGATCCGCAACCCCCTGCTGCGCCAGGAATTTCCCTGGCTGGTGAGCGAGGTGGTGCTGATGGTGATCCTGCTCAATGCCAACCCGCCGGAGCTGTGGTTCTGGTTGGTCGTGTTGTTGGTGGTGCTCCTCTATCGCGTGGAGCGCTGGTGGTCGTCCCGGCCCGGGGCCTGAACGGCCCGCACCTGGTTGCCTCCCTCCTCAGGGTTGGCTGCTGTTGAGCTGCAGTTGCGGTTGGATCGGCAGGTTGGGGTCGCGGGGCATCGGCAGCAGTTCCCGCAGCAGCTTGGCGTAGGTGATGTTCACGCCCACCGTGGCGTTGAGCCGCTGCACCAGGGCGTTGATCAGACGGTCCTGGGTGTTGGACAGGTTGAGTTCACTGTCGAGGCCGGTGAGATAGCGCAGCCGCACATCCCGGAAGGCCTCCAGGGCTGCCGCCACCCCCCGTCGAGCTGAGCTGAGCTTGGCCAGGCTGGCTTCATGGTTGAAGAAGGCCAGCTCGATGCGCAGGCGGATGTCATTGCGGCTGGCCGCGTATTGCTGGGCGGCGGCGGCCTCTTGCTTGGCCAGGGCCCGGGCCTGGCCAGCGGTGGTGCCGGCGTCAAACAGCAGCCAGGTGAAGGTGAGCCCCACCGACCAGTCCCAGCCGTTGGTGGTGCTCAAGGGCAGTGCGGTGGAGCCGCAGCAGCCGCCGCCGCCAAGATCGAAATTGCTGAGGCTGGTTTGGGAGCTGCTGCCACCGCCGCTGGCAAACAGGGCGAGTTTCGGCAACAGCCCTGCCGCGGTGGCCTGGCTCTGCTGGGCCAGGGCCGTGCGGGCGGCCAGGATCGCTTCCAGTTCGGGATTGCCCCGGTAGGCCGCCAGCAGGCTGGCTTCGAGATCGAGGGGCCAGCGGGGTTGCACCACGATCGGGTCGCTGGGGCTGGGGGTCACGGTGGCGGGCAGGTTGAGCAGCACCGCCAGCTGCCGGCGGGCCACGGCGCGGTCGGCCAGCGCTTGGATCAGCGTTTCTTCATCGGTGGCCTGGATGGCGCGGCGGCGCAGCACATCGAGCCGCGGCACCAGGCCGGCCTGTTTGAGGTCGAAGCTGTCCTGCAGGATCACCAGGTCGTTGCGCACGTTGGCGTCGTAGACCCGCACGAGCTGGTCGTTTTGCTGCAGTCGGTAGTAGGCCTCACTCACCTCCAGCTGCAGGCTGCGCAGCTGGTTGGCATAGGTGTTGCGCTGCCGCTCCAGCACGGCGCGCGCCGCTCGAACCTTCGGCGTGCGGGCGAAGTCAAGGAGGGCGTAGTTGAGCTGCAGGCCCCCTTCGATGTCCCCTGTGCCCGAGGTTGCTGCCACACTGCCGCCGTCGGGCACGTAGAACGCCCCAGCGGTGGGATTGCCGGAACTATCCGACAGGCCTGTGGGAGAGAACTGGGGCCCAAAGCCCAGGTTGTCGTTGGGCTTGTTGGACGTGACGGTGCTGCGGCTGCCCTCATAGCCGCCGGCGGCAAAGGCGCTGATCGTGGGCCAGTAGGTGCCCATCGCGGCCTGGACGCTGGCCAGGGCGGCGGCCACCTGCTCGCGCTGGGCCTGCAGGCTGGCGCTGTTGGCGAAGGCGATGGCTACGGCCTGCTCCAGGCTGAGGCTGGCGATGCTGCCCGCTTGGAGCTGCTGGGGGCTGGGCAGATCCAGAGGTGGGCCGGCCACGGCGTCATCCGGTTGGATCGGACCCTGGGCCGGTTGGTTGGCCCGGATCAGATTGGCGGGTAGCTCCGGGGTGCTGAGCACGTTGCCCACCGGGGGCTCGGGCTCGCTCGGGATGAGCTGATCGAGCGCGCGCAGCTCCGCATCCAGCTGCTGCCAGCTTCGCTCCAGCAGGGCGGTCGACTGGGCTTGGGGCTTCCCGGTTGGGAGGGATGGGGCCAGGGCCGCCGGGGCCCCATGGGCCGGCAAGCTGGCGAGCAGCACCAGGGCCAGGGCGCAGTTGCGGATTGCCACGGTGGTGCCGATGAGCCCCTGATTCCGATCAGTGTGCTGAACGGAATGCTCGCTTGCCTGGCAGGGTGTGCACTCTGGCGGACGGCAGTTGGGGGCAGCACCGCTCACGGCACCGCAGCCCAAGCGGCCTCGAAGCCTCGGGTCGCTTCGACCAGTTGGTGGCATGTGATCGCCCGGCGTCCACCGCTGCTGCCCAGCAACACCGCTGTGGCCAGTGGATCCTGGAACGCTGCTTGTTCAGCCAGCTCCAGCCGCTCCAGGTCCGGGCCAGCGGCGGCGTTGGCCCCCAGCGGTGGGGCATCGGGCCAGTGCTGGGCCCAGCCGTCGAGCTGGTCGGCCAGGTCCTGGAGGAGGGCGTGTTCTGCTTCCATCAGGGCTCTCAGGCCAGGGCTGGTCAACGGCACCACCGGCAGGCGCAGCATGGTGCGGTAATAGCCGATCACGGCGCTCAGCCATTGCTCCTGCAGGTCCCAGAGGCGCCGCATCCGTTCGCCTAGGCGGTCGTAGCCCAGCTCCTGGGTGGCCTCCTGGCGCTGGCTCTGCAGTTGGAGGGTGGCGTTCACCAGCTGGTTGCGCCGCTGCAGGCGGGCGCTGGCTTCCAGTTCCCGTTCCTCCAGCAACAGGCTGGCCCGTTCCCGCAGCAGGGTGGCGATCTCGCCAAACAGTCGCCGGGAGTGGGCCTGGTGCTGGGCCAGGGCGCGGCTGGGCCAGATCCAGCTCACCGCCAGCCACGCAGCCAACACGCCGATCAGGGTCACCACCAGGCGGGTGGGAATCCAGCTGGCCAGATTGGTGTGGTGCACGGTCCAGCCCATGGCCACCACGAGCCCGGCCACCTTGTAACCGGACCGCAGACCGAGGGATCCTCCGAAGATGCGCGTCAGGCCCAGGGCCACCGCCACGCCCAGGGGCAGGGGCAGGGCCTGGCCCATGGTGTTGAACCCGATCGCCACAATCACTCCCCCGAGCAGGGTGCCCAACACCCGTTGGGTGCCCAGCAAACGGGTGGCGCCCACCGTGCCTCCGAGGGCTGCCCCCACGGCCAACGGGGCATAGAACGGGTCCGGGAGCCCCAGCATGATCACGAATCCCGCTGAGAGCCCGGCGGTGAGGGCCAACCGCAGGTCGGTTCGGGTGATCAGGGGGGTGGCGTTCATGGCCGGCCCCCCTGTCCTCGGCTGGCCAGGGCCAGGCTCCGGGCACTGCGGGTGAGCCGCTGCAGCTCATCGTCGAGGGCCAGCAACAGCAGGGGGGGGAGCCCCTGGGCCTGGGCGAGGTCCGGGAGCCGTTGCCGTCTCGGCAGACCCAGGACCTCGGGCGTCGGGTTTGGCCCCAGCAGTGCCGGCAGCCGTTCCAGCCAGGGTGTGGCGGCGGCGGCCAGGGCCCCCGGGGGCAGCAGCTGCCCGAGACGCTGCAGCTGCAGGCTGTGGTGGTTGATCCGCTCCCAGAGCAGGCTGCGCTGGCGCCAGTGCTGCCGCTGGGCGAGGCCCTGCGGGTTGCTGCGCAACTCGTCGTTCACCAGCTGGTTGAGTTGCTGGCAAAGGCGACTGCCCACGATCGGCTGGCTGGCCTGCCACGCCCCGGCTGTCGGATCTTTGAGCTGGCGGCGGATTTCCTCCAGACGGTGGCCCAACACACCCCGCAGCTGCCGGTCCAGCTGGGCCATCTCCGCCAGCCGGTTGATTGGCCAGAAGAGGGCATTCACCAGCAGGGTGGCCGCCACCCCCACCAGGGTGTCGGCGGTGCGGTTCACGACATAGAGCCAATTGAGCTCGGCGTAATCGGCCACCAGAAACAGCATCGAGCACATCACGATTCCGGTGGCCAGGCCCGCCTGCCAGCGCATCAGCCGCAGCAGGGGCACCACCACCAGCAACGACACCGTCAGCCCTACCCAGCCACTGAGCAGGGTGTGCACCAGAAAACTGACCACGCCGGCACCGATCGTGCCCAGCACCCGGCCCCGGGCCGCGGCCATCACCCGGGTGTCGGTCTCGTCCATGCACATCACCACCGCCAACAGCGGATACCAGATGAAGCGCACGTCGCGGAAGCTGAGCGCCCAGGCGCCGGCCAGGGCGGCGGCCAGGCCGATCTTGAGGGCAGCGCGCAGGGCGGGGGTGCTCAGCACGCGGGAGTGGGATCACAGCCTTGTGGTGATTCTGGCGTTCCCGTCCAGGGCGATCGATGATGGAGGGGTTGGACCCGGATCATTGCCTTTCACCCTGGATCTGCAGATCCTGCTGCGCCTCGGGCTCGTGGTGCTGTGCGGTCTGGCCGTGGGCATCAACCGCGCCCACCACGGCAACACCAGCCACCCCAATCGCCTGCGCGTGCACGTGCTGGTGGGGCTCAGTGCCTGTCTGATGGTGCTGGCGGCCGGCCCCGATCCCCAGGCCCGCAGTCGGGTGATTCAGGGGGTGGCCACTGGGGTGGGCTTCCTGGGGGCCGGCGAGATCCTGGTGCCCCCCAGTGGTGACAAAACAGGCCCGCCGGAGGTGCGTGGTCTTACCAGCGCCGCCTCGATCTGGTTCACCGCCGCCCTGGGCGTCACGGTGGCGGCGTCCACCCCCCTGTTGGCCGGGGTGGCCCTGGTGCTGGCCCTGATCACCCTGTCCCAGCGCAGCAATGGCGCCAGCCGGCTGAATGCCGATGCGGAAGCGGATCAGAACAGGAAGCGGTAGCGCCCGTCGTTGGCGGAGTCTCCCTCGCTGCTCGAGCCGTCCAGCACCGGTTGGGGCCAGTCGGCTTCCCAATAGCTGATGTCGTTGCGGTAGAAGGGCCGGCCGCCGAGGCGTTTGGTTTCCAGCTGGGTGGTGCCCATGGCCGTAATCAGCCCGCCCAGCTCCATCGGGCCGAGATCGGTCTTGAGGTCTTTCCCCGCCGCGGCCAGCAGCACGGGCAGCCGCACCAGCTGCTCCGGCCGGGTGAGTTTGCGGAACAGGGCCTGCAGGGCCAGCTGTTGGCGCTCCAGCCGACCGATGTCACCCATCTCGTCGTGGCGGAAGCGCAGGAAGCCCTCCAGGTCCCGTCCCTTCAGGGTCTGCAGGCCCGGTTGCAGGTCGATGTACAGGCCCTGGCTGTTGTCGGTGTAGGCCATCCGTTTCGGCACATCCACCTCGATCCCGCCCAGGGCATCGGCCATGCGCCGGATCGCCGAGAGGTTCACCACCACGTGGTGGGTGATCGGTCGGCCCAGTTTGCGGGCCAGTTCCCGTTTGAGCAGGTCGGTGCCGCCCAGGCTGTAGAGGGCGTTGATCTTGTGGGGGCCGTAGCCCTCGGCCTCGATGTAGGTGTCCCGGGGCACCTGGGTGATCCGGGTGATGCCGCCATCCACGCGGAGGCTGGCAATCACATCGGTGTTGCCGCCGCCCACATCGGTGCCGAGCAGCAGGATGTCCTGGTTGGTGATGCCACTCCAGGCTGCGAAGGGGTTGGTGATCGCGGTGTTGCTCCCCGCGGCCGTGTCGCTGAGCAGTTGGGAGAGCGGACTTGCCAGCAGCAGGCCCCCGCCCAGGCCAACCCCGATCGCCAGCAGCACCGCGCTGCGGTTGCCTCGCTTTCGGGGCCGCTTGGCCGGAGGGGTGTTCATCCCCCAAAAGCTATTGCACGATCAGGGCCTCACAGCCGGAGGGGCTCGCCGGTGCGCAGGCCGGCCTGCACCCGCCACAAATTGGCGTAGGGACCCTCCGCTCCGATCAGCTGCTCGTGGCAGCCCCGTTCCACGATCTGTCCCTGCTCCATCACCACGATCCGATCCGCGTGACGCACGGTGGAGAGGCGGTGGGCGATCACCAGGGTGGTGCGCTCGGCGGTGATCAGGTCGAGGGAGCGCTGGATGGCGGCCTCGGTTTCGTTGTCCACGGCGGCGGTGGCCTCATCGAGGATCAGCACCGGCGGGTTTTTGAGGATGGCGCGGGCCAGGGCGATGCGTTGGCGTTGGCCGCCGGAGAGACGCTGGCCCCGTTCGCCTACCACCGTCTTGTAGCCCTGGGGCAACGCCTCGATGAAGGCGGCGGCTTCCGCCAGCTCCGCGGCCCGGGCGATGGCGGCGGGCGAGGCGTCGAAGCTGCCGTAGGCGATGTTCTCGGCCACGGTGCCGTGGAACAGGAACACCTCCTGGCTCACAAGGCCGATGGCGCGTCGCAGGTCATCGAGCCGCAGGGAACGGATCGGAGTGCCGTCGAGCAGGATCTCGCCGCCCTGGATCGCGTAGAGCCGCAGCAGCAGCTTCACCAGGGTGCTCTTGCCCGAGCCGGTCGCTCCAACGATCCCCAGGGTGCTGCCGGCGGGGATGTCCAGGCTGAAATCACGCAGCAGGGGGTCCCGGCCGGCGTAGCCGAAGGTGACCGCCTCGAAGCGGATGGCGCCCCGCACCTGCTCCAGGGGCAGGGGGCGTTGCCCCCCGGGGATGGCGATCGGGGTGTCGAGTAGGTCGAGCACCCGGTTGGTGGAGGCCATGGCCCGCTGGTAGTCGTCGAGGGTGCGCCCCAGGCCGGTGAGGGGCCAGAGCAACCGCTGGGTCACATACACCAGAAAGGAGTAGGTGCCGATCGCCAGGGTGCCGCGCCAGGCCTGGAGTCCCCCGATCACCAGGATGGCGAGGAAGGCAAACAGGATCGCGAAGCGGATCAGGGGAATGAAGGCCGCCGAGATCTGGATTGCCCGGGCGTTGCTGCGCCGATAGGCCTGGCTGTCCTGCGCCAGCCGCTCCAGCTCCCAGGCCTCGGCGACGTAGCTCTTGATGGTGAGCATGCCGCCCAGGTTGTTCGCCAGGCGACTGGCCAGATCACCGGCCTTGTCACGCACCTCGGCGTAGCGGGGGGCCAGCCGCTTCTGGAAGCGCAGCGATCCCCACAGGATCACGGGGATCGGCAGGAAGGACACCCCGGCCACCAGGGGGGAGAGGGCCACCATGGCGCCCCCCACCGCGAGAACCGTGGTGATCAGTTGCAGGATCTCATTGGCCCCCTGGTCCAGGAAGCGCTCGAGCTGGTTGATGTCGTCGTTGAGCACGGCCATCAGCCGGCCGCTGCTGCTGGCTTCAAAGAAGCCCATCTCCAGCTTCTGGAGGTGGGCGTAGGCCTCCAGACGCAGTTCATGCTGCACGGTCTGGGCCAGGTTGCGCCAGAGCAGGGAATAGAGGTATTCGAAGAGGGATTCGGCGCTCCAGATCAGGAAGGAGAGGGCCGCCAGCACACCCAGCTGACCCGGCACGGTGGTGACGCCGATGGACGCCAGCCAGGAGGTGTCCTGTTGGACCACCACATCCACCGCCAGGCCGATCAGCACGGGGGGGGCCAGGTCGAACAGTTTGTTCAAGACCGAGCAGCTGGAGGCCTGCCACACCAGTCCGCGGTGGGGCCTCAGGGTGTGCAGCAGCCGCTCCAGGGCTGGGGGGTGTCCGGCGATGGGCTGGGGCGACATGGCCGGGGGCGCGATCACTTGGTGAAGATCTTGCCGTTCCCCTGGTGGGGTGGGTGCGGCAGGCGTAGACCGAAGGCATCTCCCCTGGAGGTGCCATGACGAAAAGCAGAGCGTTCAACCGCTTTCATCGCTGGACGGCCAAGGTGCGCCGCCGCCATCTGAAGGCCTGGTTGCCAGAGCCCCGTGAGGGTGAGCCCATCCTGGATCTGCCCGGTGCAGCCCTGCGTCAGCAGACCTGGCAAGACGACCAACTCCATGAACTGGAGCAGGAGCTGCCGCAGCTGCTCCGCTAGCTCTGGCCATCACGGGCCTGGTGTCCGGCCAACAAAAGACCCCTGGCTGTGGAATGCTCCACGGCCAGGGGTTCTTGGCTCGCTCACCAGGGCTAGGGCCAGGGCCTTACCAGCGGTTGCCGCCGCCGCCACCGCCGTAGCCACCGCCGCCGCCGCCATAACCGCCGCCACCACCACCGCCGTAGCCGCCGCCGCCGCCACCACCACGGTTGCCGCCGCCGCCGCCGCCATAGCCGCCGCGACCGCCGCCGCCGCCACCACCGCCCTCACGGGGAGTGGCCTTGTTGACGCGGATCATGCGGCCCATCCACTCGACGTCCTGGAGGTCGTCGATGGCTTTCTGTTCCGCCGCGTCATCGGCGAGTTCAACAAAGGCGAAGCCGCGCTTGCGGCCGGTTTCCCGGTCGAGGGGCAGGCTGCACTGGCGCACCTCTCCGTACTGGCCGAAGAGATCAAGCAGGTCCTCCCGTTCGGCTTGGAACGAGAGGTTGCCAACGTAGATGGTCATTAATGGAGCAAATCCTGGAACTGATTCCGTTGATGCAGAGGGACCTCGGGCATGCCAGCGGGAACCAGCGGTGCCGGAAGGAGCCTGAACGCCTAGAAATCACCGCCAACCTTACCGGTCTGCCGTGCCGTGTCCGGGGAGGAAGTCCTGGTTCATGGAGAACCATGAAGCGGTTCTGAAGAGACCCTGTAGTCCGTCCCGCGATCCCCGATAGTGACCCATTGTCAGCAAACCCTGATCAACCGCGAACTCCGTGATGACAGCACCTGTCCCCTGGAGCCTCGCCTGGTGCGAGGACGGCGAGCTGGCTCCCCAGGATCGCTTTGACCTGCTGCAGAGCCTGGTGACCAGTGAATGTGCCGACGTGCAGTGCTCCTTGATCGCGGCCGTGGAGCGGCTGTCGATCACCGAGATCACCAGTCTCAGCCTTGGAGAGGTAACCCGTCTCTGCGCCTAGTTGAGGGCCCCAGGACCGGTTTGCGGTGAGGGAGCCCTCACAGCCCGCTGGTCCGAGTGGCGCCCACAGGCGTCATGGGCGTCCTCCACATCGCTGCCCTGGGCCACCCGCTCCCCCACGCATCCGCAGGTTCGGTCGATCTGAGACAGGGACAGGGATTTCCCCTGTTTCTTCAGGTCGGCTTGGTAGGCCGACAGGCAGAAGGCCTTCACCACCTCCGCCACGCCCGTGGTTTGCCCCGCCGGCACCCAGGCGATCAGGCCCAGCAGCAGCAGGCCGACGGGGGCCGATCGCAGGGTGCGGGGACGCATGGTGGGCGGCCTGGTGCAGGCGGGTTGGGCTGCCCCGAGGGGATTACCCCTGCAGACGGGAGATCTGCAGGGCCTTGTTCATCACCCGCAGTTGGCGCAGACCTTGGAAGACCTCATCGGGCATGCCCTTGGGGAGGTCCACGGTGCTGTGGGTGTCAAAGATCTGGATGCGGCCGATGGAGCGACCGTTCAGACCGGCCTCGTTGGCAATGGCACCCACGATGTTGCCGGGCTTGATCCGGTCACGCCAGCCCACTTCCACCCGGAAGCGCTCCATGTGATCTTCCGGCGGTCCCATGGGGCGGTCACCCCGGGGGCCCCGATCCGAATCGCGGCCGATCTCACGACCCCGGCCCCGGTCGCGGCCAAACTCGCGGCCCCCATCCCGTCCCCCATCTCGGCCAGGTCCGTTCTGGCGCACCTGCTGGAAGTTCTCCTCGCTCTGCAGCAGCAGCGGTTTGCCCGCCAGGCTCAGTTCCAGGGCGGCGAGGGCCAGTTGGTCGGGGCTCGAGCCCTGTTCCTGGGCCACCCGTTGCAGGATCTCGCTCAGCAGGGCCCGCTCTTGCTCACTGCTGGCCGGCGTCTGCAGGCAGCCAGTGAGGCGGGTCCGCATCCGGTCGAGTCGGTTCTGGTTGATGGTGGCGTTGCTGGGCACCTCCATCTCCTCGATCGGTTTGCCCACCGCCCGTTCCAGGCCGCCCAGGAAGCGTCGCTCCCTGGGGGTGAGAAACAGGATCGCGTCGCCGCTGCGGCCCGCCCGCCCCGTGCGGCCGATCCGGTGCACGTAGGCCTCGGAATCGAAGGGGATGTCGTAGTTGATCACCAGGCCGATCCGCTCCACATCGAGGCCTCGCGCGGCCACGTCGGTGGCGACCAGCACGTCCACCTGGCCACTCTTGAGCCGTTCGATCGTGCGTTCCCGCTGGGCCTGGGGCACGTCGCCGTTGAGCACGGCCACGTCATAGCCGTGCTGCTCGAGCGATTCCGCCACCGTGATGGTGATCGCCTTGGTGCGGGCAAAGATGATGACCCCTTCGCTGGTCTCGGCTTCGAGCACCCGCTCCAGCGCGGAGAGCTTGTGGGGGGCGTGCACCATCAGGAAGCGCTGGCGGATGCGACTGGCGTCCGCGGCCTTCTGCTTGATCGTCACCTCAGCCGGAGAGTTGAGATATTTCTGGGATATCCGACGAATTTCGGCCGGCATGGTGGCCGAGAACAGCACAACCTGACGCTGTTGGGGGAGTTGCTCGAGCACCCATTCGACGTCGTCGATGAAGCCCATGCGCAGCATTTCATCGGCCTCGTCGAGCACCAGGGCCCGCAGGTTGGAGAGGTCGAGGGTGCCCTGGCGCATGTGGTCCATGACCCGGCCAGGGGTACCCACCACGATCTGAACACCGCGTTTGAGCTGGTGAATCTGGTCGCGGAAATCGGCACCGCCGTAGATCGCCAGGGTGCGAACTCCGCTCAGGTGGGTGGCATAGCTGTTGAAGGCATCGGCCACCTGCAAGGCCAGTTCCCGGGTTGGGGCCAGCACCAGCACCTGGGGCTTGCGCTCCTGGGGATCGAGGGCGGCCAGCATCGGCAGGGCGAAGGCTGCCGTTTTGCCGGTGCCGGTTTGGGCCTGACCCACCAGGTCGCGGCCCAGCATCAGCTCGGGGATGGCGGCTTTCTGGATCGGGGAGGGTTCCTGATAGCCGATGGCTTCCAGGGCCTTCAGCAGCTCGGGCCCGAAGCCGAAGCGGGCAAAGCCCTGGGCACCGGAGGGTTCGGGAGTCGGGGTGGCGTCGGAAGCGGCCTGGGGTTCCCGCTCAGAGGTGGCTTCGAGGGGCGCGTTGATTTCGACGGAGCAGGTGAAACTGCCGCCGTTGGAAAGTTCGGTCACTGGATTCAATTTGGCCTGGTTGAAGTCCTTGAACGCAGGCCGGCAGAAACCCAATGGAGACAAGAATGCTGAAGGGATGGGCCATGGCTGATCAGCTGAACGCTGCGCGGCCCTACCCGAACTTCAGAGGCTCTCGCCTGCAATTAACAAAACTGCCCTGCCCTTGAAAAAGGCTGAACCAAAACTTTATCACTCGCGATGGCGGGGCCCTAGAGCCTGCCGAAGTCGTCGGCCAGGCGTTCGATGTCGGTTTCGCTGAGCCAATCGCCCCGCTGCACCTCGACGATCTCGAGATCGTCGCTGCCTCCCTGGGCCCGATGAATCGCTCCCTGGGGAATGAACACCGTGGTGCCCGGCACCGCAGCCATCACGACCTCGGCCACCTGCAGCTCACCGCTGCCCGCCACCACCACCCAGTGTTCGCAGCGGTGGTGGTGACGCTGCAGGCTTAGGCGCCGGCCGCTGCGGATCAGCAGCCGTTTCACCTGGTAGTGGTCGCCGCTGGCCAGGGTTTCAAACCAGCCCCAGGGGCGTTCCACCCGGCCATCGGGGTTGGTGGGCTCGGGATGGGTCACGGCGCCAGGCTGGCGCTCGCGGCCGGGGCCCGCAAGGGGGTGATCAGCCGCGCCTGCTGCCGGGCCCGGGTGAGGGCCGTGTAGAGCAGGCGCCGCTGGGGCCGGCCCGTGTCGGGCATCAGCACCCACACCTCATCGGCCTCACTGCCCTGGGCCTTGTGCACGGTGAGGGCCAGGGCCGGTTCCGCATCCGGGAGCTGGGCTGGATGGATCCAGAGCGGTTCGGGTTGACCCGGAGCACTGAACAGCAGCCGGCGCTCCCCGGAGGAACGGCCAGGCCGTTCCATCACCAGGCCCACATCGCCGTTGGCCAGCCCCAGCTCCACCAGGTTGTGGCGGCACAACACCGGAGTGCCCACCGGCCAGTGCTGGGCGGGGCGGCTGGCGGCCTCCCCCAGGAGGGCCTGGTGAATCGCCTCCACCCCCCAGCGGCCGCGGCGCAGGGGCGTGAGCACCAGGCAGGCCTCGAGCGCGGCCAGCAGGGCGGCGGTGGCGGCGGGATCGTCCGGCGGGCAATCGCGGCAGCGTTGCTCCAGCTGGTTCTGGTGCTGCCGCAGCCGCTCCAGCAGGGCCGAGGGCAGGCGGCGCGGCGCGGCCTCCAGCCAGCGCAGGTTGGCATCGGCTGGCAGCGGCTCCAGCAGGGAGGTCAGCCAGGTTTCGAGGGGATCCTGCCCGTCCCGCAGGGCGGCGGCCACGGCGGCGATGGCGCCGTTGTTCCGGTAGGTGGTGCGCAGGGCGATGGCGGCGTCCCCCAGGGCCTGGCGGCGCTCGGGGGCCTGCAGGTCCAGCAGCACGGGGCCCGGGCCCACCGGCGGCAGCTGGGCGGCGTCGCCCACCAGCACCAGTCGGCAGTCCTGGGGCAGGGCGTCGAGCAGGGCCTCCATCAGGGGTAGGTCGACCATGGACACCTCGTCCACCACCAGCAGGTCGAGGGCGAGGGGGTGGTGGCGGTTGCGGCCAAACCGTTCGCCCCGGCTCTCCAGCAGCCGGTGCAGGGTGCTGCAGGGCAGTTGCAGGTTGGCGGTGGCCAGGGCGGCCCGCAGGCGGGCGGCGGCCTTGCCGGTGGGGGCGGCCAGGTGGATGCGGCTTTCCGGTTGTTGGGCCTGCACCGCGGCCAGCATGCGCGCCACGGTGCTGGTCTTGCCCGTGCCCGGCCCCCCTTCCAGCAGCACCAGGCCGTACCGCAGCACCGCGCTCACGGCCCGTTGCTGGTCCCCATCCAGTCCGTCGGCGGGGGCGGTCTCCCCCGCGGGCTGCAGCGGCCGCTGGGCCCGGGCGATCAGGGCCTGCAGCACCCCTTCCCGCTGGCGCTGCCAGCGGCGCCACAGCAGCCGATCGCCCTCCAGGGCCAGGGGGCCGTGGGGCTCGGCACAGAGGGGAGAGGCGGCCAGGGCTTGGCGATGGCGGGTGCTGGGCACCGGGATCTCCAGCTGGCCCTCCGCGAGGGCCACGGCCAGGGCTTCGACCAGCTCCTCCACCAGGGGATCGGGGCTGGCGCCGTGGAGCCGCGGCAGCGCTTCGCCGAGGGCCTCGGCCAGGGCCTGCAGCCAGGCGGGTTGTTCCGTGGGTTGGCGGGCGTTCATCGGACTCCTCCCAGAACCTGGTCGAGGGCCAGCAGCCGGGCCAGGGGGGGCTGCTCGAGGAACATCCCCGGCACGCACTGGGTGTCGCTGGTGGCCCCGGGCACCCCGCGCAGAAACACGTACACGTAGCCGCCCAGGTGCTGCTCCGGGCGGTAGCCGGGCAGGCGCCAGCGCAGGTAGCGGTGCAGGGCCACCAGATAGAGGTGGGCCTGCAGGGGGTAGTGGTTGGCGGCCATCAGCTCGGCCATGGCGGAGGGGGCGTAGTGATGGGGACCGCAGCGCAGCGGTTGGCCCTGGCCGTCCCGCTCGCCCAGCCAGTTGCTCTTCCAGTCGGCCACCCACCAGCGCTCGCCGTGGCGGAACACCAGGTCGATCGAGCCGGTGAGGAAGCCCTGGCTGGCCACGTCCAGCTGGGCCAGCTGCTCGGCGTAGGCGGCCCCAAACCACCCCTCGGGATGGTCGCTGAACGGGCGCGCCAGGGCCCGGGACCGCACCAGGCCCAGGGGCAGGTCGAAATTCATTTCATTGAGGCGCAGGTCCGGCGCCAGCTCGGCCAGCTGGAAGCCCCCCAACGCCCCGCCCAGGGGGGTCTGGCGCAACTGCTCCAGCCCCAACACCACCGCCTGCAGCTGGGTCTCGGCGATGCCGGCCCGCTGCAGCTCGCGGGCGCAGAGGTCGGCCTGGGCCGCCACCGGTTGGCGGTAGTCGAGCTGCTCCAGGATCCGGTGCAGGCAATCCCCGGCCTGGGCGCCGCGGGGGAAGGCGGCCAGGGGACCATCGCTCGGCCAGGGCTGGCTGCCGTGCTCGCCGCCCGCTTCGCTGCTCGGCGGGCCGGCCTCAAGGTCGGCCACCAGGGCATCGGTTTCCCGGCCCTCCTCCACGGCCTGGGGCGCCGCGCCGTGGCTGCCCTGGGTCCAGCTGGTGTAGCTGCTGCGGCCCCAGGTGGGATCGAACGGCTGACTGGGCACGGGGCCCCGCTCCAGGGGCTCTCCTGCGGGGCTGGAGGCCGGCTGCCACCGGATCCGCTGGCCCCTGGCGGGGGGATCGATCAGGCTCAGCGCCAGGCCGCGGCGGCTGATCGCCTGGTCCAGCCGGTCGCGCCAGACGGCATCGCTGCCGTCTCGATAGGGGTCGTGGTCGGCGCCCGGGGGGGCTTCCTGGTCGAACAGCCAGGGATGGAGCGGGTTGCCCTGCTGCCCCTGCACCGGTCCCCAGGCGAGTACCAGCAGCAGCCGGGCCCGGGTGGCGGCCACATAGGCCAGCCGTTCCCGTTCCTCCAGTTCGGCCTGGCGCTGCTGCCGGCGGGCCCGCTGGCCGGCCCCCCAGTGGAGGTTGAGGTGCAGGTCGAGCACGGCCTCGCGGCGTTCCGGGTCGCCGTGCTCCGGCCGCCAGCGCACGCCGAGCCGTCCCTGGCCGCCCCGATCGCCGCTGGGGGCCTGCCACAGGTAGGGGCAGATCACCACCGGGTATTCCAGTCCCTTGCTGCGGTGCACCGTCACCACCGACACGGCCGCATCCACCACGTCGCTGTGGGGCTGGTGGGCGTCGGGCACGTCCTGGTCGGGCTCAAGCCGCAGGCGCCGCAGCCAGTCGGCCGCGGCCGCGGGCCCCAGTTGGTCGGCGTGCAGCCGTGCCGCCACCAGCTCACCGCATTGCTGGAGATCGGCCAGCAGCCGTCCCCCCAGGGAGAGCCTGGCCAGGCCCCGCTGCTCCAGCAGGCTGGCCAGCACCCCCAGCAGGCCCCGGCGGGGGAGCTGGGCGGCCCATTGGGCCAGCCGACCGGCCAGGGTGCTCCACTCCTCTGGCCCGGCGCCGGCGATCTCGGCTGCGCTCCAACCCAACAGGGGCGAGGCGGCGAGCAGCCGCAGCCGGTGGGCCTGCCCCGGTTCGGCCAGGGCGTCGAGCAGCCGCTGCAGGGCCGTGGCTCCGGCACTTTCGAACACATCCCGCTGGCTCACCAGCCGGCTGGCGATGCCGAAGGCCTCGAGGGCGCTGCGCAGGGCGTCGGCCTGGCGGTGGGTGCCCACCAGCAGGCAGATGTCGTTGGGGCCCAGGGGCCGGGTGCTGGCGTCCCCTGTGGCGCTGGGCTCCCGGTGTTCGCAGAGCCCGCGGTTGAGCAGCTCGGCCGTGAAGCTGGCGATCCGGGCCGGGAGCTCCCGCTCCAGGGCGGTGCGGCTGGGTGGTTTGTCGCCAGCGGACCGGTCGCCGCCGAGCCAGAGCAGTTGCAGGGGGTGTTCGTCCGCCGCCAGCGACAGGCTGGTTTCGCCCTGCTGGGCGCGCACCGGCGGCACGGCCAGGCCGGTGCGGCGCAGGCCCGGCTGCATCAGCCCATTGAGTCCGGCGATCAGGGCGCGGCTGGAGCGGTAGTTGTCGGTGAGGCTGCTGATGCCCGCACCCGCCTCGGCGGCTTGGCGGGCGTGCAGATAGGTGCGCAGGTCGCCGCCGCGGAAGCGGTAGATGGCCTGCTTGGGATCGCCCACCAGCACCAGCCGGTGACGCTCGGGCTGGAAGGCCCCCGCCAGGATCCGCCATTGCACCGGGTCGGTGTCCTGAAATTCATCCACCAGGGCCACGGCGTAGCGCTCCCCCACCGCCTGCAGCAGCGGTGTCGTGGCCCGCTCCCCGGGGTCGAGCCCCTCCAGCAACTGGGCGAAACCCAGGCGCCCACTCTGGCGCCGGCGGCGGTTGAGCTCGGCCCGGCCCCAATGGCAGGCATGCAGCAGCATCGCCTCCGCCGGACCCTCCAGCAGCTGGGCCACCGCCTCGAGCAGGGGGCGCTCCGGCAGGGAGGGCTCCCTGCCGTCATCCCCGTCCGTGCCCTCGATGCCCCGCGCCACCTTGAGGAAGGCTCCCGGGTGGAAGTAGTCGCGCAGCAGCCCCTCGGCACCGCCGCCCCGGCCCACCGTGGCGCCGTAGTCGCCCCCAGGGGGCTGGGCGGCGATCCAGCCCTCCACCAGGCCGCAGCGGTCCTTGCGGGGTTTGGGGTTGTAGGGGGCGGTGGTCTTGAAGCCCTGCTCACGCCAGGTGGCGGCGGTGCTGCAGAAGCTCGCCTCCAGGGCC